>DAOUGC010000130.1:0-6828 GCA_034429695.1 Levilinea sp.
CATAATGGGCAGGCATGGTGCCAGCTAGTCGACTGCTCCCCGGCAGGTGAAGCGCGCGTGCTGGCTGCCGCACTCTACCGGTTTGGCGAGATTTCCTACACGCAAGCGCTGAACCACGTCAACAGTCTTAATGAAGCCGGGAAGGCTGCGCTGGCTCAGGCCCTGCTGGGCCGCCTGGGCAGGCACGACATCCCGCTGCGCGAGACCGAATTGGCCCATTACACCTTTGACGTGGTTGTGGATCAAGGTGGTTACTTTGAACTCAAACGCCACCGCATGATGACCCAGACTGCCCAACCCCTGACGGCCGCTCTGGGCTATGCAGTGCCAAAACGTATAGTAACTGCCGGGGCGGGCGACCCATACTGCCGCGCCATGGACCGCGCTGTGCGCGCCTACGAGACCTTGGCCAAAGCCTGCCCCGAAGCAGCCTCATACGTGGTGCCTAACGGCTGCAACCGGCGCGTTTTGCTGGAGATGAACCTGCGCTCGGCCGATCACTTCACCAGCCTGCGCTCGGCTGAGAATGCCCATTTCTCCATGCGCCGCCTGGCACTGCGCATGGCCGAGCAAATCCGCGCCGCTACCCCTCTGCTGGGGCGCTACCTGCGCGTCCAACCCGGTGAAACCTGGCAGCAGATCGAGGAACAATATTTCTCATCGATCGCGTGACAATGTTGCGCGGGTGACCGGTGATGGTCACCCGCGCTTTCTATTCCACCGGCTGCCAGGGAGAGCCGGTCGTCAGTTAGCGTAGAACGGGCGCTTATGGCGCCAGGTCATTCGCCGAAAGTATTTTTGCATAAAAGGTGCTATGCCTGGCAAACACGCTACCCTCGACTTTCACCTTAGTGGGAAGGATCACCAGTGCAGAACTGGGCGTTGTTGTAACCATCAATGATCCCATACAGGTAGAGGGCGTCGGTACGTGTCGTCAGGAGGCTGCCCTTGACCTTGGGGTCCAGATAAGATCCCGTGCCCTTGAAGCCAATCCTGGTGAGCAGGTTATCAGCAGCTGTCAGAATCTGCTCAAAGGTGAGGTTTTGCCCTTTATATGCCCAGGTCTGAGACACAGACGGCATGCAAGCCCCCGCATCCTGGTTCAACCGGGCAGCCAGGAGGGCTCTCGACATAACGTAGGCCCCATCACTTGACATATTCTTGCCAGAAAGATCCTGCCCACCAAGAATATAGACACCTTCCTGACAGGTGTCGATCGTCAGGTAGCTGCCAAGCATCTGCGGGAGCAGATCATCGAGCAAGAAAACGCCAGCGCCATTGATCGGGCCTAAGTAATTGTTGAGCTTGTCGGCGGTCTCGGCCTGTTTGCCACCGGTGCAGCGGTTCCAGTTCTTCCAGTAACCGGGCGTGCGCGGCGCCCCACCGGGATAGCGATTTTCGATGTTGTAAGTAAGCGTTGTGCCGCCTGCTTCTGCGGTGAAGTCAAAGCACTGGACCTCACCCGTCGGTAGCGCTGTTCCGGGAGGTCCCGCGTAGGTGAGCATGTTGCCACCGTTAACGCTGATCTCAAACGTGTAGCCAGCCGGAACCGGGGATTCGCAAATGGTATATTTGTCACCCGGCACCAGTGCGGTTGGGAATTGGAGGTTTGCCCCGTTGTTCAACGTACTCACGGTGGAGAGCTTGGTGGTACCGCTGTACAACGCAAACTGGATATCCTTAGTCGGGTCAGCCGGTGCGCCATTAGTGGTTTTGTAGATGTCAACGAAGCTGGCGTTGCAGGTCCAGGTGGTGGTTGCATCGTCCCGATCGAATTCCTGATCTCCATCCTTCACATACGCTGTGTTTACGAGCGTGTCCGTGATTGGCGTGTACACACCTTTCACGAAGTAGGCCGCCCGGCTGCTATCACAGGTGTGGCTACCAGGATAGGTGTAAGGGCCGAATTCATATGTTCCTGCTTCTGTGTGTCCGGTCAGAGCTTCATTGAGTGGTTTGAGAGCGTCCGTCAGGATGGCGTTGGGATCATACAGCGTCTTCGACCAATGGATGTCCGCAGTAGCCTCGTAGGTTTGACCAAACAGCGTGAACCAGGCTTTGTTAAACTTGGCCGCGTCAGCGTCATTGGTGTAGCCCAGATTATCTGCGGTGTAGAGGCAGAAAGCTGTTCCAGTAGCCGGAACAGTCAGAACGCCACCCACGTAAGCACAGTCCTTATCCGCAATGATCGTCCCAAGTTTCCCATCATTCAACGCATCGTTCAGCGTGATGACCAGCGCTTCATCAATGCTCGGGTTGTTCACTGTGATCACGCCGTAGGCGTCAAAGTCCTCCTCGGTGACCGTTTCAGTGACCTTTACAGACCACTTCCAATTGAGCACATCGCCGGGATAACCTGACTGCGACAGCGGATCGACTGTCTTCTCAACCACCCAATCATGCTTTTCATCGTACGTGCCGAAAGCAGTCTTAGTGATACTGGGCGCATAGCAGGTATAGGCGGTGTTAGCCGTGGAACTGTCATTTCCACCCGTCCAGGTGATGAGAGCCGTATTGCTCGTGCCACCCTCATAGGTGAGATCCGGTCCGTACTTTTCCTCGGTAAAGTCGGCGCAGGTGTGCAATTCGGTGTAGGTGTATGGCTGAGCAGCATCGGCCGGGATGATAGCGTGGTTGCTGTCACTGATTACAGCATCCAGGCCCACATCACCAGTTTTCGACCAATTTACATCCACCGTATCCGACACAGCCACATCATTGCGGGTGGCAAGGGCAGTGTTCTGCGCCAGTTGCGAACCCGGGGCCGCGGTGTACGTGCAGGTTGCGCTGCTGTTGGCAGCCACCGTCAGGCTGGTGCTGCCGCCGCCACAGTCAACTACCGCGGCAAAATTGCCGGTCAGATAATCGGTCACTTTCACAGTCAGCGGCATGGGAGCCGGGTTGGTGACCGTGATCAAGCCTGTCACTGCGTGATTGATCTCCTGAACGAACGAGGATACCCAGTTGATGGTCCACGTCCAGGAAAGCGTTTCACCGGCAAAACCACTCTGGAAGGCAGGATCGACCGTCTTGGTAATGTCCCACTTATACTTGTTCTGATAGGTTCCATCGGCCGTCTTGCTTACATCCCATAGATAGCAGGTGAATGCTGTTGTCGCCGTTGAGGAATCCGATCCCCCAGTCCAGGTGATGGTGGCCGTATTATCAATTTCGAGCCCGTAACTCAGCGTTTTCGCATTGTAAGTTCCCGGGTCGATTGCACACGGGTGCGATTCTGAATACTCAAAAGGCTGTGGAGCATCAACCGGAATAGATAAGGTGCCGCTGTCACTGATGGTTGCATCCAACCCTACATCCGCACCCTTGACCCAGTTAACCGGCACAGTTTTGGAAACCGACACTGTACCGCACTTTGCGGTCGCGGTGTTCTCTGCCAGCTTCGAACCCGGCACCGCGGTGTAACCACAGGTACCGCTGCTGTTAGCATTAACTGTCAGGCTGTTTCCACCATCCATATCATTGCAGATCACGCTGGCTGCCAAGTTGCCGGTCAGATGGTCGGTCACATCCACGGTCAGCGGCATGGGAGCCGGGTTGGTCACCATGATCGTGCCCGTTACCGCGTGGTTGATTTCCTTATCGAAGGCTTTAGACCATGTAATGGACCATGTCCAACCGAGGTCATCGCCTGCAAACCCGCTTTGAGATGCAGGATCGACCGTCTTGGTGATGTTCCACTTGTACTGGTCATTGTAGGTGCCGTTCGCCGTCTTGTCTACGCCCCACAGGTAGCAGGTTACGGTCACATTCGCATCGGCGTACTGGCCTGTTTCCGTGATGGTGGCGCGGTTGGGCACCTGATCGGTATAGACTCCGTTCGCATAAAGCGAAGCATCCGTCGGGCAGGCGAAATCATCGATGTACGGGAACTTCTTCGTCCCCGAAGCCGAACCCAACCCGCCCTGAACGCTGTCGGTGACATTCACCGTTGGGTATCCCTCAATGGTGGTCGGATCGCCGAAAGCATACGCCTTGGTTGCTGTCGTCCCCAACACACCAGCGGTTGAGCTAGAAATGGTAGCGGTGTTCATGCCGTTGGCAGGTTTTACATCGCCCAGATCCGCCGTATAGGTACAGGTGATGCTTGCGCCAGGGGCCAGGCTGTAGCTCGGGCAGCTGACGGTCGCCGCGACCCCACCCACGGAGTCACTCACGCTGAAGTTCACCGTAAAGGGGGTCGGGTTATTGACGATGATATCGCCGCTAACGACAAAATCTTTATCGGTCGCGTTCCGCGTAACATCAACATCATAATCCGAATTGAAGGTGTCGCCTGCAAATCCGACATGTGAAGCAGGTGAAACGCTCTTGGCAATGCCCCAGGTGTAGGTGCGGGTGTATGATGTAGCGGCTGTCTTCGTCGCGGTGAGTTCGTAGTCGTAGCAGAACTCCACGTGGCTGATTTGAGGCCTTTGACCACCGGCTAAGTCTGGTGAAGCCAGGCCAGTATCCGCATTGTCCTCTGGGATATATACGTAGGCATTCGAATCCTGGCCGCCCTTCACAATAACCGCATCAATGCCTAATGTCGATGCCCAGGTCAAATAATAGCCATCGCTGCTGGACAGTGTTACCGAATTGAATGGGTCATTGGGAGCTCCGCCGGTATGAGTCCCACCATTGCTGAGATCAAAGGGAAAAGCGCCAGTATAGGCAACCGCGCCATTCCCCTCAACCTTAAAGCCAAAAGTATAGCCCAGGTACTGGCAAGAGATATTGCCATCATATTCCGTGGGCACGACTCCGTCTCCGCTGACCGGCGTACCTGGATCTTGCGCAGCGGCACTGCCCGTTGGCAGTAAGGTGACTGCGACCAACAGTAGCCCGGTCAACAGTATACAGGTAATGAACATCCAATACTTTTTCGCTGACATTTTTATTCCCTCCCCAAATTTCCCTCCCGTCCAGACCCAGAGTATGTATGAGACCAGCCGGAAAGGATCTTTTTCGATTTCTTCAGGTATCGCCTGCGTACAGGCTTCACCCATCCTGAAGATGCGATATCTCTCTTTGATCGAAATGTTTCGGATCTCACCTCCCTGGGCAAATAGTAACGACTTTTGTTGATTTGCACTCATCCCGATAAAAATAAAACAGCCGGGCAACAGGCGCGTTGATTGAACGACACCCGGCCCTGCTGCCTTACTACCGGGTCTCTGAGCCGCCTCCCCGTACGGCTCAAGGACCACCTGGCATGGAACCCCTCCCCCACTTTCGGGTCTCCCCAACCCGAAAATAGAAAATATGCATCAATAAGGATCTGTGATGAAGATGTTGAGAAGGGGGGATTTGAAAAGCGGCAAATGGAAAAGCTACCAGACAACTGGTGCTTTCCCACGGCGGCAAATTCGCGGTCTCCCCTTCCGCATTGAATTGCCCTGCCGGTAAGTTATTAACGTTAAAATAACGATTAAATTATGTTTAATGTCAAGAAAAATAACACAAATAAGGTATTGCAATTATATTGCGATTATTTTCACCTTGTCAATAAGTAAGATTGTAACAATAAAGTTTGTTAAAAAATACCAGAGCAGCTCGTAAAAATAATGACGTCATTATCATCGCGTCCCCTGATCCGTGGTACACTGTGGATCAATAGGGAGCGCTTATGGAAAAGACTGAACTGCTGGAAGCCTTAGAAGACGGGCATCAGGAACTGCTCGAGATGCTCCAGGATCTACCCGATGAGATGATGCTGCAACCGGGTGTGTGCGGTGATTGGTCGATCAAAGATATCCTGGCTCACCTCACCTATTGGGAAGGTCAAGTCGTTACGCTGCTTTTCCAGGCCCAGCGCGGCGTAGAAAAGCCCACCACAGCGCATTTCAGTAAAGAAACAGTGGATGAACTGAACCAACGCTGGTATCTTACTGGCAAAGAGCGCCCGCTGGAAATCATCTGGCAGGACTGGCAAGGCGTGCGCAAACAAACCCTCCGGCGCGTGACAGACATGAGCCAGAAGGATCTCAATGATGTCCACCGCTACCCCTGGCTTAAGGGGGTTCCTCTATTCCAATGGATTCTAAATGACACCGTCGACCACGAAGACGAACACGCCGACCAGATCCGCGAATGGTTAGATCTGCACGACAAGCCGGAAGAGGGCTCTACGCCAGGAGAAAAGGCATCTCCCGGTGCAAACAATGGACACAAACAATCTTAGCCGATCAGTTTGATGAATTCTTCCACTACGCGCGGGTCAAAGTGCTTGCCCGACTGCTGGATAATGTAGGCACGTGCCTCGCTGACCGGCCAGGGTAAGTTGCGGTACGGGCGCGGGTTGGTGATGGCATCCCACACATCCACCACGGCAAAAATTCTCGCCGACAGTGGGATCTCTTCGCCTTTTAGACCGCGCGGATATCCAGTGCCATCCCATTTCTCGTGATGCGCGTACACCACATCGAGCGCCGGGCGCAGGTACTCGATGTTATACAGCATGTTGTAAGCGATGGTAGTATGCTGGCGCATAGTGACCCACTCTTCCGAAGTCAGTGGACCAGTCTTGTTGAGAATGCGGTCCTGGATGGCCATCTTGCCGATATCGTGCAGCAGCGCCCCACGGCGAATATGGTCTAAGGCTTCTCCCTTGAAGCCCAGGTTAGCCGCCAGACGCACCGTCAGGTCCGATACCCGGTCTGCATGACCGCGGGTCTCCTGGTCGCGCAACTCCAATGCCTGAGCCCAGCCCTTGATCGTCTCATCGTATGCCATCGCCAATTCGCGGTTCGAACGCTTTAGATTCTCCATCATCTCCACGTGATCCATGCCGATGGCTGTTTGCAGCGAGAGCGAATGCAAGAAATC
>DAOUGC010000131.1:0-31675 GCA_034429695.1 Levilinea sp.
GCGCAAGCGCCCCCCACACCCCTTTATAATTCGGGGCTGACAGAGGTGCAAAATGGTATCGTCGGTTAATAATAATCTCTCCACATACTTCACCAACCTGGTCAGTTCGATCATGGAAACTGAACGCCAGCCACTGACGCGTCTGCAAACCCAACGCGATACGTTGAATGTTCAGAAAGCGGTGTATCAGGATACCCGCAACAAGATCGACGGACTACTGGATGCCATCACCGCCCTCTCCAGCAGCAGCCCTTTCAATGCATTCAAACTGGGCCGCACAGCTGCGGTTTCCAATGTGGCAACCGGTTATAGCGTACTCACCGCCAGCGCAAGCAGCTCGGCGGCGCTTGGCATTTATGATGTTTCTGTGACTGATATCGCTGTGGCGCAACGCCGGGTGTCTGCTTCACAATCATCGGCTGATCAAGCTTTAAATAAAACCGGCGACCTGTACGTCGGCGGAACCGGCGTGAACGCGGCCAGCATTGTCTCTGGAACCGAAAGTGACTGGGTGGGCTCACTCAGTGTTGCTGGTACCATTGATGAAGACCGTGCTGAACTGGGTACGGGCCGTTACATAGTGGAAACTGAACAGACCGACGGCCAGTGGCGTTTCCGCCTGGTGGATGAAAATGGCGATGCCGTGGCTGTTGGACCCAGCCAGACTGCCGGTTGGCAGGATTTCACGCCGGGTTCCAGCTTCGACACTGAGCGCGGCCTGGTCTTGAACTTCAGAGAAACCGGTGAGGCGGGTTCCACCCTGGTGGACTACACCGCCATGGGCCGCCACATTGAAGTGGTGGCCGAAGACTCACTTGTGGACATCGCCAACAAAATCAACTCATCCCGCCAGCCTGGCGAATATACGGTGACGGCTTCTGTGGTCGGCACGCAAATGATCCTGACCAATGACGAGACCGGCGACGAAAACCGCATGGTTTATTCCAGTGGGTTCTCCAGTCTGCTGGGTTTTAGCGCCAATCTTTCCAATACGGCTGAAGACCTGCAGACCGGCAGGAAAGCCAGCTTCACAGTCAACGGGCTGCCGGGTACTTTCACCAGCCAAAGCAACACCGTCAGTGATGTGATTTACGGCGTCACGCTCAACCTTGCATCAGACGCCGAAGGCCGCAGTGCACGCGTTACGGTTAACTCAAGCACCACTGCCGGTCGCGAAGCAGTGAACACGTTCGTTGAAAAGTTCAATGATCTGCTCACCTACCTGGAAGGCAAAATGGCCATCACCAAGGTGTCGGACAAAACCTACACCCGCGGGGCACTGGCCAACGACTCAGCCTTCAGTGATCTGCGCTCCAACCTGTTCTCCGCCTTCATGCAGCAGACCGCCACGGGAACGTTTGGAAGCCTGCTGGAAGTTGGATTGACGATCAATGACAGCCTGCGAGCCGAAGTCAGCGACTCATCCAAGCTGGAAGCCGCCATGACGGAAAACATGCCCGCGCTGGTGGAAGTGATGGACACGGTCATGAGCAACCTCACTTCACAACTGGAGCGGTTCACTGGCACAGGCGGGTACATCACCCAATCCATCAATACCTTTGACACCCAGATTGTTGAGCTGGGCGGTAGCATTACTGACCTCACCACCCGTCTGAATGACCGCGAAGTCAGTCTGGTGCAGCAGTTTGGTGAAATGCAGGCACAGTTGCTTACACTCACCTACCAGCAACAGATGATGGCCAGCATCAACTCGGTGAATTACTCATCATAAGCCAGGTAATACCGTTCGAACAAGGATGTTCGAATCTTTTTGAAAGGAGGGAACCAATGTCTGATAGTCCGGTAAACGCAGTTGGAAGGGTGGATCTGGATGCCACCACAGCAGCGCTTCACATGGTGGGCGGATCAGATGTTGCCGCAGCCAGCCTGAAAGCGGCCGGGAAAACCCGCGCTGATGACCAGCCGGCTGTGGAACAACAACCCGATAATTCGGGTGGCGAGGGATCGCCGCTTTCCCTGGATACAGTCCGTTTACGTTTCAACGTGGATGAGAAAACCAGGGAAGTGACGGTTTTGATTTTCGATCGCGCCAGCAACGAACTGATCAGGACCATTCCACCATCTGAGTTGAAGAACTTCCGTGAGGGAAGCCTCTTCCAGCTCTATACATAGGAAGTGACCATGGCAGCCAATCATTGAGGCAGGCAGTGTGAGGAGAACCGCGCACTGCCTGTAGGCGTTTCTGCTGGCGAATTCTCTTCCGCAGCCAGGGGTGGGGTGACAGGAACCGGCATAAAAATTTACGCCAAATTTACATCTTCAAACTATCAAGTTCACCACCACCTGTCCGATAACGTATGTAGTAGAGAAAACATAAAAGTTTTATTGATTGAGGAGGTCGTCATGTACCAGTTACCCTATCACAATAACGAGTACCGTCAGCAGGAAGTCATGGGCGCCAGCCCGGTTCGTCTGGTGATCATGGCTTACGATCTGGCCATTCGCTCTTGTGAACAGCAGGACTTCGTACGCGCGACCAAGGCAATCAGTGTGCTGCGCGACGCGCTCAATTTTGACTATCCCGAAATTTCGGTTGGCCTGTTCCGCCTGTATCAGTACTGCCTGGAGTGCCTGCGGCAGGGTGAGTGGGACGGTGCGGCGAGTGTGCTGCGTGATCTGCGGGAAGCCTGGGTGCGAACCGATAAGAAAACCACGCGGGTTGCAGTGCAACCTGGTGTTCCATCGTATGCCGGCAGTTATGTTGGAATGGAGCAAGCGGGCTAAATAATAACTGCCCGGCAGCCGGCGGCGACCGGCAGACCCCCACAATTGAACGCCCTCAGCGGCAATATTAACCTGACCATCTCATCAGGATGGTCAGGTTTTACTTAAATTTAACCCCGAGTTCACTCCGGCTTTACTGCTCCAAAACCCCCAATATGTTAATATGCGAACGGAGGCATGGAACAGTTAACAGGAGCCGGATATGAGTTTTTGGGATGCACTTAGAATAGGTTCTTCAGCCTTAAGCGCCCAGCGGTTGCGGTTGGATATCATTTCCAACAACATCGCCAACGCCGAGACCACCGCCACAGAAGAAGGCGGACCGTATCGCCGGCGTGATGTTGTGTTTCGCCCTGCCGGTGAGAACTCTTTCCTGCCTGCACTGATCAAAGCCCACCGTGGTAGCGAACCCCTTGACCCGGCTGGTCTGGGAATGGGGGGGGTTCAGGTGGCTGAAATTACCGTGGACCAGGAACCGGGGCAGAAGGTTTATGACCCTACCCATCCTGACGCCGATGAAGAAGGATACGTTGAGTACCCCAATGTTGACATTGTGGTGGAAATGACCAACATGTTGTCGGCGACGCGGTCTTACGAAGCCAATCTGGCGGTTATTGACGCAGCCAAAACCATGGCTTTGCGCGCCCTGGATATCGGGCGGTAGTTTGAAGAGGTGAGGTTTCATTATGCAAATTCCTTCCATTTCCCCATACGGCCTCAACCGCATCGAGATGCCCGAGCGCGACACCACCGTCTCGGGGCAGATCGATAAAGCCGGAAAGACCTTCCAGCAGGTGCTTGGTTCACTCAGCCAGTCAGAGGAAAATGCCAATGATCTGGTTTCCAAGCTGGCAATGGGGGAGGACGTGGATATCCATCAGGTGATGATCGCCACAGAAGAAAACGACGTTAACTTTCGCATTACCATGGCAATCCGCGATCGACTGGTGGATGCTTATCGTGAAGTGATGCGGATGTCCATTTGATTAGTGGCAGGGGCGTAAATACATGGCAGCATTAACGCAACAGTTTAACAATTTCTGGCAGCGCCAGTCAGCAGTTCAGCGCATCGTACTGATTGTGCTTATTCTGGTGGTGGCCATTTTTGTTCCTCTGATTGTCTCATGGGCCACCGCCCCCAGCTACTCGGTGGCATTCTCTGGCATCACTGAGTCGGATGCAGGTGAGATCATTCAGGTGCTGGATGAAAGCAACATTGCTTACAAGTTGCAGGGTGGCGGAACCATCCTGGTTCCATCCAATCAGGTGTATCAGGTGCGCATGATGCTGGCTCGTGACGGCCTGCCAGAAAGCGGCACGGTCGGTTTTGAGTTGTTTAGCGGCAACACCTTTGGCATGACCGAGTTCACCCAGAAGGTCAATTACCAGCGCGCGATTGAGGGCGAGCTGGAACGCACCATTGGCAGCCTGGACGCGGTTGAAGCTGCCCAGGTGCACATTGTCACCCCCGAAAAATCGCTGCTGGTGGATGCGCAGGAGGAAGCCACTGCTGCAGTCACCATTCAGGTGCGCGCCGGCAAGACGATGGATATGGGCCAGGTGCGCTCCATCGCCCATCTGGTTGCCAGCAGTGTGGAAGGTTTGGACCCGGAATCAGTGGTGATTGTGGATACCGATGGAAATCTACTGGCTTCGGGCGGCGGTGCGGGTTCATCCAATGGCATTGCCGAGGTGGATACCCACCGCGCTGCCGAAGTTGCGGCAGCACAGACCATTGAACGAAAAGTGCAAACCATGCTCGATTCCGTGCTTGGGCCCAATAAATCGGTGGTGCAAGCCAGCGTCATCATGGATTGGTCACAGCGCGAGACCGTTTCGCAGATGTTTGACCCTACTCCTGCGGCGATTCGCAGCTCACAAAAAGTCAATGAAACCTACAAATCAACCGGTTCAACCACCGGTGGTGTACCCGGCGCGGGCACCAACCTGCCCACGCCTGTCGCAAATACGGCCACCGGTACAGGCTCCAGCGACTATACCCGCACGGAAGAAACCATCAACTATGAAATAACCCAGGTTGAAGAGCGGGCTGTGGTAGCCCCCGGCACAATTGAACGCATCACATTGAGCGTGATGGTGGATGGTGTAACTGATCAGGGGCAACTGGCCAGTATTCAAACGGCTGTGGCGGCCGCGGCGGGTATAGACACCACCCGTGGCGACGTGCTCGCAGTCGAATCCATGGCTTTTGACCGCTCTTTCTTTGAAGAACAGGCTGCTGAACTGGAAGAAACGTCTCAGACTGAGTTGTACATCCGCATTGGCACGGCGGTTGCCGCCGGGTTGATTGTATTGATGTTGTTGTGGTACATCTCGCGTTTGTTCCGCAACCTGCGGCTTGCCTCCAGTGAAAACTGGACGCCCGTCATGCGCCCTGTGGGTGAAACGGCTCTGCCTGGCATGGGGCAGGCGGCTCCGGCTGTCATGCCTCCGCCATTCTCCATGGATCAACTGCCGGGTCAAAATGCAGGGCAAGCCAGCGCAACGCAGGAACAGGCTGCGCCGGTGGTGGAACGGCCGCGCATCGAGTTCCCTCGCGCGTCCCAGCCTTCACCAGAGGATGAACAAATGCAACGGGTCATGTCCCGCATGACCGAAGAGAACCCGGCCACCGTCGCTGATATTATCCAAATTTGGTTAAACGAGGATGAGAGACGCCATGGATGATGTTCAATTAACCGGATTGGATAAAGCCTCTGCGTTGCTTTTGACGCTGGGGGTTGACGCCTCATCCAAGGTGCTTCAATACCTTGGTGAAGGGGAGATCGAAAGGGTCTTGCTGGCGTTAAGTAAAGCCAACATGGTTCCCCAGGATCTGCGCCGTGAGGTGGTGCGCGAGGCGTATGAGTTATCGCTTGAGGGCGCCAGCACCATGAGCAACGGCATCGAATATTCGCGGCAATTGCTCTCGCGTGCAGTCGGTCCACGGCGTGGAGCTGAAATTCTCGAACGCATCTCAGCCCATCAGCAGATGTCGTCATTTGAAATGCTGCGTAATGCTGACCCCGCACAGGTGGCCAACCTGTTGCAGGATGAACTTCCGCAGACCATTGCCCTGGTGCTTTCGTACCTGGAAGCCAAGGTTGCGGCGGACATCCTTACCAATTTTGATGGCGCGCTGCAGATCGAAGTCACCCTGCGTCTGGCGGTGATGGATCGTGTTTCGCCACAGGTGGTGCAGATTGTGGAACGCGGCCTGAAAAACAAGCTGTCCGGCGTGATCAGTGAAGCAGACTTCAGGGCAACCGGTGGTGTGGCGTTCCTGGTCAAAATGCTCAATCAGGTGGACCGGGGCGTGCAGAAGACCATCTTTGAGGCGCTGGAACAAACCAATCCCAAGTTGGTGGAAGAAATTCGCGCCAATATGTTCACCTTTGACGACCTCACCAAACTGGATGATCGCACCATGCAGCGCGTGTTGCGCGATATCTCCAAAACCGATCTGGCTCTGGCGCTCAAAGCTGCTCCAGACCGCCTGCGCGACCTGGTGTTCCGCAATCTTTCAGAACGCGCCCGTGACAACCTCAGGGAAGAAATCGAGATCCTGGGTCCACAGTTGGCTAAAAATGTGTATGCAGCCCAGCGCCGGTTGGTGGATGCCGTGCGCGCCCTTGAAGAAGCCGGTGAGATTGTAATCGGCGGCGCGGGTGGTGAGTATGAAGTCATTGTCTAGCGACGAAGGCGATAACGCCCGCCGGTGGCAGCCGGTTGACCTGGGTCCCAGTTCATCCCTCGATTCAGAGATGGCTGAGGAAGTGATGGGTTTGTTTCAGGCTGGTCCTTCGCCAGCCAGGATGGAAAGAACTCTCACGGACCATGCATCGGGCAATCTGGTGAATTCAAGCATGTCCAGCCTGTGGATGCCGCCCGACTTGAGCGCATACGGTGTACCACCACCGCGAGTTGCAGATCACGGGGTGATGAATACATTCCCAGCCATTACCTCCTACTCAAGGGAAGAGACTCATCAGCACCACATCCGTCATGCGGAGAGGCAGGCTGATGAAATATTGGAGGAAGCCCGCCGTCAGGCAGATGAAATTGTGCGTAATGCACAGGCATCCATTGAGGAAGTGAATCGGCAGGCATATGAAGAAGGTTTGAACAGAGCCAGACAGGAACTGGCCAGTTCGGGTGAGGCTGCGCAAAACATCCTCAACAGCATGTTGGAATGGCGCGAGGAATTGATGAACCAGAGCCAGGAGATCGTGCTCGGGCTGGTGCGCACCATTGCTCAAATGCTTTTTACTGAGGGATTCGAAGTTGAGGATGCTGTGCTGCAGAAGACCTTTTCTCATGCTTTGATCAATGCCCGTACGCTGGGCGAACTGCGCATCTTCCTCAACCCTGGAGACGCTGCCAACCTTGACCCTTCATGGCGTGATTTTCAAACCAATATCAGCAATCAGAGGATCCAGTTGTTTCCCTCTGAAAATATTCGTCCTGGCGGTTGTTTTATAGACGGCATCAACGGTACGGTGGATGCCCGAATAGAAACCCGCCTGCAACTGATTCTGGATGCGCTTGACGAGGAAGAAAAGAAAGAATGACACCACCTGAGGTGAAGTTGCCCGATTTGAGCCGTTTCCGCAACGCCGTTGAGCGTGTGGATCCTGTTCGCGTATCGGGCCGGGTCATTCAGGTGGTGGGGTTGACCATCGAAGCTGTTGGGCTGGACTGCCAGATCGGTGAGGTTTGCGAGATCCAGACCAGCCGTACCACCACCATCACCGCCGAGGTGGTGGGCTTTCGGGATCAGCGCGTGTTGTTGATGCCGCTCGGTAACATGGAAGGTATTCAGCCGGGCAGTCCGATTATTCCCGTGTTTAAATCCTTTCGAGCGCCGGTGGGGGCGGGCTTGCTGGGCCGCGTACTGGATGGTTTGGGGCAGCCGCTGGATGCAGGCGGACAATTGCTGGATGTTGAACATATCTCCACCATTGCAGCCGCACCGCATCCGTTGCAACGCAAACCCATTGAAGAACCGCTGGTGACCGGTGTGCGCGTGATCGACAGCATGTTGACCTGCGGCAAGGGCCAGCGCATGGGTATCTTTGCCGGTTCCGGGGTGGGCAAAAGCACCCTGCTGGGTATGATTGCCCGCAGTACCAGCTCGGATGTTTCGGTAATCGCCCTGGTGGGCGAGCGTGGGCGTGAGGTGCGGGAATTTTTGGAGCGCGATCTGGGCCCGGACGGCATGGCGCGTTCTGTTGTGGTGGTTTCCACGTCCGATCAGCCCGCCCTGGTGCGTCTCAAGGCTGCTTTTGTGGCCATGACCATCGCTGAGTTTTTCCGGGACGCCGGGATGGATGTGACCTTCTTGATGGACTCGGTGACGCGCTTTGCCATGGCGCAGCGTGAAGTGGGCCTGGCGATTGGCGAGCCGCCTGCCAGCAAGGGGTACACGCCCTCGGTGTTTGCCCTGCTGCCCAAACTGCTGGAGCGCGCCGGCGCAAACGAGCGCGGAACCATCACGGGTTATTTCACCGTGTTGGTGGAGGGCGACGACTTCAATGAACCCATTTGCGACGCCGTGCGTTCCATTTTGGATGGGCATATTGTGCTCAGCCGTGTGATGGCGGCGCGCAATCACTATCCTTCCATTGATGTCCTTAACAGTGTCAGCCGCGTCATGCCGGCTGTCACCCGGCCAGAGCACAGGCAACTGGCAGCCATGTCGCGCAAACACCTGGCCACCTACGAGAAAGCGCGCGATCTGATCAATATTGGCGCTTATGTACACGGTTCTGACCCTGAAATTGACGCTGCTTTAAAGGTTATGCCCAACCTGTTGGCGTTCCTTCAACAGGGACAGCATGAGTTCAGCCAGTATCAAGACACACTGGAACGCTTGCAGGCTACATTAGGCGCTGGTTAAAGGTAGATAAAATGCCGCCAAAATTCTCGCTTCAAACGGTACTGGATGTAAGGCACACACGCGTGGAAAAACTGGAAGGCGAACTGGCTGAGCTTGTCCACGCCCAGACAGAGGGCAAAATGTTGCTCATCTCGCTGGCAGAGTTGCAGGATGACCAGTTTGTCCAGTTACAGGAGTTGCAATCTGGCAATATCGATTTGTTCAGGGTGGCCCGTCTGCGTGAGAACATCGAACAGACAAAAGAGAAAATTGTTCAGGTGCAGGAAGCGCTCATTATTATTGCTGAGAAGATGGAAGCCAAACGCAAGGAACTGGTGACCGCCCGCCAGGATGAGGAAGTACTGGACACCCTGCGACGAAAAGAGGTCGAGGAATGGACCCAGGAGCAGGACCGGCAGGAGCGCAACACGCAGGATGATATTTACATCGCGCGTGCTTATCGGCAGAGACCGCAGGAGGTGTAAGGATGTTGGACAAAATCATGGCATCACAAATTCAGGCATCCATCAGTGAGATGATGTTCGCATTGATGGAAAAGAGCATGGCAAAGATTGAAGAGATGATTGAGAAGCTGGAGGAGAAGACCGATGCTTACAACCCCACCGGTTCCACCTCATCCGGCTACTTTTCAAACAGCGGGGCAGCGGTTAATGGTGATTTTTCTCAATTGATCAACGAAGCCTCCGCCAAATATGGCGTGGATGCACGCCTGGTGCAGGCGGTAATTCGGGCTGAGTCCAATTTCAATCCATCAGCAGTCTCCCATGCCGGGGCAATGGGCTTGATGCAGCTCATGCCGGGCACTGCCCAGGGTTTGGGCGTTTCTGACCCCATGGACCCGGTACAAAATGTGGATGGTGGTGTACGTTTGCTCCGGCAGTTATTGACCCGTTACGATGGCAAGGTGGAACTGGCGCTGGCCGCATACAATGCAGGCCCCGGTGCTGTTGACCGCTACGGCGGCATTCCGCCTTATACAGAAACCCAGACCTACGTCACACGCATCATGAGCATTCTGGGTGAGAACGGAGTGGAGGCATAACATGAGTGTAATCGTTCCAGATGGAGCCATGCAGGCCGCCAAGATGGCGCTCAACGGTCTGGCGATGCGTCAGGAGATGATTGGTCAGAACATTGCCAATGTGGATACTCCAGGCTACCACGCCCAGAACCTGAGTTTTGAAAGCGCCGTAAAGAAAGCCATGCAGACCCAGGATGGTATGAGCATGGGTAGAACCCACGCTGCGCACCTGACCCCGGCGAGTGATTCCACCGCCTTCTTTACAGGTTTGCGCACCGGCGGCACCGAACGCGCCGACGGTAACAACGTGGATATTGATACAGAGCTGATCCAGATGACCGAGACCGGACTCCGCTTCCAGACCCTCAGTCAAACGGTCAGCAAAAAACTGGCTCTCTTAAAAGCCATAGCTTCAGCGAGGTGAAAATGAGCGATCAATTGTTTGCGGTCGGCGCGACATCGCCGCCGGCCACCACCCAGGTTCGTTCGACGCGTTCCAGCACCCGGAACGATGGAACAACCGGGGCCAGCTTTGAGGACGAATTGCGCGCGCAGCAAACCCGCCAGGAAGCTTCTGAGCGCCCCGAGGCAGTTGAAAACAACCGCCCGGTGGAGCAGAAGAAACCGGTGGAGACGCAGCAAACGCAGAATGAGCCTCAGACGGAGCAGCCTGACGGGGAAGAAACCGACGGGCAGGCTCCGGATGGTGGTGCAACTGTAGTGATTGACCCCAGTCTGCAATTGACCGAGGCGTTTGTGGACCCTGCGCTGGTCATCCAGCAGGTGAGTGGGCCCGTTGACCCGGCTGAGCTGGTTGAAGCATGCGCTGACGTTTGTGTGGATGCAGCAGCGCAGGACGCCAGCCATACAGCCCACACCACACCCATGACAATCGGCGAGAAAACCGCCCCGGATGCATCTCTGCAAGCGGAACAGAGCACTGCCAACGGGCAATCCTTTGCCGGGGTCATGATGGAACAGACAGGTGGAACCCAGGCTGAAGGCGGCATTGTAATTGATGCCTCACAGGCCAGCCGGCAGGCAGCCGCCCAACCAGTTGCCAGCCAGGAAACAAGACAAGCCGTGGGAGCCGCTGAAACAACGACCCCCGAAGCCGCCAGAAACACAACCAATGAAACACCTGCACAGGTGCAGCAGGTCAATGTGACCGATGCGCAAGCTGCAGTGAATGCACCCACAACCCAGGTGAATCAAGAGCTGGTCCGCGTGGCGGAAGCTCGTGCCCACGATATGGTCGCGCAGGTAACGCGGTCGATGGAAACGATGGTCAAGGGTGGGCAAAACTGGGTGCGTTTGCAGCTTTATCCTGAAGATCTCGGAAAAGTGGACCTCAAGCTGGTCAGCCATCCCAACGGGGTGAATGTCACCATGATCGCTGAACAACCGGCTGCAGGAAAATTGCTCGAATCTCAGATGAACGCGCTGCGTCAAACGCTGACCGAGGCAGGCATTCAGGTGGCGCATCTGGACATCAGTTTTGGCAACCCCCAGCAATCCCAGGGGGAAGCCTGGCAACAACCACAGCCCAGATACACCAACGCTTCAAAATCAATGATCTCAGAAGTCGGTAGTGTGACCGGCGGTGAGGCATTGGAAGCGGCGCTACAGGGTGTTGACTACCGCATCTAACCCAGGAGAGACCCCATGCAGGTAAATTCTGCCACGCAAGCCTTGATCGACCAGATCAATGGGACGACCAAGAGCAACGAAAAGACCAATAATTTTGACGGCAACGACTTCATGCTGGTGCTGTTGGCGCAGTTGAAAAATCAGAATCCGCTTGAACCCCTTCAGGACAAGGATCTGATGGCGCAAATGGCACAGTTGAACTCGTTGCAGGAACTCAAAAATCTCAACAACCGCATGGATGAGATGTCTGCCGCCAGCCAGGCAGGCACTGCCGCCAGCCTGATCGGCAAGGTGGTGGAAGGCATCAATACCGAAGGCGACGTGGTTGAAGGCAGGGTGGAAGGCAGCGCGGTGGTCAATGGCGCGCATGTCCTGCTGATCAACAACTTCCATGTGCCGTTGAAATCCATTGTGGAAGTCCGTGAGGACTGACCCGCGAACGGGAGCTGACTAATGGATGATTCTTATCGCATCCAGTTTCCAGGACCCGGAGTAACCCAACCGGTCACTCCTTCGGTCAATCCGCAGGGTCAGGCCAACCGGCCAGCCGCCACACCGGGCACGGGTGAAACCAGCTTTGCTGATACCCTGGCCGAGGTGCAGGGGGTGCGTTTCTCCAATCATGCGAAGAATCGCATGGAACACCGCAACATCAACCTTGGCGATGACGGTCTCACCCGGCTTGCCCAGGCGGTGGATAAAGCTGAAAAACGCGGTGGAAACGCCTCTCTTGTGCTGGTGGACGATCTCGCGTTCATCGTCAATGTACGCGAACGTCTGGTGGTAACCGCGCTGGATACTGATCACCGCGGAGATGGTGTGTTCACACAAATCGACAGCGTTGTTTTTGCAGACCCGGCTTCGACCGCCGCAGAAACGAACGACAACGGGATTACCGCATAATCATTATTTTGATTACAGGCCGGCCCTCATGGAGGAAGCCTGTACCTTCAGGAGAGTAAAAAATGTTACGCTCAATGTTTACCGCAATCAGTTCGTTGACCCTGCACCAGTCCTTTTTGGATGTGGTGGCAGACAACCTGGCAAATGCCAACACGCCGGGTTTCAAGACCAATCGTGTGCTGTTTCAGGATCAGTTTGCCCAGATGCTGAACCCCGGTTCGGCGCCATCTGATGAAGCGGGTGGCATCAACCCCACGCAAATTGGCCTTGGCGTGCAACTGGGTTACATTTCACCGGTGTTCACGCAGGGTATGCTGCAGGGTACGGGGCGCAACCTGGACGTTGCCGTGCAGGGTGATGGTTTCCTGATGTATATGGGAACCAACGGCATGAAGTATTCACGCGAAGGTTCATTGCAGATCGACTCATCCGGCTACCTGGTCAATTCATCCACCGGTTTGCGCGTTCAGGGTTGGACACTGGCAACCGGCGAATCCGGACCCATCGACAACAACCAGCCGGTTGATGACATCAACATCCCCATGGACCTGACCCTGGCGGCTGACACCACCAGCATGTTGTTTGGCGGCAACCTGGATTCACAAACCCCTGTTCCCCCACTTGGTTCAGGAGAGGTGAATACGTACGATACCACCGTGGCTGTGTATGACTCGTTGGGAACCTCGCACCCGTTGACGATCCGCTTTACCCGCACAGCCAATGACACCTGGGGATGGGCAGTGCACAATACCACCGGAGCGGCGGGTTCTGGAACCATCACTTTCAATGCCGATGGGCAGGCAGCTCCAACGTCAATTTATGATAACGCCATCACCATCACCGGAACCATGGGTGCCTCCAATATGACCATCGACCTGGACCTGCGAGGCGTGACCATGCTGGATGCCAATAACACCATTTCCGCCACCTATCAGGATGGTCTGGCTGCCGGCGCGGTCTCGGATGTGTTCATTGCTCCCAACACCGGTGAAATCTTCCTGCTGTACTCAAACGGCCTCAAGCAACTTGCCGGTCAGATCGGTCTGGCGAAGTTCTCCAACCCGTCCGGTCTGATCCGCGAAGGGCACAGCATGTATACCAGCAGTCTTAACTCCGGTGAGCCCAATGTGGGTGCACCCAATGACGGCTCGCGCGGCGCACTGGTTTCCAGCTACCTCGAAGCCTCCAATGTGGATATGGCACAGGAATTCACCAACATGATCCTGGCTCAGCGCGGTTTCCAGGCTTCCTCCCGGGTCATCACCACGTCGGATGAAATGTTGCTGGAACTTGTGAATCTGAAGCGTTAGCCGATAATTAATTAACGGTGGAGGACACAGGCAGCGCTGCTTCAGGCTGTGACCCGCCTGTGTCCTCCTTTTTGTTATTGCATCATGATGGAGTTTCGGTAATACTTGGGTAACCGTACTTTCATCATGAAAAAAACCAATGGTTCCTGAACCAGAGGATGGGTTAGCATGACGATGAACATCCCCGGACCACCAGTCATCGCCAACGTCCAGAGACCGGACGAAGGTGGTCTGTCGCTGCGGCTCAATCAGCGTGTAATGGCTGAGGTGTTGCAGGTATCAGGGGATAATGTTACCCTGGCCATTCAGGGGGTAAGGGTGGTGGCCAAGATGGCCTCGTCAGAAATGGCCGCAACCCTGGCTGAGCGTCAAACTGCCCAGTTTGTATTGAGAGAGTTTTCCTCGGATATGATCCGGTTGCAACTGGTCCCGCCGGATGGTCAGATGACCGCCCCAACCAACACGCGCGACCTGGCATCGCAATTGTTGCAACGTATGAACGTGGACATGGATGCGCAGAATCTCATGATTGCCAGGGCTCTGGTTGCCAAGGGCATGATGGTGGATGCTGCGACCATTCAAGAACTAAGAACAGCCTTGAATGGCCTGACAAACTGGGGTGAAAATGAAGTGAACCTGGCGGCCACATTGAAGGGCGCGGGTTTGCCGCTAAACGCCGAGACTTTGAAACTGGTTCTTTCGGCTCCCAACAACCTGGCTGAGCCCATGTCTGAACTGATGGCTCAAATGCGATCCCTGCTGGCATCCAATAATCTATCACCCGAATTGCGCGCCAATTTGCAGGCAACGCTGGACGGTCTGCGTGGCGCGATCCTCACTTGGAATGGATCGGCTGAGGAGATGGAAAGCGGGCTGGCGCGAATGTTCCAGTCGCTTGGCAGATCCGTTGAACGCGACCTGGCGATGGTTCTGGCACGTTCTTCCGGGGATGATGAGGCGGCCGCCGGTTTGATGACCCGACTGGGGTTGTTGCATCAGCAGTTGCATGCTGCCGGGGCGCACCGCGCAGCCGAAAGCCTTGAGCGTTTCATGGACAGCGTGCGTGTGATGCAATACTATAACATCCCTCCTGAAAACGAACCGGTGGGCGGGCAGTGGGCGCGGTTGGAACTACCCATGCAGGCGCAGGGTCTTGCACAAAATCCCCCAGAGAACCTGCAGGAAGCCACTTTGCGGGTGGCATATCAAAAAGAAGGGGCCGCGCGCAAGGTTGACCCTGGCTATACCCGCCTGATCATTCAGGTGGATCTGGCGCAGGGGCAGACACTGGAAGTGGATCTTTCCATTGTGGATCGCACCATCTCAGCCAACCTGACAGCCACAACGGATGGTCTGTGCGGATTGGCAGAGGATGAACTGCCGTCCTTCAAGGAAGGTCTGGCTGCGATTGGTTTCAACCTGCAGGCGTCGCGCAGTGAAGTGGGCAACCCTGGTAAAATGACGCCGGGGGGTGCCTCTGGGGATGCCCGCAAAGATGACGGCATTTTGAGTGTGAGTGTGTAACCATGAGTTTTCATGTGATACGCAGTTATAATAATAATGAAGAGAGCCAGGGAGGAAAAAGGCGAAAAGCCACGGCATTAAGGTATAATCCCACCCAGGATGACGCACCGCGGGTCATTGCGTCCGGGAAGGGTGTGATCGCGGAACAGATTATCGCACTGGCCAAGGAGAACGGAATCCCCATTCATGAAGATCCGTTGCTGGTGGAAGCGCTTTCGCACGTTGAAGTGGATGACACCATTCCACCCGAATTGTACAGAGTGGTTGCCGAAGTACTGGCATACATCTACAGAATTCGGTTAAAATATAACAAGAATGGAATATCCACTTAGGTCATCCATGAGCGATACGAATAACTCACAGAGCGAACAACGACGGAAACATTTTCGACTGGTCTACCCTCCTGCGTATGCTCCGACCATTAAGATCAGCGGGCATCGGTTTTTTATTATTGACTTATCCGAGCAGGGCATCCGTTTTTACAACCCATTTCGTATTCGCATGCCTGAGGACATTTTTTCTGGCGAAGTGCAACTGCATGAAGGTCCGCCCATTAAAGTTGTTGGCAGGGTGATCCGCATTACCCCAACTGATGTTGCGCTGTCTCTTATTCGGGGCGTGCCATACAAAACCATCATGGATGAACAGCTTTACTTGATGAAGGTTTCCAGATAAAGGTTTCCAGGGGATAAATCAAAACTCGCAACGTCAGTTGCGAGTTTTTTCATCTATGTTTCAGGCGGTGGTGGGGTGGGGGAACCAGTTTCGTCTGCATTTTCATCCGGAAGGGCGTCATCCAGAAGCAAATCCCTCAGGGATTTCAGGATCTCGCCCTCGGTTTGGCTGGCCATTCGAGACTGGATTAATTCCTGTTCCACGACGGCCTGGTGCAACTCACTGCGTAAAATGGGGATCTCGCGCGGGGCATTAATGCCGATCTTTACTTTATCCCCTTCGATCCCCAGAATGGTAATGGTGATCTTGTCATCAACTATGATGCTTTCGTTGACCTTGCGCATCAAAACAAGCATGGCAGTCTCCAGACTTAGCCCAGAACGTCAAACAGGTTCAGAGCAGAAATTGCCCTTGAACTGACCTCCAGCACTGTCTGGTAGACCGTCTCTTGCTGCCTGAGAAGTGAAATCGCTTCCGTCATGTTGACGTCCTCTTTTTGTGAAAGGAGGCTCTTCAACTCGATGCGGGTTTTCTCCATGGTATCAAGCACCATGCGCACCTGGCGCTGGCGGGCGCCGTTGGTGGTGCGCCCATTCTTGATTACTTCCATGTAGGTGTTCAATTCACCCAGCCGGTCTTCCAGGACGTCAGGTTGGTTATTCAACAGGGCATCACGGGTGGCGATGAGGGTGGCAAAGAAATCTTCAAACATGGTCCCGGGAATGTTGGTTGCCATTTTCTGTCCCGGGCTGACATCCTGTTGAATGATACCATTATCTCCATTGTACGTCACGGTCGTGGCGGCAGCGTCCAGCTCGAAGGGTGGGGTTTTTACCTGGAAACCGGAGAAGATATATTTACCCAGATGAGATGAATTGCCAACCTCAACTGCCTGGCGAAGCAGGGCATCCATCTCCACACCAAAGGCGTAACGTTCTGCCCCTGAGATGGTGTCAGGTTGGCCGCTACGGGCCAGGTTGGTGGCTTTTGTGCCTATTTCAACCATCTGCTTGAATGCGCTTTCCACCGCAGAGAGCCAGTCATTGGTGGATTGACCGGTATCCACGTAACCTTGGTTGGTGGTTAATGTCGAACGCAGTGAGAGCGCCATGGCTGCCTGACCGGGATCATCGGACATGGTCTGAAAAGCCTTTCCGGAGGATGACCTCTCGGTTAGTTGCTGCAACCGCTCGAGGTTTTCATTCATGTGAGCGATGGCGTTTTCCGTCATCATTCTATTGGTCACACGCATGGTTTACTCACTTTCCAACCGGTCAACGCCCGGCTATACCCATTCCGTTGATTACACGGTCAAGCAACTCGTCCATCACGTTTACCAGCCGGGTGGCCGCCTGGAAAGCGCGTTGTGAGCGAACGAGATTGGCCGCTTCTTCGTCCAGATTGACGCCTGAAAGAGCTTCACGCTGTTCATCCAGCGCGGAGGCAACCAGTCCCCTGTCCTTGGCTTGTTGTTTTGCGTAGTCTATCTTCATGCCGAGGTTGGCCGCCTGGTTGGTGTAGTACTGATTGATGGTGATGTTACCCAGGCCAGCTATGGCGGTTTCCTTCAAACCGGCGATACGGCGGGCAATTTCACCGCTACCGGGATAATCCGCAGAAGCGCTCATGATGTTGTTGAGGTCTTCCATATCGGCATTCACAGCAATACTTGAGGCAGCGCCTGCCACGCCGGTTACACCGGTGAAGAAAGGCAACCCGTCGTCTGAGTATGGCGGGTCAGGGTAAACGGTGGGGTCAAAACCGGCAGGGCGCTGGTGAATGGCATTGACCGCGGTGTAAAGCGAATAAGCGGTATTATCCAGTCCCCGGATTAAATCGGGGATGATCTGATCCCTTACCTCCAGGAGACCGGCAAGTTCACCGGTTGAGGCTGAAAATGGCTGTCCGTCTTCCCACTGGATGCTGGCGGTCAACGGGTCAGATGAAACGTTGACTTTGAAAACAGCGTTGTTGAAAACAAGGGCATGACCGTTGATGGAAACCAGAACCGAGCCGTTATCCTGCTGATGACTGACAATACCGGTGATTTCCGACAGGCGGTCCAACAGGCGGTCGCGCTCGTCCAGCAGGTCGTTGGGCTGTTCTCCAACCGACTGCACATGGACGATCTCGCCGTTCAGGTGGGCAATTTTTTCAGCCAGGGTGTTGATCTCGCCGACGCTCTCACGGACCAACAGATTTTGATCGCGTTGCATTTCCTGCAATTTTTCCACCCGGCTGGACAGACCCGCCACAAGGATTTTGGATTGTTCCAGAATCTCTGCGCGCAGGCTGGGATTGGTCGGGTCGGCACTGAGAGCCTGCCAGCCTTTCCAGAAGGCATCCAATTTGGGGATCAAGCCGTCTGAGCCGGTTTCTGCCAGGGTGACTTCGATCTGTGCCATCTGGTTGGCAGCCAGATCCCACCGTTTTGCCTGGGTGGTCTCTGTGCGGAAGCGGGTATCAAAGAACTCAGTGGAAAAACGCTGAATTTTTTCAACGGTCACGCCGGTTCCAAGCTGACCGGCCGCGCCGTAGTTTTGGAAGGATGAAAGTGAAACAGGTACACCAGCCGCCAGAACCGCCGACTGCCGGCGATATCCCGGCGTGTTGGCGTTCGCCACGTTGTGTTCAATCACCTCAATGGCCTTCTGATGGGCCATCATGGCTCGTAGTGATACATTAATACTGGCAAATAGTGAACCCATGTTACACCTTACGCTTTCTGGTCAATTTCAAGTGATTGCACCATTCCAGATGCAGCAATACTTCCATTGGCCTGATAAGCAGTGGGGGGCTGGTAAAAGCTGAGCAGGAAAGCCTGCGTTGCAGCCAGCCATTCTGTCCGCGCTTGAGCCAGTGCCTGGTTGCCCATGTTCAAATGCCTGGCTTGATCAACCAGTTTGCTGATGCCTTCGTGTAGATTATGCAGGCGGCTGCCCACAGCAGTCTCAAGGTGCGGGATCAGCTCGGTAAGCGTGGACGCACCCGCCAGACCGACAAGCTGACATAACTCACCGGTAATTAATCGGCGGTTTTCTTCCAGCAAACTCAACTCGTCCAGGATGCTCTCTTTTTGCTCTACAATATCGAGCAGATCGCGCGCGGCGCCCCCGGAGAGCATTTGCCGCTCTTCACGGGTGATGGAGATCAGGCTTTGGAGTTTGCGAAATTGCTTAACCAGTACATCTTCAAGGGTATTCAGGTATTCTTCTCTGCTTTTCATCTCAACACCGGTTACTGGTCTTTGAGTCTCTCCACCAGTTTCCGGGCAAGCGCCTCAACAGGAACCTGATAGCTTCCCTGGTTGATTTGCTGCTGCAAGCTGGCGACGAGTTCGGTACGAACATCTGAGGTGTCGTTGATGGCCGTGCGCGCTTTGGAAAGCAGACGGGCCTGTTCCGACAGTTCAGCCTTGTCTCGGGAACGTACACTGGTTGATGCAGTTTCAGAACGGCGTCCGATCTTCTCGGAAGATCGGGTCTCATCCGGTCTCTCTGGCTTCAATGGGTTGATGTTATTGTTTTCAACTTTCATGGCGCCACCTCCGGCACGAACAAAGCAGAAATAGAATACCTGTAAGTATTAATCGGACAACCGGTAAAAAACTTTAGGCATTCCGCATTCTTAATGCCTGTTGCATCATGGTGTCGGTTTGTTGAAAGGTGCGTACTGAGATCTGGAAGGCGCGCTGCATGGTCATCAGGTGGGTCATTTCATCCGCCATGTTCACATTGGACATTTCCAGCGAATATGAGTTCACCAGACCAAAGTTCTCCGAAGCAGGGTCTCCCAGCACAGCTTCACCGGACAGTTCGGTCTCCAGATAAACATTATCACCGTGCACCTGCAGGGCGGTGGGGTTGGTGAACCGGGCAATTTGCATGGTGCCGGCTTCTTCCCACGCATTGTTCACCTTGGCGTACACCACCCCATTGGGCTGAACCTGTACTTCCTGGGTCTCTGGGGGAATTTCGCCGTCCCAGATCAACGGGTAACCCGAGGGGGAAACAATGGTTCCATCGGCGTCGAGTTGAAAGGCGCCATCACGTGTGTAACCCACCACGTCATTGGGCATTTGCACCATAAAGAAACCTTCGCCCTGGATCATCATGTCCAATCCGCTTGAGGTGGTACGGCGCGCGCCCTGATCCTGCATGATTTGCGTGGATGAGATGCGGGTTCCGGAGTGCTGGGCTTCTTCAAGCAGTTCCTGGAAGTTCACCCGGTTGCGTTTATAACCGATGGTGTTGATGTTTGCCAGATTGTTACTGGTTGAGTCCAGGTCGAACAAACGGGCGCGCATATCCTGGCGGGAGATGCTGAGGATTTGATAAAGTGAATTTCCCATGGTTTACCTCCGGTTTCTTAGAAGCGTCCGAGTGTGGTGATGGCTTTACCCAGGATTTCATCCTGGGTTTGCACCATCTTTTGAGCCGCTTCATAGGAGCGGGCAACCTGCACCATCTGGGTCATCAGCGCAGAAATGTTGACGTTGGACATCTCCAGATAACCCTGCTTGATCAAACCCACATCTTCCAGCGTGGGGCCGCCTGCAGCAGAGAAGGTGTTGTCTCCTTCTCTTGCCAGTTCTTCCGCAGGATTCTCAAAGCCCACCAGGACAATTCGGGTGACTTCCTCACCGTTAACCGAGATGGTGCCGTCATCAGAGACGTGCATGTCACCCTCAGGCAGTTCAATTGGCTGACCGTTTTCATCCAGAACCGCAAAGCCATCAACGGTTACCAGCATGTTGTCCACATCGCGCAGAAAACGCCCGTCGCGTGTATAGCGCTCGCCTTCAGGGGTTTCCACTGTAAAAAAGCCCTCGCCCGAGATGGCGAAATCGAACTGGTTGCCGGTGGTCTTAATCGCACCGGCTTCAAAATCATCAAAGTCGGGTGGGGTTTCAACGCCAAGGCCCAGCAAACCGAGATATTTCTGTGAAATGGCGGTATTGCCGGGCGGGTGGATGACCGAGGTGGATACCCAGGCATCCATGGATGTCAGAATTTGTTTGAAGCCGGCCGTGTCCACATTGGCAGCATTATGAGCAATGATTTTTTGCCTGTGAACGTTGGCGATCATGGCTGAGGCGGCAGCGTACAAACCTTTAATCATGCTCCCTCCAATCCGTTGCGTCCCTTCTGGTTGACGCTCAAAATCAAGTGAACCTCATCACGGGTCATGCCAAGCTGGCGGGCGATATCCACCTCTGACATGGAGCCGCCTGACATGGCGACCACCATGCGGTTGCGGTCAACAGAGTTCATTGACTGGCTGGCCTGCACGGGAGTGGTGGGCGCCTGGGCGGCTGCCAGCAGGGTTCGAAAATCATCCTGGGCAAGCGCACCGGTTGGCACCGCCGGCGCCTGCGGCCCGCGGGAGGTGGTGACAATGCTCTGCAAATCCTGCACCACGGGGGTCAGCCGCTGCGCCTGGGCGTTTTTACCCTGTGCCAGTGCGGTTTCGCGGGCAAGTTGCACAATATTGAGGGTGTCGGTGAGCAGTCCAGAATTAATGCTGTTTACCATGATTTACTCCTTCCGCCGGTCGCTGGAAGTTTGCCATTCTTCATCGGTATCCGGGGCGGGGTTGAGTGTTGACTTGAGCCGCGAGATGGCTCTGGCGTGCAACTGGCATACCCGCGATTCCGTGATCCCCAGAACCTGGCCAATTTCTTTAAAGGTGAGTTCTTCGTAATAATAAAGGGAGAGGACCAGTTGTTCCCGGTCGCTCAGATTTTTTATGTTGGTAA
The DNA here is from genome assembly GCA_034429695.1 of Levilinea sp. Lineage (GTDB taxonomy): Bacteria > Chloroflexota > Anaerolineae > Anaerolineales > Anaerolineaceae > DAOUGC01. Next base: position 21,486 of record DAOUGC010000131.1, read on the forward strand.
TCAGGCGGGCTTTCATCTCCTGCAAGTCCACCATGTCTGCCGGGTTTTCCTGTTGTTCATCCGGCAGGCTCTCGTGCAGGCTGGAGTCTTCACCCTGGTCATTTTCGATGACCGCATCCAGTGAAACAATCATGCGGGAGGAATCGACCAGTGCCTGCTGCACCGAGCTGACCTCAAGATTCAGAAAATCAGCAATTTCCTGATCAGTAGGCTCGTGTTCATTGCGCAACCACAGGTCAGAAACCGCCTGTTGAACCATGCGGCTGCGTTTGCGGGCAGCGCGGGGCATCCAATCAATGGCGCGCAAATAATCGAGGATCTTGCCGCGGATGCGGAAAGTGGCATAGGTGCTGAACTGTGTGCCAAATTCAGGGTTGAAGCGGTCAATGGCTTCGATTAACCCCAGCAGCCCCTGGCTGACCAGGTCTTCGTATTCGGGTGTGGTGTTCTGTGAAACCCCCAGCCTGCCCAGGACAAAATGAACCAGAGCGACATAGCGCAGAACCAGTTCCTCACGATAGGAGGGGTCATGCGTTGTCAGCCATTTGGCCAGGATCTCAGGGGTGTCAGATGGAGTCGCCATGGTTTATCAAGCCTTTATCTCGCGTGTACTGGCGGGTTGGCTTTCTTCCTTCATGCGTTCAATCTCGGCATCAATCACGCCTTTGGCAATCAACCAGTTGATGATCCACAGCAGGAAACCCAACCCCAGCAGCGTGCCGCCGGTGCGGATGACAATGTTTGCCACATTGCAACCGGAATAAATGGATACGCCGGCCACGACCGCCGCTGTGATCACCAGAATACCCTTGGAAACGGTCATGCTGATTTCAACCAGGGCAGGTGGACGTTTGCCTTTTGGCCCGTTCTTGCCCGGCTGGGGTTGCGCGGATTGTTGTTTTGACTTATCCTGCTTGCTCATTGTCCGTATGCTCCCTCAAACAATGCTTTAACCAGCGAGAATGGGCTGGTGATCTTGAGTGTATCCAGGATTTGAGGTCCCACGGTTGCGTAAACGGGCGGAAGCTGGCTGTGCCAGGCTGCATTGTACAGGTGTCCAAAGGTTCCGGTTTCATCCATCTTGCTCATGATCAGCCCTTTGATGTTGAACGGGCCAAAAGCGGCCACTGCCTGCAGCAGATCACTGTCCTTGGTGGTGGCAGGCGCCATCAGGTAGGTGATGCGCTGAGGCGCAGCGGTGATAAAACTGGCAAGTTCAACCAGTTGGGTTTCTTCGCGCGGATTGCATCCCGGGGTGTCCATCAGGACCACGTCGTAATCCTCAGTGGCAGCCAGGGCCGCATGTACATCGGCAGTGGAATAAACAGGATGAAGCTGTATGCCTAGCGAATCGGTGTAGGTGCGGGCTTCCACCAGTGCACCAGCGCGGATGGTGTCCGCCGCTATCCACGCCACACGTTTGCGTTCCTTGATCGCATATTGGGTGGCCAGGCGGGCGCAGGTGCTGGTTTTTCCGCTGCCGGTTGTACCCACCAGACAGATGATGCGGCGTCCCTTGGGTAATGTTGGTTTTTCGGCAGCTTTTATGCGGGCTTCAAGTTGCTGGCGGATGGCGCTGCGCACTTTCTGTTCATCCAGCATGGCCACCGGGCTGATGGTGTTCTCACACACACTGATGATCTGGTTTACCAACCCCGGCATGACACCTTGATTGAGCAGCAGGGTGCGAAATTTTTCAAGTGCCGCATTTTGTGTACGTGTCCCCGGTTCTTCTTCGCCCAACAAACCCAGCTCCGGCGGCAGGGTGGTTTGCGTGCGGGATGCCATGGCGACAATGTCGGCAATGGCCGAACGTAAATCATCAGAAGTGGTATCGGCATCCATTGAAGGAGCCTGGTGGGTAGCCTCAGGGTTGGTTTGTGTTTCGGTTTTTCCAGCCAGGTCGGGCGCATCCCAGTGAACAGCGTTGCGTTGTTGTTCTTTTGCCTTGCCGCGTGTTTGAGGGGCAGCAGGGGCGCGTTCTTCTTTTTCCTTTTCTGGCAACGTCGCAATGATCTCGCAGCCTGGCTTGCGCCATACCTGCCAGATGGGACCGGCTGGAATTTCGCGCATCGAGACCACGATTGCCTCTGGTCCGAGGACGCGCTGCACTTCATGCAGGGCTGCGAGCATATTTTCACCGCGAAACGTCTTTGTTGTAACCATCATTCAACCTTTATTTGATCTCAACCATGCCGTGCGCCTGAACGCGCGTACCGGTGCTTACCTCTGAGAAGGCCAGCACCACCAGGTTGGGAAGCGCCTGTTCCACCAGACGGCGGAACGCCAGGCGTAATTCACGGGGGCACAAGAGAATGGGGTAAAACCCTGCTCCGGCGAGGCTTTCCATTTGCTGGCCGGTGCGGTTAAGAATTTCCTGTGCAAGCATGGCATCGATCTGGAAGCGGAACCCGTTTTCAGATGAGCCAAGGGATGCCCGCAGGGTGGATTCAATTTGTGGGGAGAGCGTAAAGACATGCAGGGTATTGTTTTGATCGCGATACTGCGCCGACAATGTGTTTGCCATCATCTGGCGCACGGCTTCGGACAAAATGTTGGGGTCACGGGTGAACCCGGCATTGTTTGCCAGCACTTCCAGAATGCCGGTCAGGTCACGAATGGGAACGCGCTCGCGCAGCAGATTACGCAGAACAGCCTGCACATCGCCCAGGGTAAGCATCTCGGGCACAACGCCTTCCACTGAGGCGGGTGACTTGAGGTGCAACTGGCCGAGCATTTCCTTGACCATCTGACGGTTGAGCAGTTCGGGCGCGTAGTTGCGCACCACTTCGGTCAGGTGGGTGGAGAGTACCGAGATGGGGGTGACAACCGTGTAACCCATTAATTCGGCACGGCCCTGTTCCGCCTCACCGATCCAGATGGCTGGAAGGCCAAAGGCGGGTTCGGTGGTTTGAATACCGCGCAGTTTTTGCTCTGAACCTGAGCCGGGGATGGCCAATAGATGATCGGCAAGTAAATCACCCTGGGCAATCTCCTGCCCGCGGATTTTGATGCGATACTGGTTGGGTTGCAGGCGCAGGTTATCCCGAATGCGCACAATCGGCACGATCAGGCCCAGTTCGGTCATCACCTGCCGGCGAATGGCGGTGATGCGGTGCAGCAGATTGTCACCGGTCTCATCATCAATAAGCGGGATTAAGCCGTAGCCGATTTCCAGTTCGAGCTGATCCACCACCACCATTTCCAGCATGTCCTGGGGGGTTTCAGGTTCGTTTGTGGCTGGTTGTGGCGTTGTCGGAACCAGAGCCAGTTCTTCTTCCGCCTTTTTTGTTTTTCGGACCAAAAATGATGAGCCAATGAGCGCACCAGCCACCAGCATGAAGGGCAGCTTGGGCAGTCCGGGAATGAGTGAAATGATGACCATGATCACGCCGCCGATAAACAGGGCGTTGAAATTGGATACCTGGCCGAAAATATCGGTGCCCAGCGAGGTGTCCGAGCCGGAGCGGGTGACGATTAAACCTGCTGCGGAAGAGACCAGCAGGGCAGGGATCTGGATTGCCAGACCGGCGCCCACGGTCAACAGGGCGTAGCGTTGCAGCGCCTCAACCATTGTGAGCTGGTGCTGCAACATGCCGATCACAAACCCACCCAGGATGTTCACCAGCATGATGATGATGGCTGCAATGGCGTCTCCACGAACAAACTTGCTGGCGCCGTCCATTGCACCATAAAAGTCAGCCTCTGTCTCGATGGCTTTGCGGCGCTGTTTGGCCTGCTGCTCATCAATCAGACCGGCGTTCAGGTCGGCGTCGATGGCAAGTTGTTTGCCGGGCATGGCGTCCAGCGTGAAGCGTGCAGCCACTTCAGCCACGCGGCCCGCACCGCTGTTGATCACCGAGAACTGGATGATCATGAGGATCAGGAAGATCACGATGCCAACCACGTAATTGCCGCCGACAATGATGTTGCCAAATGTCTCAATGGCTTTGCCGGCATCACCGGAGAGAAGAATCTGGCGGCTGGCTGCAATGTTCAAACCCAGGCGGAACAACGTGACCAGTAACAACACCGTTGGAAATACCGAGAATTCCATTGGTTGGGTGATGTACATGGTCAATAAAATGATGCCGATGGATAAAGCCACGTTGGCAGCAATCAGTAGATCCAGCATCACGGGCGGCAGGGGAACCACCATCAACCCAACGATCACCACCAGCGATAACGCCATGATGATGTCTTTGGCTTTGAGGATTCTTGCCAGTCCGAACTGGGTGGAGGAGGTGCCGGTGGTAGCAGTCATGTGGCTTTGTTCCTTTATGCTCTATTGCTGGCGGGGGTTAATCCGCGCATCCGGTAAACGTAGGCCAGAACTTCGGCCATGGCGGTATACAGCTCAGGTGATATTTCGTGATCGATTTCGACTGTTTTGTACATGGCGCGCGCCAGTGGGATGTTCTGGATCACGGGAATGTTGTTCTGGCGGGCGAGCGCCACAATTTTTTCGGCAACGATGTAAGCGCCTTTGGCTAACACACGCGGAGCCTGCATGCGTGCACCGTCGTATTCGATGGCAATGGCAAGGTGGGTGGGGTTGGTGATGACCACGGTGGCTTTGTGAACATTTGCCATCATGCGCATGCGGGCAATGCGGCGCTGCTGCGAACGGATACGGCTGCGAATAAACGGGTCGCCTTCCGATTGTTTCAGCTCTTCTTTGATTTCTTCCTTGGTCATTCGCAAACCGCGCATGTATTGCCAGCGCTGATAAACGTAGTCGGCGATTGCCAGAACCAGGTAAGCGCCGCCAGCCCGCAGTGAGAGCGAGAAGACCATATCCATGAAAACCTGCATGCCGGTCAGCAGGTCAAATTGACTTAGCTCCATCAAGTGCTGAATGTTTCCGCGCAGGTAAGAGTAAGCCACAAAGCCAATCAAACCCAGCTTGAGCAGCGCTTTGAGCAGTTCCACCAGGCTCTGGGGTGAGAACATGCGTTTTAAGCCGGTTAATGGGTTGAGCCGGGTGAGGTCTGGCCGCATGCGTTTGCTGGACCATAAGAACTGGGTTTGAGCCAGTGTGACGGCCACACCCAGTACCATCAGCAGCAACATGATTGGGGCAACTGCCGGAACAATGGTGCTAACGGTGTTCAACATGGATGTGGTCAGGAAGGCGTCGGTCAATTCAGCCGTCGGGGCAGCCGAAAAAGCCGCCAAAATGGTCTCCTTCAGTGCGTTGACCATGTTTGCGCCCAAAGACTTGATGATCAGCACCCCAAACAGAAGTACCGCAGCCGAATTAAGTTCCATGCTGCGGGCAACCTGGCCCTGCTCACGGGCTTCGTTGATCCTTCTTGAAGTTGGGGCTTCTGACCGTTCTGACATGGATTAACCCCCCAGCAGGTACAACATGCGTTCACCAATGGTACCGAGCATCTCGGTGAGCATGGGTGCGACAATGGAGAAAAGGAGTGCGAGGGCAATCAACCCCACGCCCACCTTTAAAGGCAAGCCCAGGAAGAAAACCTGGATGTTGGGCGCAACGCGGGCGAGCAAACCGAGGGTGAGATCGGTGATGAGCAGAGCGGCCATCACCGGCAGCGCCATTTGCACCCCGGTAACCACCACCTGCCCGAACAACTGAACCATGCGTTGATCGGTGAAGGGTGGGAGCGCCTGATTAATGGGAAGGACTTCAAAAGACCGCTGCATGGCAATGATGAAACTGTGGTGCCCATCAATGACCAGGAAAAGGAGCAGCGCAACCATCACAAACAACTGGTCCATTGCCGAGCCGGATTCGCCCAAGGTGGGGTTGAGGATGCGCCCAGCCGAGAACCCTGCGCCCATGGACATGGTTTCACCAGCCACCTGAATGGTGGCAAAGGTAAGTGCAGCCGCAAAACCGGCCAGTGAACCGATGATTAATTCACGGAGAACCGCGCCTGCCAGGGGAAGAATTCCCAGGGCAGCGCTCTCAGGGGGCAGGGGACCCCAGGGGATCAGGATGGCGGTGAGTAGTAATCCAAACCCCAACCGTACCTGCAATGGGATCATTTGCCCACCCAGAACCGGGATCTGGATCAGCATGGCCAGCACCCGGGTGAGTGCCAGCAGAAAGAGTTGGGTTTGTGCGATGTTTATCAGCATGTCTTTTCCCGGTTCTCTCTTAAAATAGCAAAAAACCTACGGTAAGCATAAACCGGCAGGCCGTTTACGTCAGTAAAACGGAAATGAAGGGGAAATAAATTAAGCGTAAAAAGTGGAAACTGCTATAAAGTTTTTTTCAAGGCTGCCGATAATAGTGAGCTTATTTTACCAGTGAGGGAAACCAGTCGTTAATGCGTTTAATGAACCGGTCAATATCCAGTGGTTTTACCATAAAATCCCGTACACCCAGTTCGGCAGCCTGTTCCACCACTTCCTGAAAACCAAATGCAGACACCAGCACCACCATGGTGCGGTCAATCAGATGCGCAGCTTTGACCCGGCGCAAGAAATCAAGCCCGTTGATGCCGGACAAAAAGGTATCCAGCACCAGCAGGTCAGGGGGTGATTGCTGCATCCACTGGGAAGCTTTTTGATGTGCCCCGGTGGCATTTACCTCCCAACCGTTGCGTTGCAGCGCCATGCGGATTAAATCACGCTGGATCGCCTCGCCTTCGAGGATCACAGCCGTGCGGGTGCGCGCTTCCGGTTCCATGCGTTAACCCTGTCCCTGGTTTCCAAGTCCTACCTTAAAGTATTCGTGCATGCGTTCACGCAGACGTTCCACCTGAACAATATCCAGATGAAGGATGTTCAATGCTTCCGGGTGGATCTTAAGATCCCTGTCACTGGATAGACCGTGCATATCCTGGGGATCAAAGGCGTTTGCCAGGTTAATGATGGCAGCCAAAGGGGAGTTTGTGCGCACCAGCGATGGGGCATGATGGAAGCGGATGGTATCCACCAGGGTGACGGGGAAATTCCATTTTTGGGCCATCATGCCGCCCACTGAGGCATGGTCAATGCCAAACAACTTTTCCTCGATCACCTGCAATGGCTGGCGATAACGCTTCATCATATCCACCATCTGGGCATAATCAATCTGGACGTACTGATCCAGCATTAGTTTTCCCATGTCGTGCAGCAAGCCGGCCACGTAGGCTTCATCAGGATCGGGATATTGAAGCGCCTGCGAAAGCCATTGAGCTGCTGTGGCAACCGCGATTGAATGGTTCCAGAGTACTCCGTAGCCGTAACGGTAACCTGTAAGACTCTTATTTAGCGAACCAGAAACCCCTGCACCCATGACAACCGTCTTGATACGTTTGAAACCCAAGCGCATGACCGCATCTTTTAAGTTGGCACAAGCCGGAGAAAAACCAAGCGCGACGGAATTTGCCATCTGCAACACCGTGGCTGCCAGCGCCTGGTCCATGCCGATCATCTCCGAAATATCCCTGGCTGTACTCGAAGGGTCATCCAGCATCATCATGACACGCGATACGCTGGTTGGGATGGGACGCAAATTTTCAACACTGTGAACAATCTGGTTAATCTTTGATGCAGGTGCCGGTGCCATAATTTTTCCCACCAATGATGAATTTTCATGCCCGTCCATATAGTTTACCAACCTCTGCCAGCGAGCCGGTTTACAAACAACCAACAAGATGCAAGCCGGGTATTGATCAAAAACAAAACAACCGCCCTGTCTCAAAAAAGAGACAGGGCAGCGAACGGATGAAGGGATTTTTACGGAACAAGGTTGGGAAGCCCATTAAACAGGGTGGCTGTAAATGTCACCAACTGCTGCAACAACCATGATCCCAATACAAGGATGATCAGGATGATGCCGATCATTTTGGGAATAAATGTGAGGGTGATTTCGTTGATCTGGGTAGCCGCCTGGATCATCGAAACCAGGCTGCCGATTAATAAAGAAATCAGCAGGAAAGGCGCGGCGATCAATACGGTGAGCACCACTGCATTTTGGGCCAGGCTGATGACAAATGATTCATCCATGAGACCTCGGATTATTCCTTTCAGGAGGCAAAACTGAGGGTCAGGCTACGGACGATCAGGAACCAACCGTCCACCATGACGAACAGCAGCAGCTTGAAGGGCAAGGAAACGAGTGATGGCGGCAACATCATCATACCCATGGAGAGCAGGATGCTTGACACCACCATGTCAATAATCAAAAATGGAATGTAGATGACAAAACCCATGGTGAAGGCGGTACGCAATTCACTGATGACAAACGCAGGGAAAAGGGCAACGGTTGGAATATCTTCAATCGTCTCAGGTTGTGGTGAGTTGTTCAACTCCATGAACAACTGAATATCCTTCTCGCGGGTCTGTTTGAACATGAACTGCCGTACCGGTTCCACGGCGCGCTCAAAGGCTGTTTCCTGATTGATCTCGTTTGCCAGGTAGGGCTGGATGGCCTGCTGATCAATTTCGTTGTAGACGGGCGCCATGATGAAAAAGGTAAGCAGCAGGGACAAGCCAATCACCACCTGATTGGGGGGGATGGTGGGGGTTCCAATGGCATTGCGCAACATCGAAATGACGATCACAATGCGGGTAAAGGAAGTGGCAAGCACCAGAATGGCGGGCGCCAGTGTCAACACGGTCAACAGGACCAGTAATTGAATACCAGAAGAAACCTGTTCGGGATCGCCATCCGGATCCACCGTCAGGGTTACGCCCGGTGCGGTCATATTGGGGTCGCCAGCGCAGGCGGTTAACAACAGGGCAAGCGCCGCCAGGGTGATGAGGATGAGGATGCGGCGTTTTTTCATGGAAGCGGTTCCTGGGGCTGATTTTGGGCGCTGTCCAGCAGGCTGGCAAACGATACGGCCTGCGCCTGTGGTGCGTTGTTTGCCAATTCTGATTGCCCGCTGGATTTGAGGGTTGAAATCAACTGGATGGACTGGTCGGTGGCGCCGATTAGCAGCGTCTGATCGCCGGCTTTGACGACGTGCAGGACGCGTTTGGGGCCAAGCGGCAGGGTTTCCAGCAGGGTTAATTGTTTTTGTCCGCTGGCGGCGGGTTTGCCCTGCCAGCGCCGATAAACAATGGCGGACAGGAAAATGAGCACCACCACAACACTCAGCTTGATCATCACATCGAACACCATGATCAGGCTGTTGGTGGGAGAATTTATCCCGCCATCAACGCCTTTGGCTGCTGCACTGCCGCTGGTAGCGAGCAGGAAAATGGAAATGGCGACCAGCAGGAACCCTCCGCCATATTGCACCCATTTTGGCAGCTTGCGTAGCTTTTCCAGCCAGCCCGGTAACGGCGAACCAGATGGTGCGTCTCCGGGTGTACTGGACGTTTTACCATTAAAGAAATTCATTCTTCACCTATTTCTTGGTGGAAGAAACCAGCTCGCTGACACGAACCGCAAATTTGTCATCCACGACCACAACTTCACCTCTGGCAATCAAACGACCATTGATGAACACATCCACGGCATCACCGGCCACCCGGTCCAACTCCACCACCGAGCCTTGCTGCAGATCCAGGATCTGGCGCAGGGGCATGCGGGTGCGGCCCAGTTCAACTGAGACCTGCAGGATCACGTCCATCAACAGGTCCATGTTATTTACGCCGCTTCGACCGGCTTCCGCCTGCACGTTGGCGTTTTCCATCGCTGTCTGTTCGCTCATTATCGTTTCTCCTGTTACCACTCAAGCTTTGGGCTTGACGGCAGACACAATTTGGACTGCCAGATATTTTCCAGATTTACCGACCCTGGTGAGGAAGTGAGTGTCTTCGGCCACTTCCATCACCAGCAAATCATCAATGCGTGTGTCCAGTTCAATCACATCGCCGACATCCAGATTGGTGATTTCGTGCAGGGAAAGGGTGGAGTTGCCCAGAATGACCTTAATCGGAAGGTCGATGATGTTGAGGTTGTCCATGATGGTCTGACGTGCCACCGGGTCCTGTGGACGTTCCTTGCGGCCACTGATCCACATGTGCGGGTTGAGCACATTGGCAATCGGTTTCAGGGTGGTGAACGGGATGTAAATGTTCATGATCCCGGTGGTGCCCTGGATGGTTAACTCAAAAGTGAGCAGCATGACACGGTCATTGCCCAGCAACATTTGCACCCAGTGCAGGTTGACTGTGCTGTCTTCCAGATTGGGTTCAATGGACGCCACCTTGGACCAGGCCGCTTTAAGGTCATTGAGCATGTGCTCAACCAGCCCGCGCAACAGGTTCTGATCGAT
>DAOUGC010000132.1:0-6162 GCA_034429695.1 Levilinea sp.
GGCATTCCAGCTTTCAGCACCCTGCCGCCCACCACCCGCCTGTTTTTTCCGTCCGGCGCCGCCCTGCAGGTGACCGCTGAGAACCACCCCTGCACCGGGCCGGGAAAGATCATTCAGTCGCAATATCCGGATCGGCAGGGTCTGGCATCAGCGTTTGTCAAACAGGCAATGCACCTGCGCGGGCTGGTGGCGGTGGTGGAACGTGCCGGTTCGTTGTGCTCGGGTGATCATTTTGAAGTGGAAACGCCGGTCATACCGGCATACACATATGGGCCACAGTAACAGGAGGGAAACATGGCCGAAGAACAAAACCTGGCAAGTGAGGACATCCGCAAATTGCTCAAACAGTTTGGCGTCAAAACCGAACAGGCGGTGATTGAATATCTCAACAACCACCCCGAGGCCGGCCCGTTGAGCCTACGCCTGGTGGTGGAAGACCTGACAGATTATGGTGAGTTTCAGCCAACTGACAAGCTGCGCCTGAACGTGGAAGGGGAAATCCGCCGATAAGCCACCCTGCATGAGTCCATCTGGGGTAAAATGATTGCGAATGAGCGCGCAGTCTCCCATCACAGTGTACATCTTTCACGGCGACGACGACTTTGCCATTGGCAGGGCAGTTGATGACCTGTGCACGCGCCTGCTGGACCCCGCCCTGGCGGACCTCAACCATCAGCGGCTGGACGGCAAACAATGCAGCGTGGGCGACATCCAAACCGCCAGCATGGCACTGCCCTTCATGGCAGAGCGCCGCGTTGTGGTGGTCAGCAACCCTCTGGCAAAGCTCAACTCGCCCGAGGCACAGGGGGATTTTCGCGAGTTTCTCAACCGCCTGCCCGAAAGCACCGCATTGATCCTGATCATTCCTGATATACAGGAACGCAAGGCATGGAAAACGCTGACCGCGCGTCACTGGCTGCGGGTATGGGTTGAGAATAAAAACCACACCCATTTACACATGGAAACCCTGGCCCTGCCGGAACCACGTCAGATGCCGTCATGGGTGTTGACCCAGGCGCGGAAGATGAAGGGCCAGATCGAGGCGGATGCCGCCGGAGCCCTGGCAAACCATGTGGGCAATGATACCCGTCTGGCGACGCTGGAACTGGATAAACTGTTTACCTATACCAACCGGCAGCGGCCGGTCACAATGGCAGATATTGACCTGCTGGTGGCCCCCGGTGGCACGGTTCACATTTTTGATTTCACCGACGCCATCACAGAAGGCCGCCGCGCTGTGGCAGCCAAACTGCTCGACCGCATGCTGGTCGATCAGGAACCACAGATGATCTTTTCCATGCTGGTGCGCACCTACCGTCAGTTGATCCTGGCGCGCGAGGTGCTGGATGAAGGCGGGCACGCCGATTCCATCGCCGATGAACTGCGCGTCATGCCGTTCATCGCCGAACGACTGGAGCGTCAGGCAAAACGCTATACCGCCAAACGACTGCTGCAAATTCACGGGCGGTTGCTGGAGATGGACTTCGCCAGCAAAAATGGCGACATGACCCTGGATCTGGGTCTGCAGGTCTTCCTGGCAGAGGTCGCGGGGTAATCCTCAACCAATTCAATTCCAACCGCGGGCTTTCCCGCGGTTTTTTCTTCCCTCTCCACACTGCCAATGTCGCCACCATTCCCGGCATTGAAGGAAAAAAATCGGGCTGGAACCTGTCCAGCCCGACCCTGTAAACACAATCCAGTGGCGTTTACGCCAGATCCTTCAAAATCTGCCCGCGCATCTCGCCCCACTTCAACGCGTCCGCAATTGCCTGTTCAATCGGCAGTTCAGCCTTCCAGCCAAGCAGGTTCCAGGCCCGTTCAGCGCTGGCGTATGCCCCGGCTACGTCACCCGGGCGGGGACCCCCCTCGCGCTTGTTGATCGTCTGCCCGTAAACGCGTTCAAACGCAGCCACCAACTCCTTCACGGTCACCCCGCGCCCGGTTCCCAGGTTGATCACCAGGTAATTGTCGGCAGGGTTGCCCGCACGGTTGAACACCTCATCGAAGCCGGTCAGCGCTTTCACATGCGCCTGCGCCAGATCCCACACATGAATATAATCGCGCAGGCCCGAACCGTCGCGTGTGGGCCAATCCACACCGGTCAGCAAAAATTCCTTTTGCTTTCCCAATGCGGTCTGTACCAGCTTGCCCAGCACCAGCGAAGGCTCTTTCACGTGCAAACCGGTGCGCATCTGCGGGTCAGCACCAATCGGATTAAAGTAGCGCAGCGCAATGCCCTTCATGCCGTATGAGGTGCAAAAGTCACGCAGCACCATTTCCATCATGAACTTGGTGCGTGCATACGGGCTGCCGGGGCGCAGCGGGGCGTCTTCTGTGACCATGAAACCTTCCACGGTGTCATACACTGAGGCAGACGAACTGAACACAATGCGGTTGCAGCCCAGCCGGTTGAGTGTATGGAACATCTCCACCGATTTGCTCACGTTTTCACGGTAATACTCATAGACCTTTTCGGTGCTCTCGGGAACAATGATCAAAGCGGCGCAATGCAGCACTGCCTGAATCTCAGGATGTTCTTTGAAGATGCGTTCCAGCAATGCCACATCGGCAATGTCGCCCTCGTAAAAGATGCGGTCGCGGGTGAATTCCCTGCGTCCAACCACCAGGTTATCCAGGATGATCGGCGTGTGTCCCTGATCGATCAGGGCAGACGCCACGGTGCTGCCAATGTACCCGGCCCCGCCGGTGATGAGAAATTTCATATACCCTCCGTTTTCCTCGAGTTGTTTGGGTTACTCGCAGCCCAGTTCAACGCGCACCGTACGGACCGCTTCCGCCTGTTCCGGCGTTGCCTCCGTCTCGCGTTCGATGCGCTCCCACAACCGGCACATCACCGGCTGCATTAAAGGAGTGATACTGGCTGCATCAGATGTCAATTCCAGCGACCGCGCCCAGCGGCCGGTGTGCGCGTATGCCTCAATGAACGGCACGCGCTCCATGGGATCGTTGGGCTGGTCGGAAAGCATAAAAGCCTCGTCTCCAAGCGCTGCCGCTGTCTGCCAATCCTGATGTTGTGCGGCAAGCGCGGCTTTCTGGTAATAATAACACCAGCCATGCTCAGGTTCAGCGCCAAAGATGTCTGTCATGGGCTGTGCGGAACCATCCGCCAGCACCGGCGCCAGCGTGGATACCCCCGCCGACTCGCGCATGATCTCAGGCAGCATGATATTCAACGGCTCCAGTTCAGGGTCCAGCAGGCGCAGGCAGGTAAAGCGGTTGTAGAACAGGCTGACCATTTGATCGGTACTGCCGTCGAACCGGGAAGCCAGATAGTTTTGATGAATATCCAACCCGGGTTTCAGTTCTGGAAGGCCGCGTCCAACCCGCACGGTGGAGTAGTAAAACATGTAGCTCATATCATCCGAGTGGTTATCGGGTGCGTAGATCCAGTTCAGTGGAGCGGTGAGCGAGTTGTCGGACGAATAACGAATGGGCATTTCATTGGCCAGCACAGCCGTACCCGCAAGCATGTCGGGGGCGCGCCAGGTCAGTTGCCAGAAGAAGGAACGCGCGTTGTTCCAATCGCGCATGAAAGCCACCGACGCCTGAAACTGCGCCCCGATGGCAGCCGCAGTCAACACTGCCACCAGGCCTGCGCGCAGCCAGGTTCTGGCGGGCAGCAGACCCACCAGCCCGGTCAGCAACAGTGCAGCGCCCGGCATGAAGGACAGCGTAAAGCGGTCTGGCGGGAACGTCAGGCCAATGATGGTGCCGGTCAGCCAGAAGGGTGCACCGGCCAGCGCCAGACACAGCAACCCCAGTGCGCTCATCTCCAGCGCCCAACCGGGGCGGCGTTCGTCAGCGTCACGTCGGGCAAACAACACCAGCGCCAGCCACAACCCAATTGCGGCTGCCAGTACAAGCACAGCCAGGTAAAGTGTTGTGCGTGCGCCCAGATCGGTGACGTTGGGCAGGGTAAAGGCTTTCACCCATGCGCCAAAGCTGGTCATGCCCATGTCGTGTCCGGCAGTCACCAGCAACTGCGCCAGGGTGAGCAGTGGGCGGGCTTTAAGATCGGTCAACAGATTGAAGTCATAATTGGTGGTCTGGAATTTAAAGAAGAACGCCCGCCAGATCACCATCCCGAGGAACAGCAGTAGATACGGAAGCCAGGCCAGCAGCAGCGCCTTCCAGCGCCCCCTGCCTGCCAGCCGCTCACGAAATGCCAGCGCCAGGAGCACAGGCCGGATGATCTCGAGCACAAAGAAATATTCCATGGCAAGCAGGTTGTAAAACGAGAGCAGCAAAGCCAGTCCGGTGAAAAAAATCGCCGCTGTGCGCCGACCTGCCAGCCAGCGGCGCACGGCAAGAAGATTCAAGAAAAACGAGAACAAAAAGCAGCTCAGGACAATATGAAAATGGCTGTACATGAAGCCAATCGATTGCTGCCTGAACCCCGGATAAACCACGAACAGCAATGCCGCCCAGGCTGCCGGTTGGGGTCGGTCGGGCCAAATCTGGCGCAGCACCAGCCATAACCCCAGCCCGGTGACCCAGCGGAAGAACAGTGAAAAAATATGCCAACCCAATGGTTGCACGCCGATCAATGCGGTGGTGATTTTATACAGTTCGCCCCAGTACGGCCGATTGGTGGCAAAATATCGCTCCAGCCCTTCGGGCCCCAACTGGCGCGCTATCCACTGGATGGCCCAGTCGTCCCAGTAATAGCCCAGGCGCGGCAGGAACAGCCCATACGCGGCAATGCAAACCGCCAGCATGACCAGCGGAAACAACCAGACTGGCAAACTCAATTGCGAGGATCGAATTCGTGTGATGATGGATTTCATACGGGCGCGGGATCACTCCGGCTGATGATTTGCAGCAAAATCGCCGCCTGTATGCGAACGCACAACATACACCGGGCGGCGTTTGACTTCTTGAAAGATGTATCCGATGTAAACGCCAATGAAACCCAGCAAAATCATCAGCGTGCCCCCCACCACCAGCAACACAAACATCAGCGAACTCCAGCCGGGAGCCAGGTTGGAGGTATTGCCGGTGACCCAGAAACTGAGCACATAAATGGCTTCGATCAATGCCAGCACCAGAAATAGCCCGCCGATGCTCACACCGACATACAGTGGCGCGAGCGAGAAGGAGAAGACCGCGTCCGTTGCCAGGCGCAGCATCTTTTTCAGCGAATATTTGGATTTGCCCGCCAGCCGTTCGGGAACTTCAAAAGGCAGGATGACGGTCTTAAAGCCCAGCCAGCTCACCATGCCGCGCAGAAAACGGTGATACTCCGGCATGGCGCACAAAGCATCCACCGCCCGGCGAGACATCAAGCGGAAGTCCGCCGAGCCAGGGTTGATGCGGGTGTCAGCCATGCGGTTGATCACGCGGTAGAAGGTTGCCGATGTCAGCCGCTTGAATGCCGAAATTTCCTCCTGCTCCATGCGCTGGGTGAGGACAATGTCGTAACCAGCCTGTGCCTGTGCCAGCATTTCAGCCAGCATCTCGGGGGGGTGCTGCCCGTCGCCATCCATGGTGATCACCCAGTCAGCACTGGAGACATCCAGCCCGGCGCTCAACGCCGATTGATGACCAAAGTTGCGGCTGAGTTCAATCACTTCCACCTGTCTGTCAATCGCCGCCAGTGCTTCCAGCTCCTGCTGGGTTGCATCGGTTGAACCGTCGTTGATATAGATGACCCGGCACGAATAATCCAGCGCCTCCACTGCGCGCATCAGAGTGGCGTGAAAAAGCGAGAGGGCTTCCTGCTCGTTGTAAACCGGCACAACAATATCAAGGCTTGGCTTCATGGGGGGTAGGCGTCCCTCGAAATGGGCTTGAAAACGGAAGGTATCAGACGTTATTATAACTGAGAATCAGCGCTTCGCTTTCGGGGGGGAAGGAGGATGGCATGTCTCTGGAGATTCGAAAAGCAGAACCGCAGGATTATGAGGATTTCATCCGGCTGTGCGGCAATGTGGACCGCCTGCACACCACCCACCTGCCGTGGATCTTTTGCACGCCGCAGGGCCCCACCCGCACGCTTGACTATTACCGGGAAAGGCTGGCAGACCCTGCTTCCTTGATCCTGCTTGCCACGCTGGACAGAGATCCAGTGGGCTTCGTGGTCGCGTTTCTCCGTGAAACGCCGCCAGTGCCAATCATGATCCAGACCCGCTTTCTGGTGAT
>DAOUGC010000133.1:0-6323 GCA_034429695.1 Levilinea sp.
GGGCCTGCACTCGGCGCGCTGTAAGGGGCGATAAAGACCTCACCCTCCACCTGCACCGGCCAGCCCGATTCGCGGCAGCTTGCCGCCACCCGTTCCAGCGTATGCCCATCCGTGACCCTGACCGCGCGGCCCTCCATGACAATGTCAATCGTCGCCAGACCAGCCGAGATGGTGCAGGCCGGGTTCTCCGCCAGATTGCGCGATTTGCGCGTGCCGTCCCCGCTGGTGAAATACACCCCGCCGTCCAGCCAGATAGCGCCGATGCCCGCCGAGTGCGGGCGGCCGTCCGGCCTGACCGTGCCGAGAAATGCCGGCCTGCCAAAAAACGTACCAGCCGATAAAAGATCGCTCACCCTGCTCCACGGCAGCGCGGCGTTGCCATAAATATCCAGATTCCTGGTCTCAACCGGTAATCGCTCCACCATTCCAACCTCCAACACAGAAAACCAAAATCATTCTTCAACCCAGCCCGACGGTTCCCCCACATCAGGGGGATTAAACTCATCGGTGTCCTTGATCGTCGCTATGGTGTCCTCTGCGGGCACAATCCCGGTTTCCAGTGAATGTGTGGAGCGCCGGTAGTGACCGTGCAGGTCATCCTGAACGGTGCCTTTCCACAACGGGATGCCGTCAAAATAAGCTGCCCGGCCAATCATGTGGGTTGCCACCGGAGCGGTGATCAGCAGAAAAACGATGATGGCGAACGCCCGGGTGTAGATGCTGAAATCATTAAAGTAAATTGCCGCCCCGATCAAGGTCAGACCTGCCCCCAGTGTTCCAGCCTTGGCAGTTGAGGACATGCGTAAAAATAAATCGGGCATGCGCAAAATGCCCACCCCGGCAAGGAACATGAAGAATGCCCCCGCCAGCATAAAGGAATATACCAGAATGTCGCGCACTGTCACGCCCTCCTTTCGAGATAATATGCAAATGCCACCGTTCCCAGAAAGGTGATCAGGGCGATGATAATGGCAACATCCAAAAAGTTGGGTTGATTAAACCGAACCGCATACGTGATGATGAACCCCATTGCCAGCACACTGATCAGGTCGAGCGCAATCACGCGGTCTGGTAAATGCGGGCCGCGCACAAGACGCACAAAGGCAGCCAGGAATCCCGCCGAAATGAGCAGCATGACAATATTCCAGAGCACATCGATCATGATTCCACAATCTCCTTCACGCGTCGTTCAAATCCCTGCCAGATCTCCAGCCGGAATTTCTCCGGATCCTCCAGCCAGACAGTGTGGATGAACAGGACACGCCGATCTCCGGAGATATCCAGCGAGAGCGATCCCGGTGTAAGGGTGATCAGGTTTGCCAGGAAAATAATCCCTGCTTCCGTCTTCAATGACAAAGGATAAGCAACCACGGCAGGCCGCAACTTCATGCGGGGAGATAGAATTGTGACAGCCAGTCTTACGTTCGCCTTGATGATCTCATAAATGAAGAAAAAGACCAGTTCGATCACCCGCAGCGAGCGATTGAAATATGTACTCGAACGACGATTGGGCGCAATGAACCACAGCACCATGAAGCCCAGGGCAAACCCAAAGATCAGGTTAACCGGCTCAAACTTTCCGGTCAACGCAGCCCATGCGATTGCCAGCAGAACATTGAGCAAGAACAGACTCATGGCAATCCTCCCAGAACCGCCTGAATATAAACACCCGGATTCATTAATTGATGGGCGGCTTCGTGGGTGAGCCGCAATATCGGTTCAGAAAACAACCCGATCAGCAACGATACGGTCACCAACGCAGCAGTGGCTGTCCACAGCCATGCAGACAATTTGCCCGCCGGTTCACTTGTTTGTGTTTTCGCATCCTTCCAGAAAGCTTCATTCCAAACCTTGGTCATGGAATACAGGGTGATCAGGCTCACCCCCACCGCAACGATCACAATGAGAGCCTGCTGCTGGCGAACCCCGGCAATGATCAAGCCCAGCTTGGCGAAAAAACCTGAGAGGGGCGGGAGACCGGCCAACGAAAGCGCGGGCAGCAAAAACAACAGCGACAGCCCAATCCGCTGGGTGTACAGGCCACCCAATTTCTTCAGATCGAAAGAACCCTGCAATTGGCCAATCATGCCTGCCACCAGAAAAAGCGCCGTCTTGGCGATCATGATGTGCACCATGAAGTAAATGCTCGCAGCCAGCGATTCCTGGGTGAAAAGCCCCAACCCCATCAGCAGGTATCCAATCTGGCTGATGATGTGAAAAGACAGCAAACGCCGGAAGTCCGTTTGGGCGGCGGCCCCCAGCACCCCCGTCACCATGGTTAAGCCGGCGATGATCAACAGGATGGTATGGGTATACTGCGTATCGTGGATGAACAACAAGGTGAATACGCGCATGAGCGCATACACACCCACTTTGGTGAGCAGCGCCGAGAATAACGCCGTGATGGTGGCCGGGGCGGTGTGATACGATGCGGGCAGCCAGAAGAAAAGCGGGAACACCGCCGATTTTATGCCAAATGCAATGATGAAAAGAACCGCTATCACCGTTATCTCACCGGAGGATTCCACCGTGGGTAAAACCCTGGCAAGGTCGGCCAGGTTGAGCGTGCCAGCCAGGTTGTAAACCAGCCCCACTGCGGACAAAAACAGAATGGAAGCCAGCAGGTTGAGGATCACGTATTTAATTGCACCCTCAATCTGCGGACGTTCCCCCCCGTATGCAATCAGGACAAACGAAGCCATGAGTGAGACTTCGAACCAGACATACAGGTTGAACAGATCGCCGGTGATGAATGCCCCATTGACCCCCATCAACAGGAAGAGAAACAACGGGATAAAGCCGTGGCGCATGTGGTGAGAATCAATCGCGGCGCTGGCATACATGGAGATGATCAAGGCTATCAGCGCCACCACCACCAGGAGGATGGCAGAGAACAGATCGATCACCAGGGTGATGCCAAATGGAGCAGGCCAATCGCCAACCTGAACCACCGCCATGCCCCCACTGATGACCCGTTGCAGAAGATAAATCGTGCTGGCCAGCAGCATGCTGGTTCCCACCAGCGCGAGAATTTGTTGGAGTCGTGAGCGCCGCCAAGCAAACAGCGCGAGGATGGCGAAAAGCAGTGGAATCAGGATGGGGGCGGCAATCATGCGGCCTCCTCAACGACGAGTTCATCTGGCGGGATCTCTCCCTCCACGCAGGGAAGGTCGGTGCAGCGGATTTCATTCAGGTCGTCTGAGCCGACTTCCTGATAAACCTGGCGAATGAGCACAATCGCAAAAGCGGTCACCCCAAAGCTGATCACGATGGCGGTCAGGATGAGCGCCTGTGGAACCGGGTCGGCAACCTCACCCACCACCACTGCCGAATCCGGCAGGATCAATGGCGGTTCTGCGGGAACCAGTCTGGCTGATCCGAACAGGAGCAGATTGACAGCATACCCCAGGAGCAGCAAGCCGATCAATATCTTGATGATGCTGCGCCGTAAAACCATGTATAAACCCGTCGCAAACAATGTTCCTGTGGCGATTGCTAACAGCAATTGCATCCTCTACTCCTCGGCAAAAGTCAACAAGATCCACACAACAATTCCAACCACCAGCAGATACACCCCCACATCAAACAATAACGGGGTGCCGACCTTTCCAATCACCGGGATCTCGGTCTCAAACCACAATCCGGTCATAAAAGGCTTGCCGGCAAACACAGCAAACAATCCACTGATCAGGGCGACAAACAGACCGCTGGCAACCATGCGTTCAGGAGATACCGGCAGCAGCTTTCGCAATGCCTCCGGTGAAACGGCAATACCATAAAGCATCAGTGCGCTGGAGGCAACCAGGCCGCCGACAAACCCCCCGCCCACCTCGTTATGCCCGCGGATCAGCAGGAAAATCGAAAACACCAGCAGTAGCGGCATCAGATATCGGGTGGCCAGAGGCAGTAAAATCGACCGTTGCATAACTTCATTCTCCTTGGGTTTTATCACTCTGCTTGCCATGATGACGTGTAAACCTGATCAGGGCAAACACCCCGATGGCCGCAATGGCCAGCACGCTGATCTCTCCCAGCGTGTCCAGTCCGCGAAAATCAACCAGGATGACGTTGACCACATTGCGCCCTTTGGCGCTGACCAGGCTGTTTTCCAAAAAAAACGAGGCCAATCGCGAATCGTTTGCCTGGGAAGATACGATCAACATCAGCAGCGTCATCAAACCACCCCCCACCGCGGCGATCACCAGGTCAAACAATCGGGTTGCCCTGCTGGTCAATTGGTTAAACTTGGGTAACCGGTACATGGCCAACACGAACAAAATGACAATCAAGGTCTCAATTGAAAACTGCACCATTGCCAGGTCGGGAGCACTGTACAACAAAAAGAGGATCGCGATGCTGAACCCAATCGATCCCAGCAGTGCAATGGTGGTCAATCGGGAAGTGGAACGTGTTACCAGAATCGATGCGGTCACAATCACCCCCAGCAAAACAACATCGTAAAACCGGGGCGTGCTCCAAATGCCAGAGGGGATTGGCTCAAAACGCAACAGAATGGTACCGATTGTCAGGATCAGTGTGGCAAGGATGATCACCAGGATATAAATGCGAAGATAGCCATTTTGCAGGAAACGGGTCTGAAGATTGGCAAAAGCCAGGAATGCCTTTAAGCTGCGGTTGTACAGGCTGGCAGGACCAATCGGCTCCAGGCGGTGAAACACACGCTCAAAAAAGACCTGTATGCTCATTCGTGGAATAAACAGTGCGACACCCAGCAGGATGGTCAGCAAGCTCAATGCCAGCATGGGGGTAAAGCCATGCCACAAACTGAGCTTGACAGAATATGCAGCCTGCAGCACCGATGCAACCGCTGGAGCGATTACAGTGTTCCCCACATTTGAAATCCATACACCCATCAACAACCCTGCGGCGGCAAGCAGCAGCGGCGGCAGCCATAAACCAAGCGTTTCGGGGTGCACATGCAGATGCTGCCTGGCTTTTCCCCAGAACGGGCTCCATGTTACCCGGGCGGCCAAAAATATCGTGGTCACATTGGCAGCCACAACCAAAACGGTGAGAAGCGCGCCATTGGGGGCGGCAAGTGTGGTTTCATACAATAATTCTTTGGCCACAAAACCAGCCAGCGGCAAAATGCCTGCCATGGAAAGGCCAGCCCCGGCAGCGGCGAGAGCGGTCCATGGCAACTCCAGCGCCAGTCCACCCAATGTGCGCACATCGCGGGTTCCGGTGGAGTGGTCCACCCCGCCGGCAACAAGAAAAAGCGCTCCTTTGTACAGGGCATGGGCGGCCAGAAAGACCACTGCTGACTTTATCGCCAGGGGTGTCCCCACCCCGGTTAACAACACCATGCTGCCCAGACCTGCCACGGTGGAATAAGCCAGGATCTTCTTAAGATCGGTTTGAGCCAGTGCCAGCAGCGAACCCGCCAGCAGCGTGATCAGCCCGACGGGGACCAGCAATCCGTTCCAGATCGCCAAATTACCCAGAACTGGGTAAAAACGCAGCAGAAGAAAGATACCCGCCTTGACCATGGTGGCAGAATGAAGATAGGCGCTCACCGGGGTGGGCGCCTTCATGGCATTGGGCAACCAGAAATGAAATGGGAATTGCGCTGATTTCGTCATGGCTCCAATTGCAAGGCATATGAATGCCGTCTGAGCCAGCGGGTGTTGCTGAATGGAAGCAGCCGAGCTAATCCAGGTGTTGATCTCAAATGACCCGGTGAGGACGAAAAGCAGGATCAGACCCACCAGCAAAACCAACCCGCCCCCGCCGGTTACCAGAAGCGCCTGCCAGGCTGCAGCCCGTGCTGCGCTTTCGCGATGGTCAAATCCGATCAGAAAGAAAGAGGAAATGCTGGTGAGTTCCCAAAAAATGAAGAGCAGCAGGGCATTATTACTGATCACCAGACCCAGCATCGAGATCATGAAGAACAGCGTCAGGCTAAAAAAACGGGACAGGTGCGGGTGGTCATGGAGATAAACGCTGCCATACCAGATCACCAGAGCGCCTATACCTGAAATGATGGCTGCCATCAAGAGGGTTAAGCCGTCCAGACGGAAGGAAAACCACAGGTCATAGGTGGGCACCCAGGCGAGGCGCAGCAAGTCCGGTTCGTCGGGCGCCGTAGCAACTATTTTGATGATCACTTGTACAAAGATCAACAGGGGATACAGCGACAGAACCAGACCGCTTCTGGAACGGAACAAGCGTGCAATTACGGGTGCCGCGATGGCAACAAGATAGCCAGACAAAATGGTGGCAATGAGGGTCATCGTATTATTATCCCCGCTGTTCAGGTTCAACGCCAACGATTGATGATTTTTTAAACCAAAAATGCAAAT
>DAOUGC010000134.1:0-1977 GCA_034429695.1 Levilinea sp.
ACTTCAACCTGGGCCGCTCAACTCCAATTCCATGCAGTCCAGATGGTGATGATGTTAAACACCAGCCCGACGGCGATCAGGAATTTGTCATATGCGGATGGATAAGTGGGCAGCCCCACCAGGTTGAACAGGAAGAAGAAACCCGCCATGACGATATTGAGGATGCGGTTGACCGGCAGCGGCAGCATCAACGTGGCATAGATCATCAGGATCGGCAGCAACATCAGCACGGCGATCAGCAGCCAGTGCGCGCCTTTCAGGTTGATCATGCTCATCTTTGCCGAGGCTGCATCACCGCTGAAAATGCGCAGCACATCCCCCAGCAGATAGGTCAGCATCAACATCACCCACAACCCTGCCAGTTGGATCGGAACCGCCACCATCAGCCAGCCTCCTGAACTACAATCACCACCTTGCCGCGCGCATGGCCTGTTTCCAGGTAATGGAATGCCGCGACCGCTTCCTGCAGCGGCCAGGTGCGGTCAACCACCGGCGACACCTGCCCGGCTTCGATCATCTGCCGGATGATCTCCAGATCCTTCTGGCTCTCATGCGCCAGCATGGAACCCAGCGTCTGCCCATCCTTCTTCGAAAGCAAAGGACCCAGCGTCATGGATTCAAACATCTGCGCGTTGCTGCCGCCCACCATCACGTAACGGCCGGTTGGGGTCAGGGCTTTCTGGTAATGGCGTATGGGGTGATAACCATTACAGGCCACAATCA
Organism: Levilinea sp.; assembly: GCA_034429695.1. Lineage (GTDB taxonomy): Bacteria > Chloroflexota > Anaerolineae > Anaerolineales > Anaerolineaceae > DAOUGC01. Next base: position 724 of record DAOUGC010000134.1, read on the forward strand.
GGTCGTACTGACGGCCTGAACGGGTGAAGTCCTCGCGGGTGTAATCAATCACATGCTGCGCACCGAGTGAACTGACCATCTCAAGGTTGCGCGTGCTGCAGACACCGGTCACATCAGCCCCCATGGCGCGCGCGAACTGCACGGCAAAGTGACCCACCCCACCGGAAGCCCCGTTGATCAATACCCGCTCGCCCTGCTGAAGTTTGCCCGCATCACGCAGCGCCTGCAGGGCAGTCAGAGCACCCATCGGCACGGCAGCCGCCTCAACAAAGGTGAGATTGGCCGGTTTGCGCACCAGCAGCGACGGTTTGACACTGGCAAATTCCACCAGCCCACCGCCGCTGTTCATCGAAAGCTCACCGTAAACCTCATCACCAGCGTGAAACTCCGTGACGTTTTTCCCCACGGCTTCAACCACCCCGGCCAGGTCAAAGCCGAGGATGCGGTTTTTGGGCTTGGTCAGCCCAAACATGAAGCGCACAAAGAACGGGTCGGCGCGCAACAGATGCAGGTCAGCCGGGTTGATCCCCACGGCAATCACGCGCAGCAGCACCTCATCATCACCCGCAACCGGGCGGGGCAGATCCTGAAGATACAGAACATCCGGCGAACCGTAACGGTCGCGAACCACAGCTTGCATGTGCGCGCCTCCCTGTTAATTTGATTATTAATTATACGGAGCACGGGGGGCAAAGTTGCGAAACAGTTTATCCAGTTCCATTTACCCATCTGTTCCAACTAAATGGAGAAAACTGGATAGAATCCAGGTATGGAAACAAAAGAAAATGCTACGCTGGAACAAATCGAGGCCTTTCTCAAAACGGCGATCGAACATTTAGAGCCCATCCACAACGATCCGTATGGACGCGGACGACCACGGGGGCTCCCGGCCATGTGTTTGTGGGCGGGCGTGTTGGTGTGTGTTATGTGGCTGGAATAGTGGTAGGGTGGGCTGATGCTTTCTCAGCCCACCGAATGTATGCGGTAAATAACGGTGGGCTGGAAAAACGCCGCGCCAGCTTCGCTGGCGACTCACCCTGCCTTTTTCAACTTGGACTCATTCGTTGGAACAGATGCTGAAGTTTTTTTCAGCCCACCATTTGATAATTGCACCGCAAAAAACACCCCCTCCGCTCCCGAACGCCGTTCAATATCCATCGCGGTCAATCGTCAACCCCGGCGTTCGGGACCACCTCCCCCATCGAAAAGAACGTCGATGGGGGAGTAGAAAGATCTGATCGCCTTCGTCCATTT
>DAOUGC010000135.1:0-16254 GCA_034429695.1 Levilinea sp.
GGGGTGGACCAGTACTGGTACGACACCTGGGTGCCCGGCATCATGGAGATGATGACCAACAACCTGGAAAATGTGCGCAAGCATCCGCAAATTGCCGAGTCGTTTGAGGCATACGGGCGTGTACGCGGGCAGGCCACGGCGGGCAACTTCCCGGTGGGCATCGGGCTGATGCGCGTCATTCCCATTGAAAGCGCCATTGACGGCAACTCGCGGCGCGCATCCTACGAGGAAGTGTCCAAGTACCTAAACGAAAACGAGATCTTCTCGGTGTCTGATTGCTCCTGCCGCACCGCGCGTGAAGCCATGGGCGAGGGTTGCGGGCATCTGAAGGAAGACATGTGCATCCAGATGGGCCATGCTGCCGAGTATTACATCCGCACCGGACGCGGCCGGCAGATCACGCGCGAAGAAGCGTTTGAGATCATTCACCGCGCCGAAGAAAACGGGTTGATGCACCAGATCCCCAACACCGATGGTCCCGGCAAGACACACGCCATTTGCAACTGCTGCGGCTGCTCTTGCCTTTCGCTGCGCACCGCCGAGATGTTCATCAACACCGACATGGTGCGTTCCAATTACGTCTCGCACGTTGACCCCGAAAAGTGCGTGGCGTGCGGTGAATGTGTGGAAGCCTGCCCCACCAATGCGCTGCAACTTGGACAGAAACTGTGCGGGCTGGACGCCATTGTGCGTCCGCAGCGTGAGACCCCGCGCGACAACGAGTGGGGACCCGAAAACTGGAACGTGGATTACCGCTACAACCGGCGCGAGGTGTTCGACAGCGGCACCAGCCCGTGCAAGACCAGTTGCCCGGCGCACATTGCCGTGCAGGGGTACATCAAGCTGGCAGCGCAGGGGCGCTACCGCGAGGCGCTTGAACTGATCAAACATGAGAATCCCTTCCCTGCGATTTGTGGACGCATTTGCCCGCGATTGTGCGAATCAGACTGCACGCGCGGCGATATTGACGATCCTGTGGCGATCGACGAGATCAAGAAATTCATCGCCGAGCAGGATCTCAATGCCGAACACCGTTATGTGCCGCGCATCAAACACAATTACCCGCAGCAAATCGCGGTGATCGGCGCCGGGCCGGCCGGGCTTTCGTGTGCATATTACCTGGCGGTGGAAGGCTACCGTGTGACCGTGTTCGAAAAGGAAAAGCAACCGGGCGGCATGATGACGCTGGGCATCCCGGCTTTCCGGCTGGAGAAGGACGTGGTCAACGCAGAGATTGACATCCTTAAAGAGCTGGGCGTGACCTTCCGCATGGGGGTTGAAGTGGGCAGGGACGTCAGCCTGGATGAACTGCGCGCGCAGGGCTTCAATGCCTTTTATATGGCGATTGGCGCGCAGGCCAGCCGTGAATTGAACATTGCGGGCGAGGACGCCGCTGGGGTGTTGGGCGGGGTGGACTTCCTGCGCCGCATCAACCTGGGCGGGGATGTGAAGCTGCACGGGCGCGTGATTGTGATCGGCGGCGGCAATGTTGCCATTGATGTGGCACGCAGCGCGGTGCGGGTGGGCGCGGCAGCCGTGGAAATGTACTGCCTTGAAACCCGCGAACAGATGCCAGCGCTGGATGAAGAGATCGAAGAAGCCTGCGCTGAGGGCATCACCATTCACAATTCATGGGGACCGAAGCAGATCCTGACCGCCGATGGGCGGGTGAACGGTGTGGAGTTCAAACGCTGCACCTCGGTGTTTGACGCCGACGGGCGCTTCAAGCCGGTTTATGATGAGAACGAGCTTGCCAGCGTGGAGGCCGATTTTGTGCTGGTGGCGATTGGACAGGCGATTGAGTGGGGCGGGCTGCTGGAAGGCTCCAGTGCACAGCTCAACCCCAACCGCACCCTGCAGGCCGACCCGCTGACCTACCAGACCGCCCAGCCGGACGTGTTTGTGGGCGGCGATGCCTTCACCGGACCGCGCTTTGCGATTGACGCCATTGCGGCTGGCAAACAGGCAGCCATCTCGATTCACCGCTTTGTGCACCCCGGACAGAGCCTGACCATCGGGCGCAGCAAGCGCGAGTACCACGCGCTTGACCGCGACAGCATCCACCTGCAGGGATATGATCACACCCCGCGCCAGCGTCCGGCGCACAACGGACATGCCGCCACCGCCTTTGCCGACCCGCGCGCCACGCTCACCGAAGAGCAGGTGCGCCAGGAGACCTCGCGCTGCCTTGGCTGCGGCGCCACCGTGGTGGATGAGGCGCTGTGTGTGGGTTGCGGGTTGTGCACCACCAAATGCAAGTTCGACGCGATCTCGCTGGTGCGCGAGTACGACGGCGTGGGCGCCGCCCTGCCTGACATGAAACCAATCGTCATCCGCCACATGCTCAAGCGCAAGGTGAAGATACTGGGTAAGAAAGTCGTGCGGATGATCAAGGCGATTTAATCAGCAGTTGTTGGTTGTGGTTCTTGAGGTGGCAACGTGCACGAACTCGGCATCATGTTTGAGGTGGTCAAAACGGTTGAAAGCTTTGCCCGGCAAAACGGGCTGGTTGAGATCGAGACGCTGGTGCTGCAGATCGGTGAGCTGGCGCCGGTGGTTCCACATTACATCGAAGCGTGCTACCCCGCCGCCGTGGACGGCACCTCGCTGCAGGATACGCAGTTGAAGATCGAGATCATCCCGGCCAATGCCAGGTGTCATGCATGCGGCAGCGTGTACCACCTGCCCGAGCACAAAGCATGTCCGCAATGTGGTGAAAATCAGCGCGAAATGCTGAGTGGGAAAGAGTTTAATATCAAGGAAGTTGTGGCCAGGTAGGGGACCTGATGGTCACGATAAAAAAGGCTCTGGATTGTTCCGGAGCCTTTTTGCATTTCTATGCGCTGCGCAGGATCTTTTCCATGGGTTTGCCGCGGGCAAGCTCGTCGATCAGCTTGTCCAGATAGCGGATTTCGCGCATGGTATCGTCCTCGATCTCCTCCAGGCGGACACCGCAGATCACACCGGTGATCGAAGAGCGGCACGGGTTGAGTTGCGGCGCTTCCGCAAAGAAGGTTTCACAATCGGTCTGGCGCTCGAGTTGGGTCTCCAGCGCCGGCTGGGTGTACCCGGTCAGCCAGCGGATGATTTGGTCGACTTCGGCTTTGGTGCGTCCTTTTCTCTCCGCCTTGGCAATGTACTCAGGATAGACCCTGGCAAAGCTCATCGTGTAGATTCTGGGCTTGTTCATGGACATATTTTACCAAAATAAGGGTGATTGGAAGAGGAGGGTAGGGGAGGGAATTAAACCAAAGTAAAGTCCCATCCTTGTGTATTTATTTTTGTGCTTATTTTGTGTAAAATATAAGCATGAATGTAAAAAATACTGGGAAGCCGGAACAAAGAATCCTGACCCTGATGCAGAACCAAAATGGAATGCTCTACGCCCACGATCTTGTAAAGCTGAACATTCCTCGATCCTATCTTTCCATCCTAATGAGGAAGGGTAAAATCCAGCGAGTGGGGAGAGGTGTGTACAAATCCCCTGCCGCTATTACAGATGATATGGCGCTATTGCAAGCGCAATATAAAAAAACGATATTTTCCCATGAAACAGCGCTTTTCCTCCTTGACCTTACCGACCGCAATCCACTGTTTTTCTCTGTTACGGTTTCATCCGGCTATAATGCCACAGTGTTAAAGGCTCAGGGGGTAAAAGTATATTTTGTAAAACCAGACCTGTTTTCTCTTGGGATGATCGATGCAAAAACACCCGGGGGAAAATTGGTGAGTACGTATTCTCCAGAACGAACATTATGCGACCTCGTCAGGAATCGAAACCAGATTGATATTCAGATGATCAATGGTGCTTTTAAACGGTATGTTCAACGAAAAGATCGGAATCTGGATCAGTTGGTGGAATATTCCCGATTGTTTCGAGTTGAAAAGGTGCTCAGAGCCTATATAGAGGTTTTGTTGTGACAAACAAAGCCATGCAGTTGAAAGCCAGAATCAGAAATCAGGCTACCAAGGGTATGGCACATCATTGCATTTTTCTTTTATATGACCAATAGACAGTGCCCCTTTACACAGTTCCCTCATCACCAAAATACTCAATCAACTCGCGGTGCGCGCGCTGCAGGCTGGCGAAGTCCATCTTTTCCACTTCACGATCATAGGTCACGAAGCCGTTGATCTCGCCTTCAACATCGGTGGTCTGGGTGTACACAGCGGCGGAGAGGCGGCTGCGTTTTAACGGCTTTAACTGTCGTTCAAGCAACTCCAGGTATGCCGAGGTCAGCTCCTGCGGGTTCTGAACGTTTTTGTAGCCGAATTGTTTGTCATAATTCCACATATGCCCTTCAACCCGCAATGCGTAGCCGCCAAATTCGGAAAGCACCGCGGCGCGCTGCCCTTGCGGGTGGATGGGAGCCAGTTTGAGCACGTAGCGGTGCCGGCTGACGCAATCGCCGCCGCCCTGGTCATACCATCCGCTGGCCTCATCCACCATACGGGTGGGGTCGTACTGCTTGAGCCAGGTGGAGATCTGCCTGGCGTCAAACTGTCCCCAGCCCTCGTTGAACGGAACCCACATGCCAATGCAGGCGTGGTTGTACAGGTGGTCGACCATTTCCTTCAGCTCGTTGCGATAGTTCTGGCGGGACGCTTCTTCCTCCCGTCCTGCGTAGCGATAATTGTTGTCGCGCCGCAGCGAGCCAAACAGGATTACCAGGCTGGACTCAAACTCACTGACAATTTTGCCGCCGTGGGGCATGTCCTGCCAGACGATCAAGCCAATGCGGTCGCAGTCGTAATAAAAGCGGCGCGGTTCCACCTTGACGTGCTTGCGGATCATGTTGAACCCCAGCCGTTTGGTCAACTCGACGTCAAAACGCATGGCTTCTTCACTGGGTGGGGTGTAGATTCCATCCGGCCAGTAACCCTGATCCAGCGGGCCGTATTGAAAGAGCGGACTGCCGTTCAGGCACAGGCGCTGGTTTTCCAGGCTGAACTTGCGCATCCCAAAATAACTCTCAACCCGGTCTTCACCCAGTGAAACTTCCAGATCGTATAAGAAGGGTGAATCAGGGCTCCATAATTTTGGGTCGGGGATGGGCAATGCCACTTCGTCCGTGTTGCCATCGGTTTCCTGCTCTGCGATCACCACACCGGCTTCCTTTACCCGCATCACAAGCGGCAGAGCCGCATCATTCTGTCCGCCCGGCTGCACCTGAACGTGCACGAGACCGGCGTCGATATCGGGCGTGATCTTCAAGCGGGCGATGTAGGTGGAGGGAACACACTCCAACCACACGGTCTGCCAGATGCCCGACGCCGCCGTGTAATGGGTGGTTTGTGAGATGGACGCCTGTTTGCCGCGCTGCTGCCAGTGGGCATTGCCAGGGTCCCACACCGAGACGATCAATTGATTTTCGCCGTTTGCCAGGTGGTCGGTGATATCGAATGAAAAAGGCAGGTATCCGCCCTGATGTGTGCCCAGTTCGCATCCATTCAGCGTGACCGTTGTCTGCCAGTCCACCGCTTCAAAGTGCAGCAAAACACGCATGTCCTGCCATTCCGGCGGGACGGAGAACGACTTTTGATACCATAATAATTCCTCCGGCTGCAGGCGGCGCATCACACCGGAAAGCGCCGATTCAATCGGGAAAGGAACCAGGATCCGGCCGGAATCCGTGCGCTGCCGGGGATCGTCCCGCGGCGTAATCCAGTAGTCCCACAGCCCGTTGAGGTTTGCCCAGCGCGGGCGCACCATCTGCGGGCGCGGATATTGTTGCCAGACGTGGTCAGGTGAAACGTCGTTTGCCCAGCGGGTCATGATGTTGCCAGCAACCGGCTTCCAGCTCATCGCATTCCCTCCCTTTATGCCCTGTCCTGATTTTTGTGTTCTTTGACAAAGAAGATCGGGATGGCGGTTAAAAGCACCATCGCACCGGCCACCTGAAACAGGAGTGGGGTGGGAATAATGGCTGCCTGCCCGTCAATGACGGTCTTGATGCCGTAGGTGCTGCTGAGCCATCCGCCGGTTAAGGGACCGATAATCATGGGCAGCATGACCCAGAAAATGAGGAAAAAGCCGGAGAACTGCCCGCGTTTATCCTCGGGGTACATATCTTTTGCCCATGTGCTGCAGGTGATGCGCCACGCCGTGAACGGCGCCAGCCACAGGATGCCGGTGAGGATCAATGGGATGACCGTGCGGGTCTGTGAGTACGCCATCAGGCCGATCATTTCCAGCAGGATGGCGCACAGTGCGACCGGTTTGCGGCCCCAGCGGTCCACCAGCAATCCAAACGGCCATGCCAGCGCGACACCGCCGATCAGGAGCACCGCCCCGATCACCAGGGAGGAGGTGGTGATATCCAGTTTCAAGAAATACTGGCTGTAAATGATGATGTAGGGGAAGAAGATATTAAAGGACAGCTCCCACAGAAGCACACCCAGCATCAGCAGAAGGAAGTTCTTGTTTTCCACCAGGCTTTTCCACTGGAAGGTCTCCGCCAGGTTTTTCCAGTAACTTCCTTTGGGGGCTTCAGTGATCGGTTCCTCCTGCACAAACAGGCCGCCGATCAAGCCGAGCAGCAAAACCACACCCCCTATCATATAGAAGAAAATATAGTAACCAAAGCTGTCAATCAGCGGGCCTGCGCCGGTGTAGATGATCAGCGTTGCCAGGTTGGTCAGGATCTGAACCACGCTCATCACCCTGCCGCGGTTGCTGGTGTTGGTTACATCGGTGACGTAGGCGGAATATGCGGCGTCGTTGGCGGTGGAGCCAAAGAAGGTCATGATCGAATCCAGCAGGATGGCCATGAAGACCGCCGTGCCCACCGGCTTGAACACTGCCGCCGAGGGGAACATGGCTGTCACTATGCCCCATGCCAGATAGCCAAACAACAGATACGGCTTTCTGCGCCCCCAGCGTGTGCGGGTGCGGTCAGACAGGGTACCCATGAAGATGGCGGTGAGTGTGGCGACCACGGCGGTGATGGCCACCATCCATGAGACCGGGCGGGGGTCCGGGGTGATGTTGCTGTACATGAAGCTGTTGAAGAACTGGTTCTCCACCGCCCAGGCAAGCTGTCCGCCAAGGCCCAGCATGATAATCACAGCCCAGGTCTTTTTGGAAATGGGCCTGCCAGTGGTTGCATTTTTGGGAGCAGCTTCGGATTGGACGGGGACCTCAACTGTGGTCATCTTTCCTCCAGGTGTGTTGCCGGTCTGAAATAATGATCCTTTTTGGTCGGTGGGTGCATAACAATCCCGTTACTGAACCGGGGATTGGCAGACTTTGCACCCAAAAGCTGGGGATCGCTATCAGCAGGTGGAATCGAACTCTACGGTATAAGATAGTTTACATGAGTTCCCAAAAAATGGCGGAGATAAGGTTAATGCTGCGCTGGAAAGGGGAGGTAATGGTCATTAAAAAGAATGGCTGCTTCACCAGAAGTCGGGATTTTCTTCCTGTCACACCTTTCCCTCAATTTTTTCGCGCTCCCGTTCCCACAACCGCGCGAAACGCTCAAAGGCATCGGCGATGATCTCCAGTTCCTGCCCGGTGAATTGCGCAATCAGATCTGCCTGCGCCTGGCGGGCTGATGCAAACCAGCCAGCCATTTTTTGTGAGCAGGACGGAGTGGTGGAAATGAGGGTTCCGCGCCGGTCGGCAGGATTGGGATGCCGCTCAATTAACCCCGCCTGTTCCAGCCTGTCGAGCATGGCCGTGGTTGCACCGGTGGTGAGACCCGTGTGACGGGCAAGTTTGGAGGGTGTGGATACCCCTTCAAGGAACAACAGCCGCAGACATTCCATGTCGGTCGGGTTGAGGCCCGCCCACTCGTCCATTGCGCTGCGGAAATGCGCCAGTTGCACCCCGTACTCACGGACTGCGTTCAAGGCTCGCTCCTCAAGCTCAGCTTTTGGGGTTGTGTTCATATTCCCTCTTGACATTGCCTTTATTATAAAGTATCTTTATTATATAACTAATTGATTGGCGGCGCAAGCGCAAAAGAGGTGGTATATTGAAAAACAAGCGCCGGCAAAGACAAGCGTTCTGTTTGATACAGGTATTGGGAGGTATTGAATGAGTGGATTACAGGAAACAAAAAAATCAGCCCGGAATGGCGGCGTGAGCACGAGAGAAAATCAGGGATTTTCCGCTGAGGAGCGGGCCGCAATGAAAGAGCGGGCAAAGGAACTAAAGGCAGAAGAGCGTCAGGCCAAAAATCGTGAAGCAGGGGAGAAGGATGTGTTTGAGAAAATCGCGGAGATGCCGGAGTCTGAACGTCGGCTGGCTGAACGCATTCACGAGATCGTCAAAGCCAACGCGCCCCAACTGATGCCGCGCACATGGTATGGAATGCCAGCCTACACGCGCGATGGCAAGGTGGTGTGTTTCTTTCAGGCGGCATCCAAATTTGAATCGCGCTATGCGACGTTTGGTTTTACCGACTCGGCAAACCTGGACGACGGCGCGTTGTGGCCCACCTCGTATGCGGTGAGCGAGATCACGCCTGAGGTTGAAAAGATGCTGGCGGACCTGGTGAGAAAAGCCGTCAGTTGAAATGGTGACACAGGAGCGGGCAACCGCTCCTGTTCTTTATTTAATTGGATCATATGGAAAAGATCGATGTGAGCAGACCTGCGTGGTTTTTGTCGGTTGGTGGGGCGCTCCACCGGATGGGAGGCAAGCCGAATAGGGGGTGAACCGCCAACCGGGGAAAGAATCTGATTTTCCTCGCGACAACTTATTAAAACCAAAAGCTGCCTGGCGCGAAGTCCATGCAGCTTTTTCATTCTGGCGGAGAGGGCGGGATTCGAACCCGCGGCTGAGGTAACCCAGCACTCACTTAGCAGGCGAGCCCAATCGGCCACTCTGGCACCTCCCCGGGTGCAAAACGCTATTTGGTTGTCTTGCTTGTCATTGTCTTACTGAGCGGAGGGAGAGGGATTCGAACCCACGGTGAGTTGCCCCACACCTGTTTTCAAGACAGGCGCCTTAAACCACTCGGCCATCCCTCCCAGCGCGTGAAGATTCTACCATAATCCGCCCCATGCGACAAGCAGGGGACGGATGAAGCGCAAAGCCGCTGCGTACACCCCGGCCCCCGCAACTGTCATGCAGCTTTGAAGGATGACGAAAATTCGTGCGCTACGCTTCTTCGGCGGTGGCTGGCACGTACACTTCCACGGCATCGCCAAAATCCAGCGTGTAGCTGCCGCGTGGACGGAGCAGCAACCAGAAGACGACCCACAGGTCGCCGACTGCACCACTGATGTTAAACGCCACCAGCAACAGCAGGGGGAAGAGTAATTTTACCGGCAGGATCGGGATCAGCAGCGCGCCAATCAGGGTCATGAGAACTGCCGGAGCAAGCCCCACCACCAGATATTGCGGTACTGGAATATACCAGCCGGGTGCTGCGGCGTAGGCGTACCAGCCTTTAAAGGCAAAACGCGGGCGGGAGCGGGTAAAGACCCAGAAGAACAGGCCGTGAATGCCCTCGTGCACCACAAGCATGATCACGGTAACCGCGACCAGCGCCAACAACAGGCTGAATGCACCACCCAGCCCGCTGATGGTGAGGCTGTTGGTGTAATCCGGCCGGAGGGCGGTGATCAATGCATGGAACAACGCGCCGGACAGCGCCAGCAATCCAAAACCAATCACGTTCATCAGGATGAGCACAATGGGTTTGGAGGTCAGGTCAAATCGACCGCCGCGGATCAAACCGGCGGGCAGGGTCTGGGTGGCTTTCATATGATTTTCCTACTGGGGGGTGGGTGTGGAGGTGATGGTGGCTGTGGCGGTGGTGGTGGGTGCAGGTGTGTTGGTGCTCCACGGCGTCAGGGTGGCGCCGTTCTCCAGCACGTCGGGCGGCAGGAAGACCGGCGTCAGCGTCTGGCTGGGCAACGGGCGCAGCGTGGCGGTGGCGGGTGCCGCACCATCCAGTTCGTCTGGCAGGGGGGTGCCGGGGCCAACGGTCACAACCGCCGGTGGCGAGCCGGTGGCATCTCCGTTAAAAGGTGGCAGATCATTCAACCACAGCCAACCGAACGCCAGGGCAGCGATCAGTACGGCAGATGCCAGGATCAGCAGACAACCGCCCAGCAACCAGCGCGGTATTTTGCTGCGTTTTGCTGGAGGGGTCCCCTTGCCGCCGGGGATCTGTATCGTCACAATGGTGATGTTGTCATGGCCGCCGCGCACGTTTGCCAGATCGACCAGGCTTTGCAGGGCTGCCTCGGCGGTGTGGGTTTGAAATGCCTCCAGGATCTCCAGCGGACCCACCAGATCGGAAAGCCCGTCGCTGCACAGCAACACGCGGTCGCCATTTTTAAGGGTGATACCCTGATTGGCCACGGATTGGGCGTCGGTCTCGCGCGGGTTCAAACGGATGCGCTGGTCAACCTCGGGTGGCTGGGGTGAACCCAGATAGCGGCGAATGACGTGGGCATTTGGATGCCCGCGCACATCCTCCTCGTGCAGCACGCCCGAATCAAGCGCTTCCTGGATCCAGGTGTGGTCAATGCTGATCTGCCGGATGGTGTCGCCGCGCATCAGGTAAATGCGCGAGTCACCCACTGTGGCGGTGTACATGCGCCTGCCCATCAACAGCACAACCGCACAGGTTGCCCCCATACCCTGACGCGAGGGATCGTCGGCAGCGGAAACATGGATCGCTTCACTCGCCTCGACGATGCCGGCGCGGATTGCCTCCAGTGGAGCGCCGGGGTCACCCGTGCTCACCCGCTCCAACACAATATCCACCGCCATCTGGGCAGCCACCTCGCCGGCACGGTGACCGCCAATGCCATCCGCCAGAACTGCCAGCACGGCAGGTGTGTTATCTGCAGGACCCAACCGCAAGCCGGTGAGACCATACCGGTCTTCATTATTCTTACCGGTCATGCCCGGGTGGGTGATGGCGTATACAGGGTGGTGGACAGCGTCGGTGCGAATCATGTCAATCTTCTTTGAGTACGGTGACAGTGGCTGTGCGCTGGGGCAGCGATTGGCCGGTTTCAAAGCGGAAGGTTTCCCTGCCGATATGGATCAGGTCGCCATTGGCCAGACATACACCGTGGGTGGAGACTGGCGCATAGTTCACCCAGCTTCCGGCCACGGAACTGCAATCAGCCATATAAATTTTAGCATCCTGCTGGAAAAAGCGGGCATGCAAGGGGGAAACGCTGGGTTCCGACAGGAGGATGTTTGCTTTGTTTGGGTCTGAACCCAGTGTGATTTCCTTGTGATTAAGCACAATGGGCTGTGCTTCCAGGGCTTCGCCGCCGGGGTCCAGACGAACCAGGCGTGGTTCATCGTGCAGGTTTGACTCAACTCCCGTCAGCCTGAAGACCGGTCTTTCACTTTCGTGATCAACAGTGGTGCGGGAAAGGGTGTTTACCGCGGCAGGTGCACTGACGGCCGGAGGGTTGCTGGAGATCAACCCTGTTTCGGATTGGGGCGGTGTGCGCGGGGCGGGTTTGGAATGGAAAAGCGGCTTTCTCTCTGACATGGACGGCGAGCGTCCGGCGGATTGGGTGGCCCGACGTTTGGGGGCGGTGATCAACCCATTAGTGCGAACCCCGTCCTGGCGGATATTCACCGGTTGGGTGACCGGGTCTTTGAAGCGTTGCATTTGACGCCGACGGTCAGCCTGCCAGCCAGAGCGCCGGCCGGTGTAGATGAGAACGCTCACCAGCACCGCACCTGAGACCAGCAGCGCCAGGCCGATCAACAAACGGCGGTCACTGATCAGACGTTGGACCAGGCTGAGGCGGGGCGCGGCTACTTGAAGATCAACCGGGGTCTCAATGCTGTTCTGGGAGAGGCCAAGCACGTCCACCACCTCAACGCGCAGCAGATGCTGACCCGACTGGGTGTAGGCTTCCAGGGGCCATTCAAATGTATCAAAAGGTTCAGCAGTATTTTCAACGGCAAGTACACCGTCCACAAACAGGCGTGAGGCAGTCAACGCTCTTGGATGCCCATCCGGGAACTCAACCATTATCCGAATGGGTTGCGTGGTGGGCAGCAACGCGGTTTCCTCCTCCCCAACCGGTGCTGACCACTCGCGGATGATTTGCGTGGGCGGAGCCAGGAAGATGGGGTTGGGCGGAAGTACGTTTGCAGAATAAGTCTGTGCTGGCGTGGTGAGGGTGAGACCGTTGCGGGTAAAGCTGACCGTCACGGTGTGGTCTCCACTGGCAACCGCACGTGAAGTAAATGTGGCGCGCAGTACACTGCGCAGCGGCGCCAGGTATTCTTCAGGCGATGGCAGGGCTTCCATGCCAGTGTAAATAAACATCTTCCCACCCGATGCGTTTGCCAGTTGCAGCAGCGCGCCTTCGGCTTGCGCATCGGATGTATTGGGGGTTGTGACCATCCAGACGAAGACCGGCACGTTCAATTGTCGTGCCCGCTGTGCCAGACTGATCATGGCAGCCTGATTGGGGATGGACGGGGGCGTGGTGATGTACAGCACCGCCCGCCGTTGCGCTGCGTCCTGGGTTGGGTCGGCGGCTACATCCAGCGCCTGTGACAGGCTGACCAGGGAAGGGGTGTCAGAGGCAGGTTGGGGCTGGTAACTGAGCAGCGCATCCACCCACATGGGTTGTTGATCAAGATGTAGCGCCTGATAATTGGAATTGGTGATGATCGAAAAACCATCCGGCCCTTCTACCGGACGGGATTGCACCCAATCGGTGAGGGCCATTTGGGTGCGCATGTACAGGCTGATGTCCTCCTGCTGGGTGGCCATGTGCGGTCCGCTGTTGTAAGCGACGATAAAATGAACGCCCGGCTGGTATTGCTCCAGTTGGGACACCCCAACCGCCTGCCCATCCTCAAGGATGCTGATCTCCTGCGGTTGCAGGTCGGAGATCAGCGCACCGGAAGGGTCATAGGCGTTGATGGTAAAGCTGATGGCGGGGAATGCGGTGGTATCGAGTGGGGAGATGATCAGCTTGCCGGAATCAGAATCCTGAGCGGCTGCCGCTGCGGTGGGCGCCAGAATCAGGGCAAGCAACAGCGCGAGAAGGCCATACAGGCGCAGGCTGTGGAAATGCCTACTACAATCAGGACAATCCATTACCATCATTTTAATGGATGTTTGCCCGAAAGAATAGCGGTTAAGGCAAGAATCATGCCGATTCACGCCTTTTTAATGATGATTTTCGCTCATATTGGCCCTGTTGATGCTTCTGGCAGGGAAGTATGGGGCTGCGGGCGGTTGCTGACCAAAGATAATCTGCTGTCTTGAGACTTTAAAAATTGTATAATGGGTTAAGCGCCTGAAATTCAATCAGTTCGCGCAGGGATGTGCCCAATGAACTTTCTTCTTGATCCAAATGTTGCCTACTTTTTGCTGGTGGTCGGTTTTGTCCTGGCACTGCTGGCGTCTGTCTCACCGGGGACAGGCATCATAGAAATTGCAGCGTTGTTTCTGCTGTTGCTGGCAGGCTACGGGGTGGTCAATTTGCCCATCAATGCATGGGCGCTGCCGGTGCTGCTGCTGGGAGTGGTGGCGTTTGTTTTCTCGGTGCGCAGGGCAAAATCTTACCTGTTCCTGGGAGTGTCCTTGCTGGCGGTGCTGGGGGGATCCCTGTTGCTTTTCAAGGGTGAGGACAGCCTGATCGTGGTGGACCCCTGGCTGGCAATTGGTATGTCAATCTTTTCAGTGCTGGTGTTGTGGTTCATGGGGCGCAAGAGCCTGGAAGCCATCCAGCAGCCGGTGCGGCACGACCCGGATGCGTTGATCGGCGAGGTCGGCAGGGCGCGCACCAATATATACAGGGAAGGTTCCGTCTATATTGACGGTGAAGAATGGTCAGCCCGCTCCAACGAGGAGATCCCCGTGGGAGCGCTGGTGCGGGTGACGGGTCGGGAAGGCCTGGTATTGTACGTCGAGGTCACCCGGCAGGCTGCCAACACAGATCTTTAAGATCAGGAGAATCCTGAAGGAGAAATGGCATGAATTTTACGACGATTTTGTGTGTGGGGGGAGCTTTCCTCATCCTGTTTGTTTTTCTCACCAGCGCCATCAAGGTGGTGCCTGAGTACAAACGCCTGGTGGTCTTTCGGCTGGGTCGTTCCATTGGCTCGCGGGGGCCAGGTCTGGTGATTCTGCTGCCCTTCATTGACCGGGCTGTATCTGTGGATCTGCGCGAACTGGTGCGCGAGATCCCGGTACAGACTTCGATTACGCTGGATAATGCCCCCATCTCAATCGACTTCCTGTGGTACTACAAAGTGTTTGACCCCGTACAATCGGTATTGCAGGTGGGCAACTTTGAGCTGGCTGCCCAGGGTATCGCCACCACCACCCTGCGTTCGGTAATCGGCGGTATTGCGCTGGATGATGTGCTGTCACAGCGTGAGAAAATTAATAACAGCCTGCGCACCCGCCTGGATGAAGTGACCGAGCGCTGGGGTGTTAAGGTGACCAACGTTGAAATTCGCGAGATCATCCCGCCGCGCGACGTGCAGGATGCCATGAACCGCCAGCTTTCAGCCGAACGCAACCGCCGTGCCGTGGTGACCGAATCAACCGGTACGCGCGAGGCCGCCGTGAATGTGGCTGAAGGTGAGCGCCAGGCAGCCATTCTGCGTGCTGATGGTGAAAAGCAGGCTTCGGTGCTGCGTGCCGAAGGTGAGCGCCAGGCGCAGTTGCTGCGCGCTGAAGGTTTCACCAACGCCCTGGAGCGCATTTATTCAGTGGCGCAGACGGTTGATGCCAACACCATGACGCTGCAGTATTTTGACACCCTGCGCAACATGGCTAACAGCCCCTCCACCAAGTGGATCTTCCCCATGGAATTCAGCCGGTTGGCGGGTGACTTTATCAATATTCGCAACGGCGGCAAGATGTAAGCTGCCCCAGAGGAATCGTCATTGCCCGGAAACGCCGCTGTAGCCATCACTCAAGCCCATTTGCGCGATCTTGCTGATTTGCGCAAACTCGAACAAGCCTGTTTTGACCTGGACGCCTGGCCGTTGTTCGACTTGATTGGTGTGCTGACGTTTCCGGGCATTGTGCGATTAAAAGCCGTGTTGAACGATATGATGGTGGGGTTTGTGGCGGGTGAACATCGTAGCGATGAGAACACCGGCTGGATCACCACCATTGGCGTGCTGCCAGAGTTCCGCCGCATGGGCATTGCCAGTGTCATGCTGGATGTGGCAGAACAACGCATCGGCAGCCCGTACATTCGCCTGACAGTGCGGCGAAGCAACCTGGATGCGATTGCCCTGTATGAGAAGCGTGGCTACCGACAGGTGAGCGTGTGGCGCCGATATTACAGCGGTGGTGAGGACGGCCTGGTTCTGGAAAAATTGATGAAAAAAGGTGACATACAATCCAGTTAAGAGTTTATGCTGTACGTTGACTCTGACTGGGAAACGTACTATGATAATAGAAACTTATCGGAGCCAAAACGCCATGCGAGTATTGTGGAGCGGACAACTTAATAAGGAATCCTTCAGGGCACGCTGATGTCGCGTGCCTTTCTGTTACCCATACCCAGTAGTAGTGAAAGGAGTATCCCCTTATGGACTACGGCATGATCGGCAAGATTGAAAAAGCCAAGCGATACGCACAGGAGCGTGATCGTTTCCACTTTTCGTCTTTCAAGGTCACCATGGATGGGGCCAACAACCCGCACGAGGTGAGCTACGATAACGGCACATGGCATTGCGATTGCGATTTCTTCCAGTCGCGCGGGCGATGCAGCCACACCATGGCGCTCGAGTTCATCCTCGAAGGCATGATTCCGGTCACCGTCGAGCTGTAAACAGCACATAAGCGGAGAAAAGAGAGTACCCTTGCCGGGCAGTTCGCCGCTGCCCGGTTTTTCCGTTAAATTTGGGGGTATGGCAGCATCATTGCACGGAACGCCAGTAAATATAAATTTGCAGGCAGAAAAACAATGCTCCGGCAGGAAAGGCGGGCCACACCACATTTCCGCCGGCAGATTGCCAGAAGAAAACTGCAGCCCCAATGGTGACTGCACCCACCAGCGCCACCTCAATTGCCAGATAGGATGAAATACTGTTGCGTTTGAAGCGTCTGGGCAAAGACCCACTGGTCCAGCGCAGCGCCTGACCGATGGGTGGATTGCCCGTGTGTTGAATGTAGAAATCCTTGATTTGATTCATGGCCGCGGCGCTCTCGTGCCATGCTTTTCGCAAGCGTGCAATTTGCAACAGGGTGAGCACGGCCAGCACCGAAAGCAGCAGGAACAGGCCTGAAAACGCCATAAAGATCGGGCGGGCGGGGCTGGTGAGCAACTGGG
>DAOUGC010000136.1:0-20265 GCA_034429695.1 Levilinea sp.
GATCAACCCTCCCACTGCTCTGACCTTTTTTGAGGTTGAAACTGACGTGAAGGATGTTGTGTTCTCACCCGATGGCGGGTGGCTGGCAGCGGCGCTGGCGGATGGAACGGTTGGTGTGTGGGGATTGCCCGCCCTGACCGGTGAATGATGATAACCAAAAACACCACCCGATTTTCGGGTGGTGTTTTATATCTAGTCGTTCCCACGCTGGTAATTGGGCGCTTCACGGGTGATGGTGATACTGTGCGGATGGCTCTCGATCAGTCCTGCGCCGCTGATGCGGGTGAGGCGCGTACGGGTGCGCAAGTCTTCCAGACAGGCAGCGCCTGCATAACCCATGCCGCTGCGCAGACCGCCCAATAACTGATAGACATAATCAGACAGAACACCGCGGTAAGCCACCATGCCTTCCACGCCTTCGGGCACCAGCTTGCCCGCGCTCTGCCCGCTGCCGTAGCGGTCGCGCCCGTAGCCCTGCATGGCGCCCAGGCTGCCCATGCCGCGGTAGGTTTTGAACTGACGGCCCTCATACAGCACCAGTTCGCCGGGAGCTTCCTCCAGCCCGGCAAGCAGGCTGCCCAGCATCACCGTCTCGGCGCCGGCGGTCATGGCTTTGACAATATCGCCTGAGAATTTAATGCCGCCATCGGCGATCACCGGTATTCCGCGTGTTCGTGCAGCACGCGCACAGTGGTAAATGGCGCTCATTTGCGGCATGCCAGCGCCAGAGATGATGCGCGTGGTGCAGATGGAACCCGCGCCAACGCCCACCTTGACCGCGTCTGCTCCGGCGTCGATCAGTGCCAGCGTGCCTTCCTCGGTGACCACGTTACCGGCGATCACGGGCATGTCTGGATGGATGGCTTTGATGCGCCGGATGGCTTCGATCACACCTTTGGTGTGACCGTGGGCGGTATCCACCACCACCACATCCACGCCGCGCTCTGCCATCAGGCTGACGCGTTCTTCGAGGTCTGCGCCCACGCCCACGGCAGCACCCACCAGCAGGCGTCCGCGGCGGTCCACCGAGGCATTGGGGAAGTCGCTCTTTTTCTGTATATCCTTCACCGTGATCAACCCGATCAGACGGCCATCATCATCCACCAGGGGCAGTTTTTCAATGCGGTGTTTCTGTAAAATCTGACGGGCTTGTTCAAGGGTGGTGCCGCGCGGTGCAGTGATTAATCCTTCGCCGGTCATGAAGTCCTGCACGGGGCGCTGCATATCGGCGGCTTCGGTAAAACGGATGTCGCGATTGGTCAGGATTCCCACCAGCCGGTGAGTATCGGGGTCAACCACCGGAATACCGCTGATGTGATAATGCCCCATGATCTCCTCAGCCTGTTGCAGGGTGGCGTGTGGCGGCAGGCAGATGGGGTCTGAGATCATGCCTGCCTCTGAACGTTTCACCCGATCCACCTCAGCAGCCTGTGCATCGGGAGCCATGTTGCGGTGCAAAATGCCGATACCCCCGGCGCGCGCCAGGGCGATCGCCAGGCGGGCTTCGGTGACAGTATCCATGGCAGCCGATAGCAGGGGGGCGTTGAGCACAATGTCCTTCACCAGCCGCGCGCGTATGTCAACCTGTGCTGGAAGGACTTCGCTGTATCCCGGCACGATCAAAACATCGTCAAAAGTGAGTGAGTCATGGGTGTTGAATAATTCTTCGTTCATTAACCATCCTCTGCCCGTTGAATTTGTTTCTAACCTCGTGATTTGTCTGGACAATTATACTCACAATACAAGGGTTTTAATCATCGTTCTGTAATCAATATTTATGGCGATTTTACTTTTCCCCGCCCCATAATTCTTTATTGTCTAGTTGGAGAAAGTGCATGAATTCTGTAAAATTAATCAGGACATGCTTTTCCTCCTGCTGTTTGCCAATATTCCACCCCTCTCTGAAAGAATTTCGGAGAGACATGGCGTTTAGAGTGATGGGAATGATGCATGGAAATTAACGCTGCTACCGGTTATGCAATGCTTACGAGTGAAGGCAATTTCAGGCGGGTTGACCGACAGTTTTGCTCCATGATGAATATGGATGTGAAAGCACTCAAGGGGTGTTCCTTTCTGTCGTTTGTTCATCCCGATGATACTTTCATTTATCAACAATTGTCATGCCCCTCTCAAGACCCAGCCGTAATATCGACCCATCACCTGCGCCTGGCAGATAATCGGGGTGGATATTTGAAGGTGGGGGTGCAACCCACTTGGATGGAAGATGATGACGGGCGGCTGTTGATGTTGGCTGTGATTGACCTTGATCGGCTGACCCGGGAGAAGGAAGAACGGGCTTTGAATGAAGCCCGACTGGAAAGTTTACTGGCGATTAACCGCTTCCCTGCCAAAGATATTCAAGAATTGCTGGACTTTTCCCTGTTGCAGGCAATTTCATTGACGAGCAGCCAGTATGGCTACATTTATTTTTATGATGAGGATACACAGAAGTTCACCCTGAATACCTGGTCCAACGGGGTGATGGCTGATTGCGCCATTGCTGAAAAAAGAACCGTGTATGATCTTTCAAAAACCGGTATATGGGGGGAAGCGGTACGACAGCGCCGCCCGATATTGATAAATGATTTCCCGGCTCCCAATCATCTTAAAAAAGGATATCCGCAAGGGCATGTTGCGCTGACGCGTTTTTTGACCATTCCGGTGATGCGCGATGAACGCATCGTGGCAGTGGTGGGTGTGGGAAACAAGAAGGACGATTACGATGAAGCCGATATCCGCCAGTTAACCCTGTTAATGGATGCGGTGTGGAACGCAGTGGAAGCCCAGCGGGTTCAGTTGGCTCTGCGCCAGAGTGAACAACGCCTGCGTGAACTGGCTGAAAATATTCATGAGGTATTCTGGCTGCGGGACAGGGAAACCGGAGCGATCACCTATGTATCCCCCCGGTTTGAGACGATATTTGGGCGCACCTGCCAGAGCCTGTATGAGGATCCGCAATCTTTCCTGCTGGCTGTTCATCCGGATGATTTGGAGCAGGTGCGCCAGCAGCAAAAGAACTTGAGGGAAAAGGGGATTGCCTTTGATTACTCGTACCGGATTCTCCGTCCGGATGGCGAAGTTCGTTGGGTATGGGGGCGTACTTATCCGGTGATGGATCTAAATGAGAATGTGGTGCGCTTTGCCGGGGTGTTGGAGGATATCACCGAACGGCGCCAGGTGGAACAGGTGCTGGCGGAAAGTGAAGCGCGTTATCGGGCACTGTTCTCCACCATGGCCGAAGGCTTTGCCATGCACGAGATCGTGTGCGATGAGACCGGCACACCTGTGAATTATATTTTCCTGGATGTCAACCCGGCTTTTGAAATACAAACCGGTTTAAAGCGGGAGGAGATTGTAGGGCGACGCGCCACCGAGGTGCTGCCGGATCTGGAGCCCTACTGGGTGGAGGCTTATGGTTCGGTGGCCCTTACCGGTGAACCCCTCGAGCTGGAACGATATTCGCGGGATCTGGATCGTTATTATCACATTCAGGTTTACTGTCCGCGCCCCATGGCGTTTGCCACCCTGTTCACCGATATCACCCCGGCGAAAAAGGCGGAAATGGAACGCGAGCAGTTGATCGCGGATCTGGAACGCAAAAACAATGAATTGGAACGTTTTACCTACACGGTTTCCCATGACTTAAAAAGTCCATTGATCACCATCAAAGGGTTTGTGGACTGGTTGCGGGAGGATCTGCAAGCCGGTAATGCGGAAACGATCCTGTCGGATGTGGATCGGATTGAAGCCGCTGCAGAGAAAATGCGTGTTTTACTGGACGATTTGCTGGATCTGTCACGGATAGGCAAAGTCACCAACCCTCCGGTGCGAGTATGCATGAATGAGGTGGTGCAGGAGGCACTTGAGTTGTTATCGGCACGAATGCATCAAAAGAGGGTGGCTGTACAGGTGCAGCCCAACATGCCTGAGGTGCCCGTGGACCGCACCCGCATGGTGGAGGTGTGGCAGAACCTGCTGGAAAATGCCATTAAATACATGGGCGAGCAACCCAACCCGTTTATTGAAATTGGTTTTAAACAACATGGTACGTCGGTGGTGTTTTCGGTGGCGGATAACGGAATGGGTATTGAGGAGGGAAATCGGGAGAAGGTGTTTGAATTATTCCAGAAAGTGGACCCATCCACCGAAGGTAACGGGGTGGGGCTGGCAGTGGTCAGGCGTATTGTGGAGAATCACGGCGGAGCGGTGTGGGTTGAGTCAAATGGAAAAGGGAAGGGAAGTAAATTTTATTTCTGTTTGCCTGCCCCGCCGCCCGTGTGATTTTCTCTATAGGTTGTGGGCCGGATGAACCGTGTTGATCCGGCGGCAAAAGGGGTTTGAAATGGTCCAATCAGAATTTTGTTTATTGCTGGTGGAGGATGAACCCACTCACGCGGAATTGGTGCGGCGAGCCATGTTTCGGGGGATGAAGGATTGGTCCCTGATCGTTGTGGAGGACCTGGCAGGCGCATTTTCGTGGGTGGAATCTGGACAGCCGGACCTGGTGCTGGTGGACCTGAAACTGCCGGATGGTTCAGGGCTGGATCTGTTAAATCGCAAGGAATATGCGCGTACTCATCCCATCATCATCCTTACCAGTCAGGGTGGAGAACAGGATGCTGTGGATGCGCTAAAAATGGGCGCCCTCGACTACGTGGTGAAAACCCCGGAGTTTTATCGTGATCTTCCCCGAATGATCAGCCGATGGATGCGCGAGTGGAATGATATTGTCATGCGTCGCCGCGCCGAGCAAGCCCTGTCGGAGCGGGAGCAGTTGCTGGGAAACATCATCAATACCACCATTGATGGTTATTTGCTGCTGAATTCCGAAGGCAAAATACTGGAAGTGAACCATGCTTTCTGCAACACGGTGGGGTACACCCGCGATGAGTTGCTGGAAATGACCGTGCATGACCTGGAGGTTATGGAAACCCCTGATGAAACCCGCCAGCATATGCAAGGGGTCTTTTCCAACGGCGCTGATTTTTTTGAGACCCATCACCGCCGAAAAGATGGCACACTGCGTCTTCTGGAAGTGAGTACGACCAGTTTGCACGCGGACCGATTGGTTTGTTTTATCAGGGATATCACCGAACGTAAACGGATTGAAGATGAATTGCGCACCAGTGAGGAGAAGTTCAGGCTTACATTTGATCTGTCGCCCATTGGGGCTGTCATGGCCGATCTTGACTTGCGTTTTCAGCGTTGCAACAATGC
This sequence comes from Levilinea sp., assembly GCA_034429695.1. Classification (GTDB taxonomy): domain Bacteria; phylum Chloroflexota; class Anaerolineae; order Anaerolineales; family Anaerolineaceae; genus DAOUGC01. The sequence goes on from DAOUGC010000136.1 coordinate 5,218, forward strand.
TTTTTGCGAGTTTTTGGGATACAGCGAGAATGAGTTGATGGGTAGAACCTTTCTGGAATTCACCCATCCAGATGACTTGCATATTGGCATAAATGAATTAAAAGCAATTGCGGCAGGGAGCTTGGAAAAAGCCAAACTGGAAAAACGCTACATTCATAAGAATGGAAGTGTCGTGTGGGGTGAGGTCAATATCTCCATGGTTCCCGGCACTGCCAATACACCTGGTTATTACCTTTCACTCATTATAAACATTCAAGCACGCAAAGAAGCCGGAGAACTGGTGCGGGAGCGGGATGAACGTTTACAGAGCATCTTCCGCGCAGCCCCCATTGGTATTGGTTTGAACGTCAATCGTGTGATCCAGGATGTCAATCAGACCCTGCTGGATATGCTTGGTTATCAACGTGAAGAGCTGATCGGACGCAACGCCCGCATTTTATACCCAACCGATGAAGACTATGATTACGTCGGCGTGGAGAAGTACCGCCAGATTAAACTTCACGGCAAGGGCACGGTGGTCACACGGTGGATTCGAAAAGACGGTGAAATTCGGGATATCCTGTTGAGTTCGGCGCCGATAAACCCGGCAGATCTTATGCTCGGGGTCACTTTTTCTGCTCTGGATATCACTGAGCGGAAAAAGATGGATGACGACCTGCGTAAGAGCGAAGAGCGTTTCCGCAACCTGGTGGATAACATCCCGGAAGCAGTGATCGTTTATCAGAACAAGCGGGTTGTATACATTAATCCGGCAACCACCCTGCTCTCCGGCTTCACCCTGGAGGATTTCCAGGAAAGGGATATTTTGTCAGTTGTCCATCCAGATGCCCTGGAAATGGTCCATCAATCCTTGAAGGCCATGATCCCCGGGGAAACCACACCTGCTCTGGAAATACCGATTATCAAGAAAAATGGGGAGTTCGCTTTCTTTGAAACCCTCGGTATTCCCATCGAGGTCAACGGAAAACCGAGCCTGTTGATCCTCGCGCGCGATATCACCGAGCGCCGCAAGGATCAGGAGCAATTGAAACTCAGCAAGGCCAAGCTGGAAGAAGCAGAAAAACTGGCCCGCCTTGGAAGCTATGAAATTGATTTGCGCGCCAATACACTCACCTGGTCGGAAGAAATGTTCACCATTTTCGGCTTGGATGTTGGCCGTGCTCCCACAATTGAAATGGGGTTGATATTTATCCATCCAGATGACCGGCAACGTTTTAATGAAAAGTAAGAACAATTTTTAAAGGAGGGGAAGGCTTTCGATATTGTCTACTGCATCACCCGCTTGGACGGCGAATTGCGCCATGTTCACAACCTGGCGCGCATTGAGTTCGATGAAGGCGGCAGTGCTGTGCGGGTGTTTGGAACCATTCAAGACATCACTGAGCGCAAGCTGACCGAAGACGCACTGGAAGAGAGCCGCCAGCAAATGCGTGATCGACTGCATCAGCTCATGGCGCTGCATGACATTGACGTGGCGATTACCTCTCACCGCGAAATCACCCCGGTGATGGATGCCGTTCTTCATTATTTGGAAGAGATGCCTGAAATCGGGGCGGTGGCGGTGTTCCTGACCAACTGGAACACTGATCAATTGACTTGTGTGGCAAGAACAGGCATGGACGCCGACAGCGCAACCGACCTGATCAATTGGCTGGAAGGCGACGCGTATCTTGCAGAGAATAGTGGACAGCCGGTGATGCTGCTCAGCCGCACCGGTCAGAACGGAATTGCCACTGGTGCACCGGTGGGGCAGGGCCTGGTTTCCGTTGCGATTTTGCCATTGTTAATGCACGAGATCAGGATCGGTTACATGGTGATCGGCAGCCCGTTTGGCAACCTGTTTGATAACAACTGGGTTGATTTTTTCCATTCGCTTGCCATGCAAATCGCCATGGCGCTGGAGAATGCCCATCTGTTTGCCCAAATGGAAGAAAAGAACCGTGAGTTGACAGCCGCCTATGAAGCCACCCTGGAAGGATGGTCGCGTACGCTGGAAATGCGGGACAAAGAAACCAAGGGACATTCGGATCGGGTCACCAGGGTCAGCATCCTGCTGGCTGAACATATGGGGTTGAATAAAGAACAACTGCGCGATCTTCGCCGCGGCGTGTTGCTGCATGATATTGGCAAGCTTGCCATCCCTGACAGTATTCTATTTAAACCCGGGCCATTGACGGAAGAAGAATGGATTGTCATGCGTCAGCATCCCGAATATGCCCAGCAATTCCTTTCCGGAATTCCCAACTTTGAGCGCACCATTGATATTCCCTACTGCCATCACGAAAAGTGGGATGGAAGCGGTTATCCCCGTGGGCTGAAAGGGGAGGAAATTCCGCTTGAGGCGCGCATATTTGCCATAGTGGATGTGTGGGATGCCCTGACCTCTGATCGACCTTACCGGCCGGCATGGTCTGAGGAAAGAACCCGCAATTATCTTCTTCAGCAATCCTGCCAGCATTTTGATCCACAGGTGGTGGAAGCATTTATCCACTTGCTAGATCAGGGATTCATCTCTAAAATGAGTTAAGGATTTGGTAACTCCTCCAATGATGAGCGAAACAAAGGTTAAAGTTCTGCTGGTGGAAGATAATGCGGACCACGCTGAGTTGGCCCGTCGTTCCATCATTACAGGCAATTCCAATATCGCTCTGACGATTGTGGATGGATATGTGGCTGCCCGCCAGTGGTTGCGCAATGAAGAACCGGATTTGCTGATATCGGATCTAAATCTTCCGGATGGGCGCGGGCTGGATTTTCTCAGGGTGGACAAGCTCTCCATTGGTTACCCGGTTCTGTTGATCACCAGCATCAGTGACGAACATCTGGCGGTGGAGGCCATCAAGGGGGGCGCAATGGATTATATTGTCAAGCGACCCGAAACCTATCGGGATCTGCCTCATACCATCCAACGCGTACTTAATGAATGGGAACTGTTGATTGAGCGCACGTATGTTGAGCAATCCCTGCGTGAAAGTGAACTCAAATATCGTTCGATCTTTGAGAATTCCATTCTTGGCATCCTTCATTTTGATTTTCAAGGATGTGTTACCGCATGCAACCAGCGCCTGACAGAAATGATTGGAATGCCAGCGGAAAAACTGGTGGGCAGCAACCTTACCCAGGTTCCTGACCCACAAATGGTGAACGGGGTGCGCGGCGCTTTGCAGGGGGAAAGCGCCCGATTTGAGATGGACTATCGTTCCATCATTACCGGTGCAATCACACCTGTTCGCATCTTGATCTCACCGGTGATGTTGTCTGCCGATCAATCCATGGGTGGGATCATCCTGGTGGAAGATGTCAGTCAGGAGCGACAGGCGGACCGTTTGCGGTCGTCGGTTTTTTATATCGCAGAAGCGGCAAATACATCCACCAGTCTGCAACAGCTTTACAGCGAAATCCATAAAACCATTCAGGGCTTGCTGCCCGCCAAAAATTTTTACATTGCCCTGTACAATGCCGGGCGAAATGAGATCACGTTCCCTTATTATGTTGATGAATATGATCAAAACCCTGGTGTAATACGCGGGCGCAGGGGCATGACCGAATACCTGATCCGGACGGGCAAACCCATTCTGGTGAACCCTGAAACGTTTGCTGAACTGGAAGCCGCCGGGGAAGTGGAGAACTCGGGCACGCCATCCGTGGATTGGCTTGGCGTGCCGTTAAGGAGCATCGATAAAAAGGTGTTTGGTGCGCTGGTGGTGCAATCCTACACCGAGGGGTTGCGTTACAGCGCCAAGGATGTTGATATTTTGACTTATGTATCCTCGCAGGTTGCCAGTGCCATTCAACGACGTCAATCAGAGGTTGCTGAACACGAACAACGGTTACTTGCCGAAGCCCTGCTGGATATTGCATCTGCTCTGAATGGCAGCCTCGAACTGAACAAAGTGTTTGAGCGCATCTTAAGCAATCTGGAGCGCCTGTGTACATTTGACGCTGCCAATATTGCATTAATTGAATCCGACGGGGTACATACCCACTACCGCAGGGGCCGGGTGGATGGACGCCAGACCGGCCGGCTGGTATATGACCGCAAGCGGCTGCCCACTTTTAAACAGATATTAAAAACCGGCAAGCCGATGTTTATTGGTGATACCCATAACAACCCGGATTGGGTGGTGCTGCCGGGGAATGAATGGATTATTTCTTATGCGGGTATCCCGCTGCGTACCAAGGGCAAGGTGATCGGGTTCCTCAACTTAAACTCGGCGGAACCGCACGCGTTTGACCCTGCCTATGCAGCCCGCATGCAGGCGTTTGCCGACCAGGCAGCCATGGCCATTGAAAACGCCCGCCTCTATGAGGAAGTTCAACGCCTGGCGATTATTGATGATTTAACCGGCCTGTTCAACCGGCGCGGGTTGATGGAACTGGGAAAGCGCGAGGTGGAACGCTCGATCCGCTTCCACCGCCCTTTGAGTGCGTTGTTCATGGATATTGACCTGTTCAAGCTTTTTAACGACCAACACAGCTACGCAGTGGGCGATCAAATTTTACAACTACTGGCAAGCTGCCTGAAGAACAATCTGCGCGAAATCGACGTGGTCAGCCGCTATGGTGGTGATGAATTTGTGGTGTTGCTTCCCGAGACCGACGGCTCTTCAGCAATGCAAACTGCTGAACGTTTGCGCCGGGCTGTGGCTGACCTTGTCCTCAATAGCGGCGGGCAGGACCTGCGCATCACCATCAGCATGGGGGTTGCCAGTCGCCAGGGCGGCGAGCTGGATCTGGAAACCCTGATTGCCACTGCTGGCGATTTGCTGCATATTGCCAAGAACCGCGGAAAAAATCAGGTGGCGGTGGGGTGAACCGCGCCGCCGTTTGCTTATTCTCCCAGACCGCACAGTTTTTCAGATAACGCCCACAGGCGTGCGGCTTCTTCCTCACGCAAGGCGTAGCGATCAGCCTGACGCGGGCGGCAGTCCTTCCAGTAGGGGGCATTTGCATCCTCAAGAACACCCGTGCAGGCCAAATGCACAATGGTCGCGGCCCCTTGTTGCGGTGAAACGCCGCCCTTGCGACGACTTTCCCACACCCAGCGTGAGATGCCTGCCGTTCCTTTCAACCCGATCTGCGTGTTTACCAGGCCAGGGTCAACGGCATAAGCGCGGATGGGTTGGCCAGCCATGCGCCGGTTGAACTGGCAGGTGAAAAGCACATTGGCCAGTTTGGATTGTTTGTATGCCAGCAATGTGTTGTAAAAACGCCGCATCATCACATCGCCCCAGAAAATACGCATGCGCCGGTGGGAAGCACTGCTGGTGGTGATCACCCTGGCTGCCGGCGCCTGTTGCAGGTTGGGCAGCAACAGGTTGGTTAACAGAAAGGGTGCAAGGTGATTGACGGCGAACTGCAATTCATAACCGTCCTCGGTGGTGGTGTACCAGCTTGCCACGGCTCCGGCATTGTTGACCAGCACATCCAGCTTGCCGCCCGATTTCTCCTGGATGAGCTGACTGGCCTGTTGCGCCAGTTGATGAATACTGCGCTGACTGGAGAGGTCTGCCTGCAGGAAATGCACCCCGGCCTGCGGCGCGTGTTTTTGAATTTCCTCAGCGGCAGCCTGACAACGTTCGGGTGAACGGCCCACGCCAATAATCAACCCACCCGACGCTGCAATATCACATGCGGCCGCCAACCCAATGCCTGCTGTGGCGCCGGTGATCAGGATGGTTTTGGGTGAAAAGGATGTTGAAGTCATGCCCACCTCGCAAATATGGTTTAATACGTACAACAATCCAATTATAGAGAGAAAACAGCGCCATGCTATCCACCAAAAGATTGAACACCCCCCTGATGGGGATGGAGAAATGGGCTTTGATCACCGGCTCCACCGGTGGAATTGGCAAATGCTTCGCTTGTGAACTGGCGTCGCGCGGATGGAACCTGGTTTTAATCGATCAACATGCGCACCTGCTGGAACCGTTGCAAACTGGCATGGGGCGCATGTACCCGGTTAAGATCATTCATCACGCATTTGATCTTACCAGTTTTGAAGCGCGTGCGCGCTTCTGGTCCTGGCTGGAGGAACAGGGTGTCCGGCTGGATATGCTGATCAACGTGGCAGGCACTGAATTTGAAGGCTGTTTTGCTGATCTAAAGCTGGAGGAAGTGCATACCTTGTTGCGCTTGAACATTGAAGCCGTGGTTGAAATGACCCACGGGGCTTTGCAACGGCGCGCATCCAAGAAATTCTTTGTGATCAATGTTGCCAGTCTGGCGGGCTTTTACCCCATGCCCCTCAAGGCGGTTTACGCCGCCTCAAAACGCTTTTTAATCAACTTTTCAATTGCCCTGCGGCAGGAACTGCAGGCGGATGGCGGCAATGTGTTGGCGCTGTGTCCGGCGGGTTTGCTCACCAACCCGCGCTCCATCCGCGGCATCATCTCGCAAGGGCTGATTGGCCAGTTGACCACTGTGGATACCGGCCATGCCATCAGCCGTGCGGTGGATCTGGCGCTGGGGGGCAGAGGTGTGTATATTCCGGGGTTCATCAACCGGGTGCTGCGGGTGATGGGCGGCGTGTTGCCTGCCACCGTCACGGCGGCTTTTGTCTGGCGGCGCTGGCAACGCACCCGGGCACGTTTGCGAACATAAGCTGGATTTACTGGCCGGGTAATTCTGCTTTGTGCGCTGATTTCATCATTGCCAGGAAAATACGCGTGATATGAGGGTCAAACTGCTGACCCGCTTCCTGTTCGATGATCCTGACAGCCTCTTCATGGGAACATGCCGCGCGGTATGGGCGGTTACTGGTCAGGGCATCCCAGGTGTCGGCCAGCGAGAAAATGCGCGCTGCCAGAGGGATATCCTCGCCAGCCAGTCGGTCGGGGTATCCATTGCCATCCCAACGCTCGTGATGATGATAAGGAATGTCCAGGGCTTCACGCAGGAATTCGATGGGTTCCAGCATGGTTCTGGCCCACCCTGGGTGCTGCCGGATGATGTCCCATTCATCCGGGTTCAAACGGTCGGGTTTGTGCAGGACGTAATCAGGAACGGCAATCTTGCCGATGTCGTGTAAAATGGCGCCCCTGCGAATATGAACCAGATCGGCAGCGGGGATGCGCATGTAATGCGTCAGCCGCATGGTCAGGTTCACCACCCGGTCTGAATGGCCCTTGGTTTCATAGTCGCGCAGCTCAAGGGCGCGTGCCCAACCGGATATGGTTTCATCATAGGCGGCGGTTAATTCACCATGCAGATGCTCAAGTTCAGCCTGCTTTCTTTGCAGCTTGGCAAACCGATTGAGTGACAGAACGTTATGCAGGCGTACCCGCAATTCCGCCAGGTTCACCGGCTTGCTGATAAACTCATCGGCTCCTGCTTCCAGACCGCGCATGCGTGATTCCGCGTCGTCCAGCGATGTGACCATGATCACCGGAACCATGGACAGACCCGGGTCGGTGCGCAACTGGCGGCAAACTTCAAAACCGTCCATCTCTGGCATCATCACATCCAACAGAACCACGTCGGGCGGGTTTTCTCTGGCGCTAATCAGCGCCTGCCAGCCGTTTTCAACACAGGTGATGGCATACCCACGGTTGAACAACGCCCCATGCAGGATCTGGCGATTAACGTGTTCATCATCGACGATAAGAATGGAAGGCAGGTCGGTCATGATAAGGCTCCTGCTGTTTTTAGTTTTTCGCCAATCACCTGAATGATCCTTCGCAGGCTGGCCGGTTTGCTTAAGTATTCATCTGCTCCGGCGTTGAGGCAGCGTTCGCGGTCACCTGGCATGGCCAATGCAGACAGGGCAATAATGATGGTTTTGGAGATGAGCGGGTTTTGACGGATGCGCCGGGTCACTTCCAGCCCATCCAGCCCGGGCATTTGAATATCCATGAGGATAATGTCGGGCTGTACAACCGGGACTTTCTCCAGCGCCTGCAGTCCGTTGCGGGCCGTCTCCACCTCAAAACCGTTATAAGTGAGTAATTCCCGCATAGTGGTGATTACCATGTCGCTGTCGTCCACCAGTAAAATGCGCACCGCACGCCCGTTTAACCGGACGGGTTGAATGATCTCTTTTACGGTTGTTGCAGGAGCTGCCGGTTGCAAGGGTTGGCCAATGTTGGCGGGGCGCTGCCAGGGCAGGCTGATCAAGAAATTGCTCCCCTCGCCGACGGTGCTTTCCACACTCACGCTGCCCCCGTGCAGCTCCACCATCTTTTGGACAAGCGCCAAACCCAGGCCTGTGCCGGAATACTGTCTGGACAGGCTGGAATCCAACTGGACAAATGGTTTAAATAGACGTTCCAGGTTTTCAGGTGAAATGCCAATGCCAGTGTCTTGAACAGCAATGAGGATGGTGTTGCTTTCTGGATTGGCGTTCACCGTGAGGGTGATATGGCCGGACCGCGGGGTGAATTTGACTGCGTTGCTGAGCAGGTTTACCAGCACCTGTTTGAGCAGGCGTTCATCCGCCATCATTACATCGGCTGCAGGGTCAATGGTCTGGCTGAAGGTTAACCCTTTGCGGTAAGCCTGTTCACGCACCAGGCGCACACTGGCATGTATCAGGTCAGTGATCCACACCGGACCGGTGGAAAGTTGCAACTTTCCAGATTGAACCTTGGATAGATCCAGAATGTCATTAATCAGCGCAAGCAGGTGTTGGCCGCTTTCGGTGATGGAGTGCATGGATTTGTGTTGTTGCTCACTCAAGGGACCATATACTTCCTCATCCAGAATCTCTGTCAGGCTGAGAATGGCGTTGAGCGGGGAGCGCAACTCGTGGCTCATGGTCGCCAGAAATTCGTCCCTGGCGCGCAGAGCGTGGATGAGTTCAGCGTTGGTCTGGGTTAATTCAGCGGTGCGGCTTTCCACGCGGTCAAGCAACTGATCGTGTTCGGCTTCCAATGCCATCTCCGCCCGTTTTTGATCGGTAATGTCGCGGTTGCTGCCGCGAAAGCCCAACCAGTTGCCCTGATCATCAAACACCGGCTGGCTGAGATTGCCGATCCAGCGCTCTTCCCCTGAGCGGGTGATGATGCGATATTGAATGGATTGCGGTCCGGTCTTGTTCAACTCGATGTCATTCAAGTGAGCCATTAACAACCCACGGTCATCCGGGTGGACGATTTCGGTTATCAACCGTGGGTTGTCAATGAATTCACTGGCTGCGTAGCCGCTGATGCGTTCGCATGAAGGGGATACGTACAGCAGGCAACCCGAAGGATCCTTCCAATATTCCCAGTCGTACGTAAAGTTTGCCACGGTGCGGTATTTCTCGCGGCTGGTGATTAGTTCCTGCTCCATATTGCGATGAGACAGGATGGTGGCAAGCAAATTGGCAACCGATTGTAGAAACGTGTGATCGTCATCGATGAAGGGTATGTTCGCTTTGTTGAAGACGCGCAGGAAGGCAAAAGGTTGTCCGTTTTGAACGATCTCAGCCTGAAGACCGTGAACCTCGCCGCAACTTTTGGACAGGACGTTCAGTCCCCTTCTTCCGGTTGGCCGAAGGGTGACATCGCCGGGGATGTCACCATCCTGCTGGATGATCAACGAACATTCGTGCGCGCTGTCGTTCACCATGCAGGGCGACTTTGAATTATTACTTGCAAGAATGGTGAGATTTCCGGTGGATGGCTCGAGATGCAAAATCTGGCAGCAAGGGGTGTTGATGGCGTGTGCGACGCGATCGACTGCGTAAGTAAAAAGATCGTCAATATCGGTCTCTGCCAATCCGCGCTGGCTCAGATCGGCAATGCAGGCTTGCTGTCTCTCACGGCGGCGGATTTCCTGTTCGGCCTGTTCGCGGGTGGCGATTTCCTTGCGCAACTGTTCATTGGCTTCCTGCAATTGCCGGGTGCGCTCCTCCACCCGCATTTCCAGTGAAGAGTTGAGCGCCCGGATTTGCTCGAGGATCTGATCGCGTTCGGTGATATCCTGATTGGCTCCGAACAGGCGTTCGGGCAGTCCAATGTCGTTGTACTGGACGCGGTATCGTACCATCCAGTGACGCATGGAACCATCCCGCCTGAGCACGCGGATCTCCTGCTGGATGACAGCGTTGGGATCTTTTAGCGCAAGGCCGGTGTCAAGCGCTTCCACCAGCAGATGTACATCGTCGGGATGGACAAAGCGGGCGGAAAAATCATCCCACGACATTTGATAGCCGCCCTGCTCTTCAACCGTGGTATTTAATAAAGCGTAAAACTGATCGTTGAAATAAAAGATATCAGTGCCGTTGACATACTCCCAAGTAACCAGGCTCGCCATTTCGAGCGCATCGGTAAGGAGCGCATCGTGGGCGAGCAGTTCATCCTCCACCAGTTTTAATTCGTTGGTGTTACGGATGAAGCTGCCCAGCATGCGGCCATCAGGTGTCTCGATGGGAAAAGACAATTGCTGAATGTGAAAAACGTCGCCGTTGCGGTGGGCAAGTTGGGAGCTCTGCAAACGGTACAACCAGGGCGCCTGGCCGGTAATCAGTGCCGAGGTGAGAATATCATGTATGCGGTCGAGGGTGTGGGGAGTGCGGAATTCGGGTAGAGCACATTCCCATTGTATTTGCCACGCTTTTTTGGAGAAGGCTTCATCACGGCTGATGCCCGACATGGCAACCATGGCGTTATTCCATTCGATGATATCGCCGTGGCGGTTTATGAGAACAATGCCGTCATTGGTTTGTTCCACAATGTGGCGGTACAGGGTCTCGCGATTTTTGGCGAGCTGTTCCATTTCCTTGCGGCGGCTGATGTCCCTGGCGAGCGCACAGACATACCCTTTGCCGTTTATCTCAATATAGTTGGCAAAAATCTCCACTGGAAGAACTTCGCCATTCTTGGTGGTGTTCTCACTTTCTGTGATGAACTGACCATGCTCTTTCACATGCTGCCAGTTATTCCGCCACATGTCTGGTGGGGTTTTATGGTCAATATCACTCAGATACATGTGGAGTAGTTCGTCCAGACTGTATCCAAGCCGGCTCTGGGTGGCAGGATTGGCGTGGATGATGCGGGTTTCTTCATCAACCCAGATGAACATCTCGCCCACACCATCCAGGGTGGCTTCCAGCAATTCCAGCCAAGGCGCATTGCTGGCGCCGGTTTGTTGCTGCAAGGATTGGATGGGCGTGTAGTGAGAACCGGCGGTAACTGCTTCCAATTCCTGTTTCAGGCGGGCTATCTCACGCAATAATTCCCGGGTGTCTGGGTCGATGGACAGGCTGGATTGATCCTGGGTCATAAGGGGTTCTCACCATTATTTTGGATATTGACCATGGAGTGTCTTCCAGGTTGTGGATCGCAGAACGGGCAGATTGCCCCATAATGAAGTCGTGGGCAATCATACCCATCCATTATGACAGGGATGTTTGCGGGACGTAATCCGAGTTTGGGGGGGAAATCTCCCCCCGTTGGAGGGAAATGAAGGGGGAAAACATGTTTGTTTGACATCAATACCGCTACCGTGGAGTACTTATAACAAGCCTTGCTCTTTGGCATTCATTACAGCCTCAACCCGATTGTGTGCATTCATCTTGTGCAGGATTTCTTTTACGTAATCTTTTACTGTGTATTCAGACAGTTGCAGCCGGGCGGCGATGTCTCGATTGGTCATACCCTGTGCCATGCAGCGCAGGATTTCCATCTCACGCGGTTTCAGGCCGCCCTCCTGAGGATTATGCCCGAGGGCGAGCTGGGTGACAATGTTGGCTGTGCGCGGGTCATAGGCTGAATAACCCTGATATACAGAGCGGATCTGGTCTTTGAGATGCAGATTTTCGGCGTCTTTCAGCAAATAACCCCGCGCCCCGGCTTTCAAGGATGCGCTGACCAGGGATGAATCCATGTAGGCGCTTAGCACCAGAATGGCAATGCGCGGTTGCATGTTGCGCAGGCTCTGGCAAACGCTGGGACCATCCATGTCTGGCAGGCGTATATCCACAATAGCCACATCTGCCTGAACACGCCGGGCAAGCGCCAGGGCATCGGCCCCGGTGGAAGCCTCGCCCACCACCTGAAACTCAGGATCAGGATCCAGCAGGGAGCGCAAGCCCTGCCGGACAAGGGTATGGTCATCAATCAGGAGAATACGTATTGTGGGTTGTGTCATTTAAACCTCAAAGACGAACTTCATTTGTAGTGCGTCGTCATCCATTTCCTGTAGTTCATAATATCCGCCAACCTGAGTGCTGATCCCGCCCAGTTGCGCCAGGACGTCTGGTTCAACAGGATGGGTTCCGGTTTCCTGAATGCTCATCACCATCTGGTTATCGAGCAGCGTCAGGCTGATTAGTGACCGGTCCACATCGCGCTCTGGCAGTGAGGCAAGGTATTGTTTGACCATTTTATAAACACTTTCGATTAATTCGGGCCGGTGCAGATCGGGGAAGTCTGGTGCATGTAACAAAATGGAACGGCCACTTTGCTCCTGATAATCGCTGATCTTGCGCGCCAGCAGCGAGATCAGGCGCGAGGTCTGCGGGGGAGGGGTGTCAGCAAGTTGCGCCATGACTGCCCGCACTTCGCGGCTGGCACGGGCTGCCAGTGCCTGCGATGTTTCCACGCTGGACTGCAAGTCCTTGGGCAGTTCATGCGTGGCGATCTGTTCCAGTTCAAGCCCGAGCCGAAAAAGCGTTTGCGCCGGGTTGGCGTGCAGTTCATGAACCACGCGCTGGCGTTCGCTGGATGTGCTTTGCAGATGGTGGCTGAGGGCTTCAAACGCCATAATGGTTAGCAGTGCAAAAGTACTTCGCAGGGTGTCATCCAATGTGGCGCTGCAAGGGGCAACGTAACAGAACACGCCGATGTGTGCGGAGGACATGGGCAGGGGCAACGCAAACACATCACACCCTGGGGGCAAAAGTCCATTGGGGGCGCTCAAATTCCATACCTGTTCGAATTGCTCACACCCTGCAGCCCAGGTCAGCACGGCCTGGTCACCCAGCCTGTGAAAGGCTGCCGGGAACTCACCGCGTACAACCCGCACGTCAGGGCAGGCGGGATGGAGGGCAGGCATGATCAGGCAGGTTGCCGGACAGCCGGTCAGGTGTTCCCAAGCGGATGTCACCAGGTTGGCCAGATCGACCGGATTGGTTTGTTGGAACCATGTGCGTGATGCTTGAATGATCTCCGGGATGAGTGCTGGAGCGGGGGTGGGCATGTTGAGCGCGCCTCCAATTTATCTGCTGGAATTGTTGCTCAAACGCGGCCTTGATTCCATATAGTGCCTGTGTAAATGACATAAAGATTGGATAAATTCATTGTACTCGACAAAAGTCATATGTCAAATGGACAAAAGTCATAGTAGATTAACCGCCGGGCGGGGTTTATAATGATATTAGTTTGTTAGTTATATTAACTAATTATACCAGTCTGAACCTTCCTCAAGGAGATGAACATGACCGATCAGTTTTCCCCCCGACCCGAACATAAATTTACCTTTGGCCTGTGGACGGTTGGCTCAACCGGCCGCGATCCATTTGGCGACCCTGTACGCAGCGCATTGAAACCGCACGAACTGGTGCGCCTGCTGGGTGAAGTCGGTGCTTACGGCGTCAATTTTCACGACAACGATCTGATCCCGTTTGACGCCACCCCTTCAGAAGCGGAAGCAATTAAACGTGATTTCCGTCAGGCGTTGACCGATACCGGTCTGGTGGTACCCATGGCAACCACCAACCTGTTTGGTCATCCGATCTTCAAGGACGGCGCATTCACCAGCAATGATCCGCGCGTGCGCGCGTTTGCACTGCAAAAAACCATGCGCGCCATTGACCTGGGCGCTGAGTTTGGCGCTGAGACTTACGTTTTCTGGGGTGGGCGCGAGGGCGTGGAAACCGATGCTGCCAAGAACCCGGTTGATGCCATCAAACGCTTCCGCGAAGCCTTGAATTTCCTGTGTGATTATGTGCGCGACCAGGGATACAACATGCGCTTTGCCCTGGAAGCCAAACCGAATGAACCGCGCGGTGACATTTACTTCCCCACCACCGGGTCTTATCTGGGCTTTATCGAGACCCTGGATCACCCTGAAATGGTGGGCGTGAACCCGGAAATGGCGCATGAACATATGGCCGGTTTGAACTTCACGCACGCCGTTGCGCAGGCGTGGGAAGCCGGCAAGCTGTTCCACATCGATCTCAACGATCAAAATTACGCCAAATATGACCAGGACTTCCGCTTTGGTCTGGTTTCGGTCAAACAATCATTCTGGCTGGTCAAGTTCCTCGAAGACGTTGGCTATGACGGATCGCGCCACTTTGACGCGCACGCCATGCGCACCGAGAACCTGGAAGGCGTGAAGGACTTTGCGCGCGGTTGCATGCGCACCTACCTGATATTCAAGGAAAAAGCCCGCTGCTGGAACGCCGACCCTGAGATCCAGGAGCTGGTGCGCGAGATCACCGCGGATACTGAAAATGTGGCTCCCATGATGGGCGTCTACACCCACGACAAAGCCGAGGCGCTCAAAGCCCGCAAGTTCGACGTGGCTTCCCTGGCTGCCCGTGGTATGCAGTACGAGCGGCTGGATCAGTTGACCAACGAAGTACTGCTTGGCGTTCGCTAAGCCGGAGCCCGCGATGAACAGCCCGCTTTTTCTCGGCATTGATGTTTCCACCACCAGCGTAAAGGCGCTGCTGTGCGACCCTGCTGGAAATGTGATCGCCACAGCCTCCAATGAGCAGGATTTTGCCACGCCGCACCCGCTGTGGGCTGAACAGGACCCGCATGAGTGGTGGAAGAACGCCGTGCTCAGCATCCAGCAAGTGTGCAGGCAGGCTGGTTGCACCCCCGCCGATGTTACAGCGGTCGGGTTAACCGGTCAGATGCACGGACTGGTGCTGCTGGATGCCGCCGGTGAAGTGCTGCGCCCTGCGATCCTGTGGAATGACCAGCGCACTGCCAGCCAGTGCGAAGAGATCACACACAAAGTGGGCGCGCAACGTTTGATCGACATCACCGGAAACAAAGCCCTCACCGGTTTCACTGCGCCCAAGATCCTGTGGGTGCGCGAGAATGAACCGCAGGTGTACGCACAGGTCAGGCATATTTTGCTTCCCAAGGATTATGTGCGTTACCGCCTGAC
>DAOUGC010000137.1:0-4550 GCA_034429695.1 Levilinea sp.
AAACGCAGCTGCGTGGGCAGCGGGAGGGCTGGGTCTACATCCTCGGACGGGCTGCGCCGGGGATCTGCAGCACGGATATTGCCTGTGGGGAAATGTATGCCAGCGGCATGACCTGATTGACCCACAGCAGCGTGCGCGTGGCGTGCTCCACAAACCCGTCCATTTCTTTTTGCGAGAGATATTCAAACAGGCGGGCCATCTTCCCGCGGATCTCGTCTGTCTCCTCTGTGTAGTACTGTTTGATGTAACTCATGTTGTTTTGCAGGCCTTCTTTTGGCAGAAATTCCAGCCCCAGCGCAGCCGGGTCAGGACATTCTGCGGGCAAAAAGACGCGGTGGAACAGGCTGTCAGGGTGGGAACGGGCATATATCTGATCCAGCCCGTACCAGTCCTTTTTGACCTCCCAGATGAAGGCAGGGTCGGCTTCAAACTGCTCTGCCCAGCGCCGTTTGGTCGGCTGGATGATGCGCTCGCTCCACAGGTTGTCGGTGACAAGATGAAAGAAATACCCGAGTGCAAAGGCATAACGTTGTGGTGTGCAGGTGATGCAAAACAGGGGGTTGAGATACTGGCTGTAAAAGGCCAGATCATTACATTGATAAGGGGTGGAATTTACTTTGAAATGGGTCACTTCGGGGGGTGGGGTGAAGTGCTCCCAGTTCTCATCCGGGATGCCCGAATCAGGGGCAATGTTGCCGATGGCGAACAATTCGGGGTCCAATCCCTGAATTTGATTAAGTAGATTTTCAGCAATACGCAGGTGCGCGATCCATGTCGCCATGATGATTCCCTCCTGTGATGGGATGGAGTCAGCGCAGCACCTGAATGACCACACCGCCCATGTGGGCTTCATCGGCCACGCAGGCCACGCCGTTGATGTAACACAACCGGCTGATGCGCTCCTCACCGGTGGCATACAGGATCACCAACCCACCGGTGGCGTCATCATTGAAGAATTTTAGATAGTTGCCTTTTTCATCCGCCGCCTGATGGAAACATTCAGAACAGACCATATCGGGGTAACGCGGGTTGGCGGGCATTTTTTGATTACAAATGGGACAGTTTGTGAGAGTGATGTCAGTATCCATGTTGATTGGAGATCCTAAAAGTCGTGGGGTTCCTCGGCCAGCACCTGGCGCAGTCCATCCGCCAGGCGGTTGACCTCATCTTCATTGGTGGAACGGTCGGCGTTTAGCAGTTGCATGCCCTTCAATTCCTCCCCTGGCAGGCGTGGGATCAGCCAGGTGTGAAAGTGCGGTGCACCATCCAGCAGGACAAGCTGGTAGATCCGCTCCGCTCCGGTCAGCAGTTTCAGGCAAAGATACAGGCGTTTGAGCAGTTCCCCGTATGATGTTGCTTCGTCCGGGGTCATCTCTGCGTAATCAAGAAAATGCCTTTGCGCTTCCACCAGCAACATGCCGGTGGGTCCGGCATCCAGCGGGGCATGGCAGACGCGCCAGTGCGGGTCCAGATGAATATAGCCGCCGGGTGGTTGCGCCAGCTCTCCGGCGTGTTTGCGGCAAATGGGGCACGGGTTGGTCATGATGGGCGGATTTCCTTTCGGCGCAGGACAGCCAGGGCAATCAACATGCCAGCCAGTGAGACGGCTGAGGCGGCAGCTCCGGCGATCAACAGCGCTGTGTATTGCGGGTCGGGGTGGTTTGCAGCGGTGTACACGGCCAGGTCCAGTGGTACAGCGCGCATGTTGAGCGCCACATTGCTCACCTGCCATAGCTTGACATAAAGCCACTGATCCTGGATCTGCAGCACCAGCAGGATCAGCCCGGCAAGCAAAAACAGCGGGGAACGGTTGGAGCGATCCAGCCAGCGTTGCAACTGCACCACGGCAATGATGATTAGAAAGACCAGCACCAGGCTGAAAATACGCGATGAAACCCGTTCGCCGTTCAGCAACGGAATGGGCAGCACCATCAGAAAGCGGTACAGCCGCCCGATGGACAGCGCGCCGAGAACGAGCAGGGGCAGCAACAAGCCTGAAACCGCCAGTCCATCGTTTGCGCTGGCCTCGTTGTGGGTTTTTAGCCAGCGGTAAACGCCGAACAGCGCCAGAAAACCGGCGCCGATCACGCCGATGAAGAGGTCAAACTCCCACCAGCTTACTGTGCTGAAGGGTAGGGCGATGTCCACGGCTTCCCACGGGGAACGCGGCAGCAGCGCCGCCCACAACAGGTGAGAAACGGTGGTGTACCCGCTGATGAACTCACCACCGAACCTGCCTGCGTCCGCCAGGGTGGGCAACATGCGCCACAGTGAGAGCAAACCGGCAGCCAGCCCACCACCCAGCACAGGCAGCCATACCCGCCTGCCGCGTTGCAGGTTGAACAAGCCCACCAGCGCGAGGAAGATCAACGACCAGACAAAGTGATGGAACGAACCCTGCGCGTACATGACCGCCAGCAGAACACCGGTCAGGATCATCCAGCCCAAACCAACCGGCGGCTGATTTTCGTCCAGCAGGCGCAGGGTCAGCAGCGCCAGCCACGGGAAGAGGAAGTACCCCACCCAGTTGGCGTGCCCGATGCTGAGATGGGTGAGGATGTGACCGTTGAAGTTGAAAAGAAAGAATAGAACCGTGAAGGCAAACAGCGAAAGCTTGAAGCGGCGGCGGATGATTAGCAGGGCGATGTATCCGATGGAAAAGAACAACAGTGTGTTGACCAGCACAAACGCGCCCGGTTCCAGCCAGCGCAGCAGAATCACCTGCGGTGAGGCGAATACATCCGGCACAGCAAAGAAGCGGTCGGTGCCGACGCGCAATACGCTTGGCTCCGAAATATGCAGCGGAAAGACACCGCGCGTGATGGCATCCTTGAGGAACGCCAGCCGCGGCCCGGTGATCTCAGCCCAGTCCTCAAACTCAAACGGGATGCGTCCCCAGTTGAGAAACTTGCCGTATAGCGCAATTCCTGCTGCGTATAGCCCGCCGAGCCAGGCAACATCCAGCAGAGGGAGCCTGTGCTCCTCATGGGCTTGAAATAGAGCGTTGAACAGGCGCGTCACAAACGCGATCAGGGCATGCATTTTATCGTGTGGCTCCGGTTGAATCGAATTCAGGTGCTATCGTATTCTAATCCATTCCAATGCGGGCAGGCGCACAAAATATACGGTATTCATGCCCGGTCAGCGGGCGGTCAATTCCCTTTCCACTGTCTGGCGTATTCGCGCGTCAGATCAAGATACTGATTGCCATGATTTTGGGATGCTTCGATGTGCGTGTTTTCCCACCATTCATTCCAGGTGGTGATGAACACCCAGTCGGGCTGGCTTGCCAGGGCAGCCTCCCATGTGGCGCGGTAGACTGCACCGTCGTCGCGTTCCACCACCCGCCCGGTGCGTCCCGGGATGAGTTGCTCATCATAACCGGGCTGCACCGTGGCGATCCACAGGCGCGGTTGCGTGGTGGGTTCCAGCAGGGGCAACATGCGGGCAGTGTTGGCGGCGCGTTGATAGGTCTCAGCCAGATTTTCATACTCCAGCACGCCGTACTGGTGATAGGTAGAAAAAATATCCAGCGCGCCGGGGTTGTACCCCATGCCAATGTAACTGGCGGGCAGCCCCTCGCCTTCCAGCTTCTGGAAAATGCCCGTCCAGGTTTCCAGCGGCACGCTCTCAGATGCCCATACCACAATCAACGGTTTGCCCTGCCAGCGGTAAAAAGCAGGGTGACCGGCATGGGTGGTCAACAGGGTGCGCAGCCAGCTTTCAATTTCGGCTGCGTCTCGCGGGCCGCTGTCGGTCAGGGTCTCAAAGTAAACGCTGACGGCAAACCCTTTTTGCGCGGCGATATCGAGCAACTGCCCAAGCGCCTGATCGCTGCGGTCACCGGGACCCCACCATGAGCTGATGAAGCCGTCCACCCCTGCGGATTGGGCTTCGTCCACCTGGCGGGTGATGACTGCCGGGTCCAGACTGTCGTATGGCTCGGATGGATGGTCTTTTAATTGTTCGCTTTGCCATGCGGCGGCGTCGTACCAGGGGTAATAAAACGCCCACAGCATTTTGGGAGTATTGACGCGCTGCAGGTCGGTGGTTAATGGAGCATATGCTGACAGGGGAGTGAGATCGAGAGTGAAATCCAGCGGGTTGTAATCGGTGTTGCCGGGTACGTAGTTGGTATTGACAAATTCACCCAACGTCAGGCTGGTTCCGTCCGTCGCCTGGTAGGTGACGCGCACAATGGAGGTGTTGATGGACCCTTTTTGCACGCGCAACTGCATCGGCTGGTCAATATCAGCGGCGCGGATTGCCCATTCCATGCGTACACCGATCAGGCTTTCGCTTTGTTGTGCAGCTTCCAGCGGCTGGTTGATGCTGACCAGCGTGCCTTCCATCCCGGTAAATTGCGGTGCGCCGATGGTTTCCAGTATGCGCCAGGTGAGCAGCGGCCCGGGGGTGAGCAGGTTCAGGTTGGACCAGTCTGCCGTTGTGGTGTACTCCACGCTGAGGAGGTAATACTCCAGCGGCTGCAGGGATACTAATTCTGGCGTCGCGGTTGGGGCGGGTGTGGCGGTGAAAGCCGGGGCAGGGGT
>DAOUGC010000138.1:0-8048 GCA_034429695.1 Levilinea sp.
GAGCTGTACCAATAGGATGGGAAAAGGGGAAAAGGCAGCGGGCGAAGATTCATAAAAAGGATGTTCGATGAGTCAAAAAGGAATCGGTTGGCGGCATTTGGAGTCCAGACGAGGGGGGAGCGTTCGCCACACGGCTGTAAACATGGTAAAATCGGGCGAAAGAGAGCAATTCTTCAACCAGATTAGTAAAGAACTTAAATAATTCGCAAAAATTTTAATAAAAATACCCTATTGACTTTTTCTTATGAAAGCGTTACCATAACTTTGGTAACGCTTTCATGATGCTCCACACCGGCAGGTTGTTTCGCCCACTTTAGAAAAAAAGCGAATAATATATCCTCGTGCTTGAGAATGGTATGCCCCGGAAGACTTCTTCCCCAACCATAGCTGATGTTGCCCGCGAAGCAGGAGTTTCGATTTCGACGGTCAGCCGGATTATTAACAAATCCCCTCAAGTGGCCGATGACACCCTGGATAAAGTTACCGATGCCATACAGCGCCTGGGGTACCTGCCCCACAGCGCAGCACGCAACCTGGCGTTGCGCCACACCAATACCCTCGGCGTGATGTTGGAATCAGTTGGTTCGCCTTTTTTCGGGTGCGTTGTGGCAGGCGCAGAAGAAGCAGCTTACGAGGAAGGTTTCAGCCTGCTGCTGGAAACTCCCGAGCACCTGACGCGGGGCCGCAGACCAGTGCTTGGACCTTCCAATACGGATGGGCTTTTGCTGATGGGTGTACAGATTAAGAAAAAACAGTTTTCTTATTATCAGGAAGGCTATCCCATCGTCAGCCTGTATCAGCCGGCTCCGCGCTCCCTTCATATTCCATTGATTTCCGTGGAGAATAAGAAGGGAGCGTTTATGATTGTTGATCATCTGATCCGCGCACATGGATTGTCGCGGATCGCTTTTTTGCGCGGCCCCAAGGGCAATTATGATTCCTACTGGCGCGAAGCCGGTTATCGCGAGGCGATGAAACACCACGGGCTTGCCGTCGATGAGAATTTAATCAGCGACGGCGGCTTTGCGTTTACGGTGGCGCGCGGGGCGGTGTTGAACTGGCTCCGGAGCGGTGTCATGCCCCAGGCGATCTTTGCCGGCAACGATGATGCCGCCGTGGATGTGATCATGACCCTCAATGCGGTTGGCATGCGTGTGCCGCAGGATGTGGCCGTGGTTGGTTTTGATGACTCCTTCATGGCGCCGCAAATGGTGCCCCCGTTGACCACCGTGCGCGCCCCCGGGCGCGAGGTGGGGCGTGAGGCTGTGCGCCAGTTATTGCACATGATCCACACAGGCGAATCCACCCCGCTCACGTTGTTACCAACCGAGCTGGTGTTGCGAAGTTCGTGCGGTTGTATGCCAGATCCGGATGGTTTGACAGGGTCAAGCCTCTCCCGGATTGCGTCTTCACAGGCGACTGGCATTTTGCTTTGACCTTCCCCGAAAGGAGGTGATGGAACGACCAATCTGTAAGGAACGTTGTTTGTGTGCAAGTCCAAAACAAAAGGATTGTAATTCAGGAAAGGAGAAGCGTTTCAATGAAATCGAAGTTTTGGGTACTTTTGTCTCTGTTGGTGGTCCTGAGCTTTGCTCTGGCCGCTTGCGGCCCCGCCGCCACGCCGACTGCTGAGGAACCTGCCGCAGAAGAACCCGCCGCGGAAGAACCCGCCGCCGAGGAGCCCGCCGCGGAAGAACCCGCCGCTGAGGAGCCTGCCGCTGAAGAGCCGGCCGCCGATGTTGACCTGCCCCGCAATGAGACCCTGTACTTCAACGGTCAGCAGTGGGGTTCGGTTGTTGGTTGGAATCCCTATTCATCCAACAATAACAACGCCATGGCCATTGCTCAGGGCGACAACGCCCGCGTGCTGATGTTCGAGACGCCGTACATGTACAACATGATCGATGGCAAGCAGTATCCTCTGCTGGCCGACGGCGATCCCACCTGGAACGAAGCCCGCACCGAGCTGACCTTCAAGATCAAACCCGCCGCCATGTGGAGCGACGGCACCCCCGTGACCGCTGAGGACGTTGCCTATACCTGGGCCACCAACCTCAAGTACGAAACCACCGTGGGTGTTGGCTATCGCGATTTCATCGACACCATCGAAGCCGTTGACGCCTCGACCGTCGTGATCAAAGCCAAACTGACCGAAGATGGCATGGCCGTGAACCCCCTGCAGGTTCTGTCCTACATCAGCGCCAACTACGTTGTCCAGAAAGCCTGGACCGAGACCCTCGAAGCCCGCGTTGCTGGCGACGCCGCTGCCCTCAAGGCCGACCCCGCCGATGACGTGGTTGCCTCTGGCCCGTACACCAAGTACTTTGTTGACGACACCAAGGTCGTTCTGGTTCGTGTTGAAGAATACTGGGGACAGGATGCCTCCATGTGGGGCAAGCTGCCCGCGCCCAAGTACCTGGCGCACACCATCTTCGCCGACAACAACGCCGGTTTCCTGGCTCTCAAGGCCGGTGAAGTGGACGTTTCCCAGCAGTTCAACGCCAACGTTCAGGACCTGTGGTTGGAAGAAGGTCTGCCCATCAGCACCTACATGGACGAGGCTCCTTATAGCATCGCCGCCTCCCTGCCGACCGCCTACTTCAACCTGAACTCCTACGGTCTGGACAATGTGGCCGTCCGCAAAGCCATCGCCATCGCGGTGGACTACGACACCATCATTGCCAACGCCATGACCAACCAGTCCCCCACCTTCGCCCAGGTTCCGCGCTCAGTGATGAACCCGACCGCTGGCGAGCAGGCTCTGTACGATCAGGCCGCTGTGGCCGACCTGCAGTGGGTTGGTAACGACGTCGAAGGCGCCAACGCCCTCCTCGACGAAGCCGGCATCATCGACAGCGATGGCGACGGCTGGCGCGAACTGGATGGCCAGAAGCTGTCCTACGTTGCCTCCTGCCCCAACGGCTGGTCTGACTGGCAGGCTGCCATCGAAATCGTGGCCGCCGCTGGCGAGAAGATCGGCATCGAAATCACCACCCTGTACCCCGAATGGGGCGTCTATCAGACCGTGGCCACCAACGCCTCGCAGACCGACTATGACATCTTCATGTTCTGGTCAAACGGCGCTGGCCCGACCAATCCTTGGGGCCGTGTTCGCCAGCTCATGGCGGGCGAATTCGCCGGCACCGAGAACAACTGGAACGGTAACTGGGGTGGTTATGTCAATCCCCGCATCGACGAGATCATCGCTCAGATCCCCAACGAGACCGATCCCGCCGTCCTGAAGGAACTGTACACCGAAGCCACCGAGATCTACCTGACCGACGTGCCGTCCTTCACCCTGATGTATCGCCCGCAGTCGTTCCACACCGTGAACGAGTCTGTCTGGACGAACTTCCCGACCGCTGAAGATGGTCTGAACATCCCGCCGCTGGACCTGATGGATGGTTACAGCGTTGCCGGTCTGTACAACCTGACCCTGGTTGGTGAGTAAACTGTAAGTTGAATTAAGTCCGGGGGGCTGTCTGGAAAATTTGACCAGACAGCCCCCGTGGATTGTATAATAGAAAGAAAAAAAGTACGCGGAGGTGTTGGGTTGAAAGGGTACCGAAGGTATTTCCTTAATAAAATCGTCTGGTTCCTGATAACACTCGTGTGCGCATTCATCTTGAATTTCATCCTGCCGCGCTTGATGCCAGGCGATCCGGTGGCCGTCATTACCCAACGCGTGACCCAGGGTATGGAGAGCCAGGCGGGTATTGCGGCGGTATACGAAGAATACGCCGAGTTGTTTGGTACCAACAAACCCATGACGGAGCAGTTTTTCCTGTATGTGAAAAATATGGTGAGGGGTGATCTGGGGACTTCCTTGAGCCAGTACCCCCGGTCTGTGGCAGACATATTACAGTCTTCCATCTGGTGGACCATTGCTCTGCAATTCCCGGCGATCATCGTCGGGTGGATCATTGGGAATACACTGGGGGCGCTTGCGGCATATCTTAAAGGTGGATTTGATAAAATTCTCATGCCGCTCAGTATTTTCTTCAGTAACCTGCCTGCCTTTGGCATGGCGGTGGTGCTGCTGGCAGTTTTTGCAGTCTCCTTGAAAATCTTTCCCACCTCAGGTGGGTACGGGTTTGACATGCTGCCCAACTTTAGCTGGGCATTCATCTGGTCGGTGATTGTTCACTATCAGTTGCCCTTCTGGTCAATTGTATTGATCGCCATCGGCGGTCAGGCAATTGGCATGCGTTCGATGTCCATCTACGAATTAAACGCGGACTATGTAAAGTACGCCCGCTTTATGGGAATTAAAGATAAAAAGATTATCGGTTACGTATTTCGTAATGCCATGCTCCCGCAAATCACCGGTCTGGCACTTTCGATCGGTACCATGGTGGGCGGTGCGCTGGTGGCTGAAACCATATTCAGCTACCCGGGGCTGGGCTCCACCATCCTTACCGCGGTGATGGGTCAGGATTACCCCCTGATTTCGGCGGTCACGTTGATCATCACATTAATGGTGCTGATTGCGACCTTCCTCATTGAAATTCTTTACGGCGTGATCGACCCGCGCATTAAAGCCGCGCAGGCGGAATAAGGAGAGATG
This sequence comes from Levilinea sp., assembly GCA_034429695.1. Classification (GTDB taxonomy): domain Bacteria; phylum Chloroflexota; class Anaerolineae; order Anaerolineales; family Anaerolineaceae; genus DAOUGC01. The sequence goes on from DAOUGC010000138.1 coordinate 4,568, forward strand.
CTGCGATGAAACATACACTTCAGCAAGTTTTTCGCTCTCCAAAATTTGTCACCGGTTTCGTCATCTTCATGGCGATGGTTTTGACGGTGATCATTTACCCGTTGATTGTCACCACCCCTCCACTTCAAATTGTTGCCCAGGGTACGTTCTTTGAGCCGGGCACATACGTCAATATTTATGACAGCATCAACAGCGAGCCTTATACGCTCAAGCTGGACGATGCTGAGGAAAAACGCGTGGCCGCCCGCCTGGGCGATAAGGAACGCGCCGACTTGAAGGAATGGTTGGTGGGTTTTGGCATCGCTGAGACCGAGATTGACATTCACGACACCGAGAAACTGCTTGAGCAGTGGGTGGCAAATTATGACCCCACACTCAAGTTCAAAGGCATGACCACCGCCCGTCAGAAATATTTCCAGCGGCTTGACCGCTCACTGGAGACATTGCTTCATTCGGGCGGTATTACCATCGCGGCGGCAAACCCTGACACCGGTGTGTTGGAACAGTCTGATGTTGTGGAACCCACTGATTATGTCAACATCAATCAGGTTCCCAATGTGCGGGTCTTCCCACTGGGAACGGATAACTTTGGCCGCGATGTGCTCACCGAGTTGATTTCAGCCACGCGCCCCTCCCTGCAGATTGGCCTGGTGGGCGGTTCCATCGCCACATTAATTGGCCTGCTGCTGGGGCTGGTGGGGGGCTACATTGGCGGAGCGGTGGATGATGGCGTGATGTTCCTCACCAACCTCTTCACGGTGATCCCATCCTTTGTGCTGTTGATCTTGATCTCCTTCAGCATCGGGCAGGAGCAACGCGGACCAATAACGGTTGCGGTGGTCATCGGTCTGACATCGTGGGTGTGGACGGCGCGTGCGGTGCGCGCGCAGGTCATCTCGCTGCGCAACCGTGACCACGTGAATCTGTCCAAGCTGTCGGGTCACTCCATTGGCCACATTATCATCTTTGACATTCTGCCGTACATTGCCTCGTATGTGGTGATGGCGCTGATTTTGCAAATTTCCTCCGGCATCCTCGCCGAAGCCGGTCTGTCGGTGCTGGGGCTGGGTCCAAAGACCACGCTGGTGCCAACCCTGGGGTTGATGATGAACTGGGCCATGATTTACTCTGCGCATATCATGGGTAAATGGTGGGCGTACTTCCCTGTCATTGTCGTCATCGCGTTGATTTCCTTCTCGATGAACCTGATGAATACCGGGCTCGATCAGATTTTCAACCCCGCATTGCGAGACTAGGTGATCCTATGGCAAACGTCATGCTGGAAGTAAGAGATTTAACCACCAAGTACATCACCCGCTTCAACGAGAGCGTTTACGCGGTGGATCACGTGTCCTTAAAGGTGGAAGAGGGGAAATCACTGGGCATTGCTGGCGAGTCGGGGTGCGGCAAGAGTACCCTGGCGCTGAGCCTGATGGGTTATTACTTTCCTCCGCTGCATTACACCAGCGGCGAAATCATCATTGATGGGCGCAACATCTCGGGCATGAACCCGGATGACGTGCGCCGCCAAATTTTGGGGACCGAGATTGCTTACATTCCCCAGGCGGCCATGAACGCCCTCAACCCCACCCAAAAGATCATTCACTTCATTGAGGATGTCATTCAGGCACACCGCCCCCAGGCAACCAAAAAAGAGATTTATGAGCTGGCTGAGTACAGCTTCCAGAACCTGGGCCTGCCGCGCGAAGTGCTGCAGCGCTTCCCGGTCGAACTTTCGGGCGGCATGAAACAGCGCACGGTGATCGCCGTGTCGGTGATCCTGTTCCCCAAGGTGTTGATCGCCGATGAACCTTCATCTGCGCTGGACGTGACCTCGCAGAAGCTGGTGATCAAGATGCTGCGCGACCTGATGGAGAAAGGCATCATCAAGTCGATGATCTTCATCACTCACGAATTGCCCCTGCTCTACAACGTCACTGATGAGATCATGGTGATGTACGCCGGGCAGATCGTGGAGAAAGGCACATCGCAGGAGGCCGTGTTCGACCCGTTGCACCCGTACTCCAAAGGCCTGATGGGTTCCATCATCGTGCCTGAGAGCGGCCTGCGCGACGTGAAACTGACTGCCATTCCGGGCGTTCCGCCCAATCTCAAAAATCCGCCGTCTGGTTGCCGCTTTGCCGAGCGCTGCCGCTATGTACGCCCCGAGTGCCGCGTCATGCAGGTGGAAATGAAGGAGTTTGAGGATGGACGTTCTTACCGCTGCATTTATTCACGTGAAGAACTGAGAAGGGCTTACGAAGATGCCTGATGAAAAATTCCCAATTCTGAGTGGTGTGAATCTGACCAAGGTCTACGGGTTGACCCGTCACAAGACCGTTGCGGTTGATCATGTCAATTTCACCTTCCACGCCGGTGAGGTTGTTTCCATCGTGGGAGAATCGGGCAGCGGCAAGACCACCCTTGCGAAGATGCTGCTCGGATTGACCAAGCAGACCGAAGGCGAGATCTATTACCACGAGCGCCTGCTGGATATCAGCTCGTACGCCAAAAAGCGCGAGTACTGGACCGGCATTCAAGCCATCTTCCAGGACCCATTCTCGTCGTATAACATCTTCAACAAGATTGACGCTGTGCTGCTGGACTGCATCCACATGCGCGGCGGGCGCAATTTGCCCTATGCCAAAAAAGTGGAGATGATGGCTGAAGCATGCAGCTTTGTCAACCTCAAGTTTGAAGAACTGACCAACAAATATCCCTTTGAGCTGTCCGGCGGGCAGATGCAACGTCTGATGATTGCGCGCATTTTCCTGCTCAAACCCAAGATTTTGCTGGCTGATGAGCCGACATCGATGATCGACGCCTGCTCACGCGCCACAATCCTCGACATGATGATGAAACTGCGCAAGGAAACCGGCATGACGTTGATCTTCATCACCCACGATATTGGCCTGGCGTACTACATCTCCGACAGCGTTTACATCATGGAGAAGGGCAAGATTGTGGAGCACGGCACCGCCGACGAGGTCATTTTGACCCCCAAACAGCCCTACACCCAGCGCTTGATCAATGACGTGCCCAAGATTTACGAAGAATGGGACCTCTCAACGGTCGCCATTCAGGACCTGTAAACAGCAACGCAACGCCCTCCGTTTTCGGAGGGCGTTTTTTTATTAATAGGGAGCATGGTGAGTGCATGGAGATCAGAGGCAGTATTTTGTAGGACGTTGGTAAATGGCATTTGTTCCAACGAATGAGTCCAAGTTGAAAACGGTGGGGTGAGTCGCCTGCGAAGCTGGCGCGGCGTCTTCCAGCCCACCGCTTTTCACCAATCAATGTGGATCAGGTTATTTACCGCACACATTCGGTGGGCTTCCTAATAGCAACCATAAACAAATGGACGAAGGCTATCAGATCTTTCTACTCCCCCATCGACGTTCTTTTCGATGGGGGAGGTGGTCCCGAACGCCGGGGTTGACGATTGACCGCGATGGATATTGAACGGCGTTCGGGAGCGGAG
>DAOUGC010000139.1:0-2518 GCA_034429695.1 Levilinea sp.
TGGACCATGCCTTACTGGCACGACGAGATCGGTATGCATTTTGATCAGGCATTGCAGGCTGCCGATGCGATCCTGCTGGGCAGAAAGACCTGGCAGATCCACGGCAATGCTTTTGGGCCCAACCCGGCCGGGGATCCCTTCGTCAATATGAAGAAGTACGTTGTGTCAAACACCTTGAAGTCCGTTGATTTGTGGCAAAATTCGTTCCTGATCACCGGCGACGTGATTGAGGAAGTGCGCAAGTTGAAGAACCAGCCAGGGAAAAACATCCTGCTGGATGGGAGCAGCGAGCTGGTTCATACCCTGATCGAAAATGATCTGGTGGATGAATACACCATGCACGTCTATCCTGTTGTGCTGGGTGGGGGAAAAAGTCTGTTTCCCGAGGGAAAACGGGTGAATCTAAAGTTAATCGAATCCTCACCGCTGCCCAATGGGGTTGTTTTTCAACGCTACCAGCCCGCGTGATTCATCCACTGGTTTGGTTTACAGATCTGGTGCTTGCAAGCGGTTCATGCCAAGGATCAAGGATGCTTCTCCGCCGTGGTGCAAGTCATGTTCCAGCACGTGATAGATCACCCAGCTACGGGACACATGGGTGATTTTTCCTTCCCACTCATCGGGGAAAGTCTGCGCACAGTCCTGTGGTGACCAGCGGGTGATACGCGATTCGATGAATTGCCAGGTCTCGTCCAATCCATGTGCCAGTTCAAGCGGGCTGCGATGGGGTGAGTCGTACTGACCCCAGTTCATGTAAGCCTCCATTCGGTCATCGGGATCCTGCAGGGTCCCGCTGAACCAGCCGGCTCTCACCGAAATGATGTGCTGGATGATCTGTCCCAGCGGCCACATGTGCTCAGCGGGGCGCAGCGATAATTGTTCATCGGTCAGCAGGGTTATGCAATCACGTATTTTTTGCTGGTAACCGCGCCAGTTTTCGTAGATCGCGTTCAGGGTTGATGATGGTTCCTGATTCATGTTCCCTCCTGTTGGTAACATCACTCCCATCACGACTCAGTATAATCTTCGGAGGCTCGCGGGGGATATCCTCCAATGGGGTGATATTGCCGGATTGGAAAACATGAGCGCATTAACGATTGATTTGGAAACCGCCCGTCGTTTTGTGCTGGGCAGGCAGGGTTTGTGGCCAGGCCGGCGCTGGCATGGAGAGGATGGCACAGGACAAGCCATGACTGCGATGGAATATCTGCAGCTTGACCCGTTGAACATGGTTGCGCGCAGCCATGACATTGCCCTGTACAGCCGCGTCACGGGTTACACTCCCGGTGGATGGGAAGCACTGGCTTACCAGCAACGGAAATTCTTCGATTGGGGTGGTTGGCTGGCAGTGCGTCCCATGTGCGAACTGCCATACTGGCGGGTGGTCATGCAGACCGAACGTGACCATCACCCGGGTGTATTGCAAATAGCCGCTGCTCATGCAGATGCCATTGAGGAAATGCGCTCGATCTTGCGCGAAAGGGAAACGGTGAGCAATCGAGAATTTAAGTCGGGTGCGCGAACCCGCACGCAGAATTACCGTGGGGGCAAGGATTCATCCCTGGCGCTTTACTATCTGTGGCGCACCGGTGAGGTGATGACCCATCACCGTACCAATTTTGAACGTGTTTATGCATTGACCGAAAGAGTTGCACCCCTGGAATATCAATATGAAAGCAATCTGGAGGAGGTGGAACGTTTCCTGATTCTCAAGGAGATTGGGTTCAGTGGACTGATCCATCTAAAGCACGATCTATTTGCCAGCCAGATGGGGGGCAGACAACCAAAGACCCGTGGAGCCTTCGAAAAGTTACTGGTTGATGGCGGGATCATTGAGGTGAAGGTTGAAGGGTGGAAAAACATTCAGTATATTCTACAAAGTGATTACTCCATTCTGATGGAACTGAGCGCCGGACGTATTCCTGATACGTGGGCGCCGGTGGACACCACCACCCGGGAGGAAGCTGTCTTTCTTGCCCCACTGGACCCCGTCAGTGCTCGCGGGCGGGCAAAGATGTTATTTGGTTTTGATTATGTCTGGGAGGTTTACAAACCGGAGCATAAACGCAGGTTTGGATACTACACCCTGCCAGTACTCTGGGGCGATCGATTGGTCGCCCGTTTTGACAGCAAAATGGACAGGACAACCAACACGCTTGTCCTTTTGGGCCTGTGGCTTGAAGATGAGGTACTGGGTATGGATGAAACTTTTGCTCTGGCACTATCGCGAGGGTTCAAGAGATTTATCACATTCCTCGGCGCAATCAGGATCAATGTTGACGTGATAAAAGAGCCGTTGTTGCGGTCATTGGTCGGCTCGGTAATGGATCCATGGACAGAATAGGGAAAGACATGGGGCTGTGATTGGGGGTGCGATTTGGGCGGCTAATTGGATTCATTTTTTCCCCACACACAATAACCGTCATTTTCATATATCTTTATCCAGCCTGACTGGGATGCCAGGGCTGCGTCCAGATCGGGAGCGCTAAAATTTTTACTGGATACTACAATATCCGGG
>DAOUGC010000140.1:0-5086 GCA_034429695.1 Levilinea sp.
GCACCGGCAATCAGGATGCGCTCCAGCATTTGCTCGCGCACAGCCCGCCGCCCGCGTTCGATCAACTCGAAATTCTCAATCTCCATGTCAGCCCGATCCAGGTGCAGGTTGTGCATGTCAATGGAAAATGCCAGACTGAAATACCACACCAACGCAGTGACGATGATCAGCAGGAAAAAGCCGGTGGTGAACACGCTTTCCAGCACCGTGTTCCATGCGGCAAAATCCTGCGCGAAGCGCCCCGGCTGGTAGGCATACTGCACGGCTTTGAGGATCACGATCAGGAACACCCACTCAGAGAAGTGATAGAGCCACCTGCCCCTGCCGCTCAACATGCGGCTGCGGTGATGGCTGTACTGCCCCTCCAGCGCCAGAAACCCGCACCACACCGGCAACAGGGCTGCAGATGAACCCGGCATGAACCGCCCTGCCACCTGCGCCAGCGCCACGCCAACGCAGGTCATCATGATCACAAAGATCAACCGGCTGGCAGCCAGCGTGCGCTCCTGGATATGGTTAAAGGAAATGAACGGGTCGTTGCGCATCTACGGCCTCCAGCGCTCCAGATCCGTCTCGTTCCAAAAGGCATATACCGGGATGCCGTAACGTTTGCCCCTGCGCTGGATCTCTTCCACACCGCTGGCTGTGCCGCACAGCATCAACGTCACGCTCACACCGGCGCGTTGCGCCTGAAAGAACTCCTGAAACAGAGCTTCATCTGCCTGGCCTGTGATGGCCACCAGCGTGCTGCCCCAGTTGAGCTTGCCGCGCTGGGCAGCCAGGAAACCGGCAAACGGTTCCACTTCACCCATTTGCACACGCGCCAGGCTCTCCAGAATGCGCATCAACTGCGCCCTGCCCTTGCGGGTGGAAATCTGCGCCGGTTTGCCGTCCCCACCCTGCGGGTCCCGCCCGTTGACATACAACCCTGCGGGCTGCTTTGCACCGATCACCCAGTTGGCCAGTGAGGCAGCCGCCACCACCGCCAGTTCCGTGGCGTCAATGCGCTTCTTGAAATAATATTCCTCAACATTGAGGTTGAGGAATATGGCGGTTTCCAAGGCAATGGATGGTTCAAATACGCGCACCTGCAGCCGGCCTGTGGCCGCGGTGGATTTCCAGTCAATGCGCCGCATCGAATCGCCGGAGCGGTAATCACGTTTTCCCACCGGGCGCGCAGGGTCCTCGTACACCGGCTGGTTGGTGCGCAGACCACCCAGGGGAGAATGAGACGGCAAGCGCACGCCGCTCAGCGGGATGACGCGCGGGTAGACGGTAAAATGCTCCCCACCGGCCTCCTCACGCTGGTCGCGGGCAAACCCCAGCAGGTCGCCGCTGGTCAGGCTGAGCGGACCCACCGGGTAATATCCCCTGCGGCCCGCCGCCAGTTTGTATTCCACCGTGGCGCGTCCGTGCGGCTCAACACTGACCACCTGCACAATCGAGCGGGCTGGCGAAATTTCCAGTGGCAGTTGCTCGTTAACACGCAACCAAACCACCGGCAGCCAGCTTTTATTTTCAATCTCCAGTCTGACCGGCACCTCCTCCATCGGAAAAGCCCGGCTCTGAAAGTGGCGCTTGAAACGCACCCCGCGAATGGCTCTGGCGCTCCACACCCTGCCCAAAATAAACGCCCCGCCCAGCATGTACAGCAGTTTAAACAAAAAATCCTGCCGGGTGATCGCGGCAGCCAGCAACAGTGCCAGGGTGAGGATCACGAAAATGGCTGTCAAGGGTGGCTCACGCCTGTGCCTGGGTGGAACCCAGTTCCAGCGGAGTGGTGCTGAGGATATCAGCCAGGATGCCAGCCGCCGTGTACCCGCGCAGGTCGGCCTCTGGCGATACCAGCAAACGGTGGGTGATCACAGCGGGCGCCAATAATTGGATATCATCGGGCAGCACATGGTCGCGCCCGCGCATGGCAGCATAGGCCTGGGCCGCCTTGAAAAGCGCCAGGCTGGCGCGCGGGCTGGCTCCCAATGCCAGGTCGCGGTTTGAGCGCGTGGCATTCACCAGGCGGATGATGTAATCCTGCAGGCTCTCCTCCACGTGCACATCCCAGACTTCCCGCTGGTGACGTTGCAGCTCTGCCCCATCCACCACAGCGCGAAGGTTCAACACAGGGTGTTCGCGGCTCAGGTGGGTCAGCAGTTTGCGTTCATCCACTGGTTGTGGATACCCCATCGAAAGCCGCATGAAGAAGCGGTCCAATTGCGCCTCGGGCAGCGGGAAGGTGCCTTCATACTCAATCGGGTTCTGGGTGGCGATCACCATGAACGGGCGCGGCAACGGGTGGGTCACGCCGTCCACACTGACCTGTTGCTCCTGCATGGCTTCCAGCAGTGCCGATTGCGTTCGCGGGGTGGCGCGGTTGATTTCATCCACCAGCAGCACATTGACAAACGCCGGACCTTGCCTGAATTCAAAGTTGCCGGCCTGCTGGTTGAAGACGTTTACGCCGGTCACATCATTTGGCAACAGATCAGGGGTGCATTGCAGGCGTTTGAAGGTTCCACCCATGCTGGCTGCCAGCGAGCGCGCCAGCATGGTCTTGCCAACCCCCGGCACATCCTCCACCAGCACGTGGCCCTCACACAGCAGCGCCACCATCAGCAGATCAATAGCCCCGCGTTTGCCAACAATGACACTTTCAATGTTATCCGCAATTTTCGTGATGAAATTCCCCAACTCCGCCATGCTCGCTCCCATTTTGTGCGTTATATAGAAAGCTGCCCCACCACCTGCACGTCCACCGGTATGCCTTCCACTTCGGGCGGAATGCGGTCCTCGGGGGCAAGGTCATCCTCAACGATTTTTTCTTCCACCATCACCACCAGCGCCACAATATTGGTCCACTCCCCTTGACGCTGGCGAAAACCCACCCCAAGACCAACCACGTGCGCCTTGGCAAGAAAATATTCCTGATAAGCCTGTTTCACCTGCATGGCGCGCTGGATCTGCGCCTCAAGATCCTCGTGATCCTCATGATGTTTTTTTGCGCTCATAAGTTCACCTCCAGACAATCCAGCACTGATTGAATGGGATTGTACAGAGTTACCGAGTCAGACCCGGCAAACAGCAGACCCACCGCCCGGGCCGGGTTGCCGGTGACCAGCAACGATCCCGAATCGCCGGATTGTGACATGGGTGTGGTGACAATTTGATGCTCAAACCGCGCCGTGCGTCCCAGGCTGTAATTCACCACTACGGTCAGGTCCACCACCGTGATTCGCCCCAGCGTGAGGCCCGTGGTACGCCCTGATTTTCGCACCTCCATGCCCAGACCTGCCACCGCCACACCGTTCAGTGCGCCCACCTCAAGAATCTCCTCGAGAATGAAATCATCCTGCAAGGGGCGGGCCACTGCTGCATCCACTACATTATATTGTGGCGGGAGAGGCGGTTCCAGTTTCTCCAACCAGCGGTTTATGCGCAGCAGGCGCGCCAGGCTCACCTGGAAACGCACCCAGGCGCTTTGCTTTACTCCGGGAGGAGCATCGCCCACCCAGTGCAGCGGGCAAAAACGGGCCAGGATCGCCAGGGTATCTTCGCCCACATCCCCCCCACTCGCGGCTCCCGGCTGCAAAATGGGATCGCCGACCCCTGCGGCATTTTCATTGGCAAGTACGTGATTGTTGGACAGGATCAAACGCGTGCCCAGGGCGCGGTCGCGTACCACACAGCCAAAAGTGCCCGCTGTGATGCGGTGATGCGCCAGACTGATCCCCGGCGCGGCGGGTCGCCAGCGCGCCGAACGATCCAGCATGGCATACACCTCGCCGGTTTCATACACATCGGTTGGCACTCCGTTGATCATCGGCGGCACGCGTTCGCCATTGGAAAGCTCACTGTCCGGCTGTTTGTGAGTCACCAGAGCGACCACAGAGACCTCGCCTGTCTCGCGCCCTTCACTGACTTTTAAACCCGTGCCCACTCCGATTACATTGGGTTTGGCCATCAGGTCTTCTTCGTATTCGCGTTTTACCTGCAACACATCCACAAATTCTGCCATGCTACCCCTCCGGCAACCCACCCTGGTGTGGATTTACTCCACGGACAATTCCAACACCCGGCGCAAATCCTCGTCTTTGCACTCCAGCATCCCCACCGGCGGCAGACGTTGCAACAACAGCCGCCAGTTGGGGTTCATCCTGAATACCCGCGCAAAGATCGGCAACGCTTCTTCAATGCGCCCCAGTTGCAGCAGGGTAACCGCGTGCCAGAACGGCATTTCATCCGTTTCCGGGGCAAGTTGCTCAGCGCCGCTGTATGCCGTCAGTGCTTGTTCAATTTCATCCCGGCCCAGATGTGCATCCCCCTGGTTCATCAGCTCGTAAGAACGATGCAGGCGCAGCAGGCGTTTCATTTCCTCCACCGGTGCAGGGTGATCCTCAACCCGCAGGTCCACCGGGTGATTTTCCCAGGCTTTTCCCGGCTTGCCAGACGAAACAACCAGTGCAGCGCTTTGCTGCCCGCGCACGTCACCCCCGGCAGCCTGGGCGGCTTCCAGCGCAGCCACCAGCCGTTCGGCAAGCGGGCGGCCTGTGGATGCAGTGAAACCATCTGCCATGGCTTCCGGCACGCCAGGATTGAGCATCATGTTGGCCTGTGCACTGAAATTTTTACCGGTCACATGACCGGCATGTGCCATGCAGCGTTTGCCGGTATGCGCGGCTGGCCCCCCGCTGGCGTCAATCATCGCCACCTGACGCAGTTCTGCCAGGTCATCAGTGGAGAGCAGCGCATCCAGCGCGCGGCTTGCGTTCACCCCGGCACGCAACAGATCCAACCCAAGCGGGCCATAGCTCACTTCAGCCATGGCCTGGGTGGCAACCGCGCCAACACCTGGCTCGGCCCACACCACCAGCGCCCCCACCGAAAACCAGTGGGATTGCACCGCCCCACCAAACTCACCCGTGTCGGGGTCATGGGCAATAATGGAATAGGTGTGGAACAATGGAAAGCGTTGAATGAATTGGGTCATGTTCGCCTGCTTTGAATGATCAATATTCATTATTATATATCACTGATTGAATACCCGATTCAACCGGCACGGGTTTACTTTGTATTAACGAGTGGTGGATCA
>DAOUGC010000141.1:0-22436 GCA_034429695.1 Levilinea sp.
AATATATCCACTTCTTCAACCATGAACGGATACAATTGAAAACAAGACAGACACCCGCTCAAGTCAGGTGCCTGTCCACTTAGCCCGGAGGCCGCTTTCTTTTTTTGTCTACCCTATGGGGGGCAGTTCATTGTTGCAGGCATGTGTGATTGGCGGATGGAAGCGAAAATGTCGGGTTGGAAGAGCTTTCTCCTCCTCCATTCGCGTCCTTTACGAATGGGGGAGGTGCTCGAATGCGCGCGATTAGTATTGCTTGATGCTGTGCTTTGTCGCGCATTCGAGCGGAGGGGGTGTTCTTCGCGGTTTTGGTGCGAATCTTATGAAGATAACAAAAAACGAGAGACTCTTGCAGGCGTACGGGATCGGCGTAATGGAAGTGGAAATGTCGGGTTGGAAGAACGCCAACCCGACCTACAAAAAAACGGTGAGTTGGAGCAGACGTGTGTGATCGGCGGATGGAAGTGGAAATGTCGGGTTGGAAGAGCTTTCTCCTCCTCCATTCGCGTACTTTGCGAATGGGGGAGGTGCTCGAATGCGCGCGCGATTAGTATTGCTTGATGCTGTACTTTGTCGCGCATTCGAGCGGAGGGGGTGTCCTTCGCGGTTCTGGTGTGGCTCTTATGAAGATAACAAAAAACGAGAGATTCTTGCAGGCGTACGGGATCGGCGGATGGAAGCGAAAAGCGTCGGGTTGGAAGGACGCCAACCCCACCTACAAAAAACGGTGAGTTGTTGCAGGCGTACGGGATCGGCGGGATGGAAGTGGAAATGTCGGGTTGGAAGGACGCCAACCCGACCTACAAAAAAACGGTGAGTTGTTGCAGGCATGTGTGATCGGCGGATGGAAGCGGAAATGTCGGGTTGGAAGAACGCCAACCCGACCTACAAAAAACAGTGAGTTGTTGCAGGCATGCGCGATTGGCGGATGGAAGCGAAAAGCGTCGGGTTGGAAGAACGCCAGCCCAACCTACAAAAACGAGGGGTGCGCCTTTTTTTTATCCCCTGACGTTCAGGGTTTGCGGGCGATGATCAGAAAGCGGTGCTCAAGTACCTCAAGATACCCGTCCCGCAGGATCTGTTCGTGCAACGCCATCAACCGCTTGCGGTAGGTTTTTACGCTGAAATTCTTGATCTGCCACGGAATGGCTTTGAAATAATAAATCAGCGCGCCGATGCACAAAAACCGCGCCGGGGGATGCGCCTCCTCAGCCCGTTCCACGCGCATACCGGCCTGTTTCAACGCGGTCACAAACGGGTCAAGCTGGCAATCAGCATACATATAGTGGGGACGCTTTTGCAACAACTGGTTGAGACCGGTCATGTTGTCGCCGCCCACCTGCTGGGTGATGAAAACCCCGCCCGGTTTAAGAATGCGGAAGATCTCTTCCGGCAGATACGAGCCGTGCCGGTTGAGCACCACGTCAAAGCGGGCACCCTCAAAGGGCAATGGGGCTTCGCTGTCGGCGTCGAATACCTGAACGCCCAGGGGTTCCAGGCGTTTGCGTGCAATGGGTACGTTGGGCGGGTAATTTTCGGTGGCACAGGTATCGGGCGGCAGGGGCTGAAGCTTCGACAAAAACTCGCCGCCGCCGGTTTCCATGTCCAGCAGCGCCAGTGCCCCATCCTTTGCTTCCTGTGCCAGTTGGGGGTAATCCCACTGCAGGGGCGTGGTGATCAATTTATCGTGCAGCCATGAGAAATCCCAGCCGGAAAAGTGTGCCGCCAGTGCTTCTTCAACCTGTCGTTCAAAGTCTGCCTGTTGCATGGGCATCTTCAGCCTTTCCCCTCAAAGGTTGGGTCATCAAACCATTCGTTGATCAACGGGAGCACATGCATTACCGGTTCCTCATATGGATGCACCCCCCGGATCGCCGCCAGTACGGCTTTCACCCGCTCCACCGGCGCAATCACCTCCACTTTCACCTCATCACCGTGTTCCAACTGACCCACCGTGCCCTGAAACGGCTGCGCACCGGGTTGCGGACGCCATGTGCCATGCACATTCCAGTAAGTGGTGCAGTGATCATATGCGCCGATCTCGCCTGCGCCAGCGCGGGCCAGCGCCTCGCGCAGGGCATCCACATGCTCAGCGGGGATGAGGATCTCGATTTTGACCCGTTGAAATTCCATGATACCTCGCTTATTTCAAAAAGCCGCGTTCCTTCCACAGCCGGAAGGTGCGCTCAATGGCCACATCCCAGTATTTCCATTCGTGATCCCCAGGCCCGTATTCGGCCAGCAGGTCCAGCCCGTTTTGCACGGCGCAGCGCTCAAAAGACAGGTTCATTTCGTACAGAAAATCCTCGGTTCCGCACCACAGGTATAGGGATGGTTTTACCCCACCGGATTTTGCCATGCGCTCCGCCTGGGCGATCAGGTCATTATCACTGCCTTTGAACTTATCCAGATCGCCAAAGATATTGGTCAGTTCAGCCCGCCAGTCGGGGTCCACCTCGGTGGAGTGTTGCAACATGTCCACCGCGCCGCTGAAGGATGCCGCGGCGATGAAACGCTCTGGTTGGTGCAGCGCCAGTTTGAAGGAGCCAAACCCGCCCATGGAAAGCCCGGCCACAAACGTATCCTGGCGGCGCGTGGAGAGCGGGAACATGTGGTTCATGCGCTCCGGCAGTTCCTGGCTGACAAAGGTCCAATAGCGGTTTCCGACCGCCATGTCGTTATAGAAGCTGCGGTTGACCGCTGGCATGACCACGGCAATGCCGTACTCGTCGGCATGGCGCTCGATGGAGGTGCGCCGCATCCACACGGTGTGATCGTCTGACAGGCCGTGCAGCAGGTACACCACCGGGTAGCGATAATCGTAGCCTTTTTCCTGCAACTGATCATGGGTGAGGTGCGGCAGGATCACATTGACCGAGGTCATCAGATCCAGTGTTTCTGAAAAATAAGTACATTCGATGAAAGCCATGATTTCCTCCGTTCAGGATTGGTGATGATGGTTGATGTGGGTGGTTTGAAGCAGTTGAAAAGGCGGGCTGGTATACACGCGGTGGATGACACCGCCGTTGTACTCCAGCGCATCCTGGGCGCGCAGGCGGATCACCGGGTGGGTGATGCGTTCCAACACGCTGGCGCGTTCCACCCAGGCGCTTTCGGGGGTTTCTTCGCTGGTGGCAAGCTCAAAGCTGACCGCCCTGCCGATGTACTGCAGGATCAGCTTGGGTGGGTTTTGCGCGTTGGTGTACACCCCTGCCAGGGCGTCCACCTCAACCCGGATGCCGGCTTCCTCGATCACCTCGCGCAACAGGCCGTCGAGTACCGCCTCGCCAGGCTCCACCTGCCCGCCGGGGAACTCCCAGCCGCGTATATGGGTGCGCACCATCAGCACCCGCCCGTCGGGGTGGGTAAACAGGCCGGTGGCAGCCACAATATGCCCTGTTGAATTGCTCACGGCATGCCTTACTTTTTGTGCTTCTGCGCGCGGTTGTCAAAATAGCGTTTACCGACGCCAATCAAAGCGCCGACGACGGCTCCGATGGCGGCATATTGCGGCACGGCTTCCCAGCCTTCGCGGAAAGCCGCAACGGCGGCGAAGGCAATCGCGCCGATCACGGCCTCAATGACCATATCCACAACCATGGACGGTTTCTGCTGCATGTTGAACCTCCGCGAGCATGACGCAAGATCAATTGTGCGGCGAATGGCGAAACGCCGCTGGTTGGAAACAGGGGTTAATCACCACTCAAAAGCCGCGGCTCATGCCGAAGCCGGGCTTCCGCCAGTCTCCCTTTTCATTTTTGCCAGCGCCTCTTCCAGTTCCTGCAGTTGCTGGCGCAGCGTGCAAATCTGGTCCAGCCAGGTGTAAGTGGGACCGTCGGGGTTGTTGCGATAAACATCCAGTATTTTTGACAGTTCGTTGAGGCTCAGCGATCTGAAAAGTCTCTCGAGCGAGGTTTCGTTGGCAAAAGCCGCCGAGAAGACATCGAGCTTTCCGATGCGCCGGAACTCAAACTTAAGCAATACGTAATAAGGTACATCCAGCAGGCGTTCCTGCATGAGTTTTTCGTACTCCACCCGAACATCGCGGATTTCAACGTAAAGCTGTTCCATGGCGTCACCGTAAGCCTCACGGCACGCATTGATCTCCGGTCTGACGTCGCTGCGGTCGATCACCGGTACGAAAGCGACAATGCCACCCGTCCTGCGCACCACCAAATTACAGCCGCAATGCGCACAGGCAAAATGATCGATATCGTCGGGTACACGCAGGAGTTGCCCACAGGTTGCGCAGGGCAATTGTATATCAGCCATCTCCAGTTCCTTTCCCCATGCCGGTATTGTATCATCATGTAATGATGAAAAGCGCGATTCTCATGTGACATGCCGTTCGGTTGGCGCACCTCTTGCAGCGCTTTGGGCACGCATCTGAATGCTCATGATGGATGATGTATAATCAAGCCAGAAAGCTCACCAGCCTTCATCCTTAAAGGCCTCATGGACAAACCCTTACACCAATTTGATCTGTATTTACTGCCGGTATGCATGGATAACGGCAATGAGGAAAACGCCGCACGAGGGGTGTTTACTGCCGCGCCGCCGCGCCGCGCCGAACATTCGCGCAGTGGAGACTTGCTGGTGGCGATGCTGGCGTTTCACGGGCGGGAACTGCCCCCGGCTTACTTACTGGAATCGTTAAATCGCAGCGCCCAGGCGTATTACACCGCGCGCGGTTCTTTGAGCGCCGGTTTGCGGGCAGCCATTGACCGCCTGAATGACGCCTTCACCGCGCGTAGTGCGCGTGAACGCAATGAGCCGCCGGTGCTTGCCAGCCTCAGCCTGGCGGTGCTGCGCAAAGACCAGCTCTTTCTGGCGCAGGTGGGGCAGGCGCACACGTATGTATTCAAACCGGGCTGGGTTGATCATTTCTTTGACCCGCCGGTGGAAGGACAGGCCGATGTCGGTGGTCTGGGGGCTGCGGCAAAGGTTTCTCCGCGCTTCTTTCAGACGCAGGTGGGCTCAGGCGACATCCTGATGCTGCTGCCGGTGCTGCCGGAAGAATGGAATGATGATGGATTGACCGGTCAGGCGCGCCCGTCACTGGAGTTGCTGCGCCGCCGGTTGATGGCTTGCAACCAGTCGGAATTTCAGGCGCTGGTTGTGCAGTTGCAGACCGGGGCGGGGGCTTTTCACCGTCTCAAGCCGCGCAGTGCAGGGTCGCCATCTGCCAGTGAGCCGTGCCGCCCGCCAGCTGAGCTGAGAACCCCCCCGGTGACTTTGTCAACGGAAACCCCACCGGCGGATCCTGCCAGTACAGGGGTGCAGGAGAGCTTTGAGAGCGGGCAATCGCCAGCAAGGGCACAACCCGCTGGTTTTTCAACAGCGGAGGATGAAGCGCCGATTGAGGTGGAAAACTGGCCTGTGCGGCGGGCCACCGAAACGGCGCTGCCGGAGACTTTTGAAGAACCTCCGGCAGAGCGGCGGACCTTGCCTGCCCTTGAAGATACACAGCCTGACCGGGAGGAGCCTGAATCGGTTCCATCCGCAGGCAACCTGCCTCCCGCAACCCAGCCTGCCATGAATGCCCGCCGTGAACGTGCCGGACGCAACCCTGCCCGGCAACAGACTGCAAAACCGGTTGAAAAACCACCCCGCCCGCAGCGTACAGGCCCCAGCCCATTGCGGCTGAGCCTGGCGCGTTTTTGGAAACGCAGCCGCGCAGCCGGCGCAAAGCTGGATCAGAGCAGCAAAGACTTTGCCGGCCGCCTGTTGCCCGAAGGCGGCGTGCAGGGCTTGAATGCATCCAATTTGCTGTTCATCGCCGTGGCTGTACCGATTATTGTGGTGGCTGTGGCGTTCACCATTTACCTTTATGCTCCCGGCGGACGCAGCCGTCAGCATCAGACCTACCTTGACCAGGCGCTGACTGCGGCCCAGTCGGTGCGGACGGAAGGCGACCCCATTTTGCAGCGCGACGGCTGGAACCGGGTGATCCACTGGCTGGATGAAGCCGATGAGTACGGACAGTCGGCTGATTCACGCGTGCTGCGCCAGGAAGCCCAGACCGTGCTGGACGAAATGGACCGGGTGGAGCGCTTCAATCTGCGCCCGGCAAACCCTGAGGGCTTTGTCACCGGCACCCAGATCACCAGGATCGCAGCCACCAACACCGACGTTTACCTGTTGGACTCCAGCCAGGGTCAGGTTCACCGCATGTTCTTGGCGGGTCAGGGCTACGAGGTTGACCCCAACTTTGTGTGTTCCAGCCAGTTATTCCCGGCTGCCAACATGGGTGAGCTGCTCAACATTTACACCATTCCGCCCAATAATGAGTACAAAGCCACCATGATGGGTGTTGATTCAAACGGCAACCTGCTGTTCTGCGGGCCAGGGCAACCGCCCAGCGCGGTATCGTTGCCTGTTCCCGATACCGGTTGGGGCAGGATTACACATTCGGCTTACATTCAGAACCGGCTGTACGTGCTGGATGTGCTCAATAACCGGGTGTGGTTCTTTGGCAGCGATCCTGAAACCGGCACCTACTCAGCCGCCCCGCGCCCGTTCTTTGATGATCAAGTGCCGACCCTCAATGACATCATGGACATGGCTTACTATAATGAAGACCTGTTCCTGCTGCACGCCAACGGTTCCATGACGCGTTGCACCTTCAGGCCGGTGGAAGGCACCCAGACGGTGTGCAGCGAGCCAGGTTATACCGACCCCCGCCCGGGCAAGAGCGGCGATACCGCAGCCTTTACCGAAGCCAACCTGACCGGCATGACCGTGACCCAGCCGTTTGAACCATCACTTTACCTGCTGGACCGCGGGAACCGCACCATTTATCACCTCGGCTTGCAATTAACCCTGCAGCGGCTGCTCAAACCCAGCACCGACCCGCTTTACCCGCTGCCGGATAGCGATTTTAGCGGGTTCACGGTCACATCAGACCTGCGCGTGTTTGTGGCATTTGGCAACCACGTGTACTACGCCAACCTGCCCTGACCGCGCTCCCCATCAGTGCATAGGGAACCTCCCACTTGCAGGCGGCTATGCTTCTTCTAAAATGAAGAAAAGGTTGTGAGAGAAGGAGGAATCATGGGCATTGTAAGCTGGATCGTTTTTGGGGCGCTGGCGGGCTGGGTTGCCAGTCTGCTTACCGGGCGCAACTCGCGCATGGGCTGCCTGGCTAATATTGTGGTGGGCGTGCTGGGTGCGTTGATCGGCGGGTTCATCATGAACCTGATTGTGGGCGACGGCTCGATGAATTTCGACATCGGCAGTTTTATTGTGGCTGTGGCCGGTGCGGTGGTGCTGTTGCTGGTGACCGGCTGGTTCATGCGGCGCAGAATATAGATTAAGCTGTGGAAAACAAACCACACGGATGAAATCCCATCCGTGTGGTTTTCCATTTCCCAGGATGCGCTTCAGGCAAAAACCGGCAGATCTTCAAATACTGACATGGGCACAGCCCCCATACCCACCAGGGTGGGACCGGCATGAACCATCAGCACCGCCGAGAGGCGAATATCCGGCAGCAGGTGGGAAGGGTTGCGCGCCTGCACCAGGGTGTTCAGCCGCTCGCGCAGCATGGCTAGCCCCTCAATGTTGCAGGAATGTCCGGCCTGTACCAGCAAACGCTGGCCGCCGTCAAAGGTCTTGTTGACATACCCCAGCATGGAGTCCAGTGCGCCTTTGAAGGTGCGCGCCAGCCCCAGTTGCCCCAGTTTGCCGTTGACCGGGTCGATGCCAAGCACCGGTTTAATCTGCAGCGCGCTTGCCAGCATCCCGCGCAGGTGGCTGACGCGCCCACCACGGATCAGGTGGCGCAGTTCCTTCATGGTAAAAAAGACGCGGCTGCGCTGTCCAATGCGTGTGATCAGATCGACAATGCGCTGTTTTGACCATCCCATGCGCAGCGCCCAGCCGGCTGCCGCAACCTGCCAGCCCAGCACCAGTGAAACCGAACGTCCGTCCACCACGGTAACGTTGGCTTCGGGAACCATGTCGGCGGCTGCCACCGCGGCCTGATACGTTCCACTGAGTACGCCGGAGACGTGGATCGACAGGATGTCGGGGTCAACCTTTGCCATGCGGCGGTAGGTTTCGGCAAAATCTCCCACCGAAGGCAGCGACGTGGTGGGGTAGCAGTTGGGTTTGGTAAGCAAATCCAGTAATTCTTCCTGGGTCATATCCACCCCGCTGCGGTAGCTGCGACCCTCGAACATGATCAATTGCGGGATGGTGCTGATTTTTAAGTCAGTCAGTTCATCCGCGCTGAGATGTGTATCCATTCCGGTGTCGGTTAAAATTTGCATATTCCTCCCCATGTTTACCGGCAAATCAGAGACACCCTGTATAACCCCGCATGTGCGGGTTGGTTTCCCCCTTGATTTTTGGCTGCATAATTTTCTGTTGCGTGCCTACTCCCCTTCGCTCCAGCGCCCGCTTGTTGAACGCTCGCGTTTGATTGCCCCCCTGCGTTTCTTCTCCTGAATGCGCTCCGCCTGGGACGCCGCCGATGGCCGCGTCCGTTTGCGCGCTTTGGGCTTTTCTGTGGCCTGCTGGATGAGCGCGATCAGGCGGTTAATGGCATCCTCACGGTTCTGCTCCTGGGTGCGGTAGCGTTTTGCCTCGATGATCAACATGCCTTCCTCGGTGATGCGGTTGCGCGCCAGGTGCAGCAGGCGCTCTTTGACCTCCGGGGGGAGCGAAGGCGACGTGGCGATGTCAAAGCGCAATTGCACCGCGCTGGAGACCTTGTTGACGTTCTGCCCGCCCGGACCGGATGAACGTACAAATTCGAGCGTGAACTCGCTTTCGTCAATCGAGAGGGAAGGGGTGATGGCGATCATGACAAATTGATTGTAATGCAAGCGGAGGACGGGATCAATTGGAATGAAAAACGGCGGGTTTGATTTTGAACCCGCCGCACCAAAACTGTCCAGTTCACTTGTATTGGATTAACTAAGCCGCTGAGATGATCTCGCGCAGCGCCTGTCCAAACAGATTGACCTCGTCAATTGTATTGTAATGCACCGGCCCAACCCGGATCAAACCGCCCCTGCCTTCCAGCCCCAACCGTTCGGTCACTGCCAGGGCGTAGAAATTGCCGTTCCATACCTGAATGCGGCGTTCACCCAGTGCGCGCGCCGCGGCTTCCTGGGTCATGCCGGAAAGCGTGAATGAGAAGGTGGCAACCCGCTGGTCCAGCCTGCGCTCATCGGTGATGCCGTAAACGGTCGCGCCGGGGGTTTCCTGCAACTGTGCCAGCAGCGCGCGGTTGACTTCCATTTCGTAGCTGCGCAGCGCAGCCATTGCCTGTTTAAACGCCAGCCGCCGCCCACTGTACTCTTCCTGGTACAGTTCGGCGTGCTCGCTTCCAAAGGTGTTTCCAAGCCATTCCAGATATTCCAATGCGCCCAGCAGACCGGCCATACCCTCAAAATTGCCCGTGCCGGTCTCGAACTTGCCCGGTGCTTGTGCAGGCGCAGGGCGCACCCGGTAGGCTTTCAGGCTCTCCAGCAGATCCAGCCGCCCGTACAACATGCCGGCATGGGGTCCGAAGAACTTGTACGAGGAGCAAACCAGGAAATCCGTGCCCAGCTTCTGCACATCAATCGGACCGTGTGGCGCGTATTGCACCGCATCAATGTACACCAGCGCACCGGCTGCGTGCGCCATTTCCACCACACGCCCAACCGGGTTGATCGTGCCCAGCGCATTTGAGGCGTACCCCACCGCCACGATCTTCGGGTTTTCCGACATGGCGGCAGCCATGTCATCCATGTCCAGGGTGCCGTCCTCGGGGTGAAAATCCACCCAGCGCACGCGGCAGCCCGTATCCTGCGCCAGCAACAACCAGGGTGAAATGTTGGCGTCGTGATCCAGGCGGGTTACCACGATGGTGTCTGACGGTTTGAGCAGGTGCGCCAGTGAGCGGGTGATGTTGAAGGTGAGGGTGGTCATGTTGTTGCCAAACACGATTTCATCCGGGCTGGCGGCGTTGAGGAAATCTGCACCGGCAGCGCGGGCGGCATCCACCAGTGCATCCGAGGCGCGGCTGGTCTCGAAGTTACCGCCGTGGTTGGCATTGGTACGGATCAGGTAATCGTTGATGCGTTCCAGGCTGCGGGCTGCGATCTGTGTGCCGCCTGGGTTGTCGAGGTACACCACCCCGCTCTGCAGGGCTGGAAACTGCGCGCGTATCCGGGTCAAATCGAGGGTCATGGGGTCTCCTGGTATGGAAATCGGGATTGAAGACCGGTTTTTCCGGCTTCAATCCCGATCGGTGATGAAGGGTTAACGTTCGGTGGGGACGGCTAAAATTCCAGATCGTCGTCATCATCGAAGTCAATTTCGACTTCGGATTCTTCCAGCGGTTTGCGGATCCAGAGCATTAATACCTGCCCGTCGTTGGTGTCCAGGGTGCGGGCGGCCATGATGGGTACTTTTTCTTCCAGCCCCATATCATTGCGATAGTGCAGGAACATGGTGTCATTGCGATTCCAAGCCCGGTGGCAGCGTTCCACCAGGGCGGGGCCGTTAAAAGTTCGCAAACGGGTGATCGCCAGGTCATACAGGTAAGGTCCTTCGTTGAGGCCCAGCGCCCAGCCGTCATCAATCTCTTCAAAATTCGGAGGGGGTCCCTCGATTATGGTGATCTTGTTATCCATACTGCCTCCACATGTGCATGATACCACAAAATTTGGGGCGCTTTGAGCAGGCTTACCAAATCATCAGGCCCGGCCTGCAAAGGGCGTGCGCCGCACGCCCCTACGAAACACTTTTTTCCATGTTTCAACGCAATGCCCATATCAATAAAAATCGGCGGCTTGAAAAAGCGTCAAGCCGCCCTACATTAATCTGCAGGATTAACCGGTGTGTGATTAGTTCACAGTGCTTTTTTCGTGGGTTTCGTCCATTCGTGCCGTTCGTGTTAAAAATCACCGCAATTTGCAGGGTTGGTTGAGGGGAATGGCGACAAACCTTGCGCCCCTGTGGAATGCGGATCCACAGGGGCGCGACAGGAGAAGATTTGTTTATACGATGGGCGCAGTATTTCGCGCCGGTGTTCCGCTTTAGCGCACGATCACTTTGAACAGCAACAGTCCGATTAGCATTTCATCCTCCACAACTGAGCGTTGTCCAATTTATTTTGATAAAGGCAGGGTGGAAACAGCAAGTTCCTGCCCTCCCTGCCTCAATGAATGCGGTTAATGTGCCCCCAGGCTGCCGGTGCGGCGCACGTGGCGTTCCAGTTTCTTGAAAGCCCACAGGCCGAACCCGATCATCAGCACCATGAAGCCGGCCATCATCCACATTTCGACATGGAGCGGCAGGATGGTTTTTGTGCGCAGCAGCCAGCCGCGCAGCGCGTCAAAGCCGTAGGTCAGCGGCAGCGCCAGTGAGATGGGCAGCAGGAAACGCGGCAGTGAATTGACCGGGAAGTTGGCGCCAGAGAAGATCTGCACCAGGAAGCTGCTGATGTCCACCATGGTGTTGGCGTCACGCATGATCAGCACCAGCGCGGCAAAGGCAAACCCAAAACCGTACAGACCGATCAACATGGGCAGCACCGCCAGCAGGGCATTCCAAACATCGCCGTTGGCTGAGAAGCCAAACAACAGCGCCGCCAATAACAGCATGAACAATGACAGCACCAGGGTGATGCCCAGATTGGTGAGCGTATGCCCCACCAGCAACAGCGGGCGTGAGATGGGCGCCAGCCAGTTGGCTTCCAGTGTGCCGCCGTCCATGTCCTGTTTGAGTGCATAACCCATGCTCCAGAAAACAGCGTTAATGAAGTTGGTCAGCACCGTACCCAGCAGGATGAAGGACATGTAGTCGCTGGTTCCGGCATAACCGGCAAAACCAACCGCCTCGCCGTCCACAGAAAAGGCTTTGCCCAGGAAGTAGATCGGCGTCAACCAGATCAACGGGTGCAGGATGGTAAGGAACGCATTGGAAGGGTAACGCCAGTAATGTTTCCAGTCTTTGCGCGCCACAGCCAGCACCATGTTGACCTGCGAAGCCAGGGTGGGTGTATTGAGGGTGAAGTTTGGGTTCATCTTATTCTCCCAATTAATAAATGCCGAGCGTGCCCTTGCGGCGGGCGCGGGCGTCCATCCACAGGAAACTCAGGTAACCAACCACCATCCAGAACACGCCGAACAATAGCAGCGGCAGGATGTCGCTGCGCCATACATCGGCGACGGTGGCGTTTTGCAGCAGCGCAGCGCGCAAACCGCGGATGACGTAAGTGGGCGGCAGCCAGCCAGCCACACCCTGCATCCACACCGGCAGTACGCTGATCGGGTAGGTGATGCCGGAGAAGATCATCACCAGCCCGCGCACGATGAACACAAACGTGTTGGCTTCCTTGGCGTACAGCACCAGGCTGGCGAATGCCATACCCAGGCCGTAGATGGGCAGCATTGCCACGGCGATCATCACCAGCACGGTGAGCAGGTTGCCCTGGAACTGCATACCCAGCAGCAGGGTGAACTCCAGATAGCTGATCAACAGGAACATCATCATCGTCACCGCGCTGACCATGCTGTTGCCGATCAGGAAGGCGTAGCGCCACACAGGGGTGATCCAGTTGGATTCCATTGTGCCGCGCCACTGTTCCTGGCGGATGGTGAAGCCCACATTCCACAACACCATGTTCTGCCACATCCAGATGGCCGTGCCAACGCCAATGTAACCGATGTAGTCCTGCACGCCGGTGGTGCTCTGAAACACCGCCAGGCCGGAACCGTCAGGTCCTGAGAGCGCACGGGCGCTCAGCAGGTAAGCCAGCGGGAAGATGATCGGCCACATGACAAAGGCAATGAACTGGCTGGGGTAACGCCAGGTGATCTTCCATTCCTTCACCGCCACAGCCCAGGTGGCGTACAGCTTTTTCCATAAATCGTTTTGTATGACCGGAACCGGTCCAGGGGTCATGCTGTGTACACTCATGGCTTCCTCCTGTCAGTCGCGCAGCTTCTTGCCGGTCAGGTGGATGAAGACATCTTCCAGGCTGGGTTTGACCACGTTCATGTTGACCAGGCGTGTGCCGTTCTGGCTGATGTTGTGAATGATGCCGGGCAGCACAGCGCGGCTGTTGGCGGCCTGCAGGCTGATTTCCATCATGCCTTCGCTTTCCATGGGCTGTTCCGTCAGGCTTTCCACTTCGGGCAGGTTGCGCAGCGCGTCTGCCATTTCGGTGTGCCAGCCGGTGACTTCCAGGCGGATGACATCCTTCTGTCCGATGCGGCTCTTAAGCCCGGCCGGGGTATCCAGCGCGATGATGCCGCCCTGATCGATGATGGCGATGCGGTCGGATAACTGGTCGGCTTCTTCCATGTAGTGCGTGGTGAGCAGGATGGTATGCCCTTCGGCTTTGAGTTCCGCCACCATCTCACGCACCATGCGCGCCGCCTGGGGGTCCAGTCCCAGGGTGGGTTCATCCAGCAGGATCACCGGTGGGCGCATGAGCAATGCGCGGCTGAGCACGATGCGCTGCTTCATGCCGGTGGAATATTTTTCCACCAGTTCGTTGGCGCGTGCGGTCAGTTCCATGCGCGCCAGCAGGTCATCAATGCGCTTGCGCGCCACCGCCGGTGGGATGTGATACAGTGCGGCAAAATATTCCAAATTTTCCCGTCCGGTCAGCTTCCAGTAGATGCTGCGTTCGCCGGCCAGTACGGTGCCCAGGCTCTGGCGAACCAGCTCGGGCTGGCGTACGATGTCAAAGCCGTTGACGCTGCCCCTGCCGCTGGTGGGTTCCAGCAGCGTGCACAACATGCGGATGGTGGTGGATTTGCCGGCACCGTTGGGACCCAGCAAGCCAAAAATCTCGCCGGTCGCAATCTGCAAATCCACCCCATTAACCGCGGTGAAAAACGCCGTGGGGGGCCGTTTCTGGAACAGCTTCCGTTTTGGCGCCTTTTCTCCATTTTCGCCCCCGCCATTTTTGCGGGGGAATTTCTTGGTCAATTTCTCGGTGATGATGGCCCATTCATTCATGTCAATCTCTCCTGTCAGTTGTGCGAAACTTTATCACTCCCAAACAACATCCCGCGCAAAGCGTCGCTGGAGGCGCTCAGGCGGGATTTGTCAATATCGAGTTTCAGTTTATGCATATATCATAGCCATTTATTTAAAAATGTCAATATGGTAATTAATATTTTTTGACCTGACTTTAAGATTCTTAATTGGTTTTTAGCAATTCCTCACTTGCACCCACCAAAGTAGGCGCAAGAATCCATACCAGAGGGAGATGCAACCCCTCCTGCACGGCTGTATAAACAAATCATCACAACCCGTTATCCCTTTTGCGGAGGATGCCCCTCATGAAAGTGCGTTTTGTCTCTGTGTTCATCATTCTTGCGTTCACCACTCTGGCCTGTGGAATTTCCGCGCCAGACATTGCTCAAAAACTGCCTGAATTGGCGGAGAGCCTTCCGGAGCAACTGGAAGACCTCGACGGACCCATCCCGCCGGGGCTTGAGCCTGAACTGGAAGCCACCGTGGGCGCGGCTTACACCATGGAAGCCACCCTGATGGCTTACGATCCGCGTTTTGAGGACTCATCCGCATCGTGGGATCGGTTTGATTTCCTGCCGCAGCCCGATTACACGCCCATCGCCAAACCAGAAGCCGACACATACATGGTGGGCCAGACCGTGCCAATGGGCAACATGTACTTTACCCTGCTGAACTGGGTGCATACCTATGAGCCAGGCTATGAGTATGTGGTGACCGACATGATTTTCACCGCCGACGCCGGTTCTGCCCGCTACATCGATCCCTCTCTGGCATTTCACCTGAAGGATCAGAACGGGGTGGAATTCTCACCCACATCGTGGACCTGTCAGAATTTCTGGGTCAACCCTGGGGTCAGCACCCTGCAGCGTTGCTCCTTCAACGTACCCTTGAACCAGGGTTCGCGCCTGTATTTCCTGTTCGACCCAACCAACGGCGGAGTGGACCCTGCGGTAGGCTCGAAGCCGTTTTATGTGGATCTTGGCCCTGTGCAATGCGGTGTGGGTTTTCCGCCACAGACCCTGCCAGAACTGCAGCCATTCGGCCAGTCTTACCGCGTGGGACCCCTGCAGGTGACCGTGCTTGGCATCGAATATCAGCAGGCGGATGAGTTCTGGTACGGCGACAGCCTGCAGGCAGCCGTGCTGACCCTGTCGATCCAGAATGTCAGCGGGCAGACCGTGACGGTCAATCCTTTGAACGAGTACTGGCTGCGCGACTCAATCGGGCGGGATTATGCCGCCGACCCATCCGTGCTCACCGGCACGGCGCTCTCCACCACCGAGATCCTGCCGGGCGGCACGCTCACCGGGCAGATCTCTTACCCCGTGCCAGTGGATACGACCATTGTGGCAGCCATCTGGGATGCCAACTGGTTGTCTGGCGGGCAGGTGTTCTTTAGCGTGCAATAAGAACCAGACCCGTGTTCTTTTGCACAAACAAGTATTCAGGCCATCGTGTGTGAATAAAAACCACCCCCGAACAAAACAGTTCGGGGGTGGGCATAATCCTGGAAATACGGGTGGTGCTACCCTTGTGCGGTCATGCGCTCCAGCTCTTCCACCATGTCGCGCACCACGTCAAAGCCGCCCTGCCAGAACCCGGCGCTGGTGATGTCAATGCCGGCGTCCGCCAGGATCTTTGCCGGGGCTTCCGCACCGCCGGTGCTGAGGATCTTCAGATAGCGCGGCTTGAAACTCTCGCCTTCCTGCTTGAACTGGCGGTACAGGCTGAGCACCAGCAACTGCCCGAAGGAGTAAGCATAGACGTAGAACGGCACACCGTAAATATGCGGAATGGAGGTCCACTCCCAGCGGAACTCGTCAGACACTTCCACGGCGTCGCCAAACTGGGTCTTCAGGTTCTCCAGGTAGGCGTCTGCCAGCTCACTCACCGATGCGCCGTCCTGCACCATCTGGTGCGCCTGGCGCTCGAACATGGCGAAGAATGCCTGGCGCTGAATGGTGGCATAGGCATCGTCCACCTGTGCAAACAGCAGATCGCGCCGCACCGATTGGTCGCTTTCCTCTTTCAACAGCTTGTCCACCAGCAGCATCTCGCCAAAGGTGCTGGCGGTCTCAGCCAGGGGCAGCACGGCATGGAAGGTGAACACAGAATGGTCACTGGCCAGCATGGAATGCACGGCATGGCCCAGTTCGTGCGCCATGGTGGATACATCGTCGGAGCGTCCCTGGTAGTTCAACAGCACCCAGGGGGTCACATCGGGCACGGCGGTCAGGCAGAAGGCGCCGCTCATCTTGCCTTTGCGGACTTCAGAATCCAGATGACCCTGGGCAAAAACACGTTCAGCCATTTCGGCGATGCGCGGGTCAAACTCATTGAAGGATGAGAACACCATCTGGCAGGCGTCTTCAAACGAGTAGTTCTTGCTGGCTTCAGCCACGGGGGCGTAAATGTCATACCGGCGCAGGCGGGGCATGCCCAGCAGCTTTGCCTTGAGCTGGAAGAAGCGCTGGAAGATGTTGACATTCTTGCGCGCCACCTCAAGCAGGGTATCCACCACCGCATCGGGAATATCGTTGACCAGGTTGCGTGCGCTGATGGGGCTGGCATACTTGCGCAGTGAAATCTGCTCATTGCGCCAGTCACGCACCAGCGTCTGGTAGATCTGCCCCAGGATGGGACCATCATTCCCGTACACGCTGTACAGCTCCTGATAGGCGCGGGCGCGCAGGTCGGGGTCGGCGGAACGCGCGTAGATCATCAATTGCCCGCGGGTCAGCTCCTTTTGCTCTCCATCCACTTCCAGCTTGAACACGTAACGGTTGGTGAGTGAATCGTACAGGGTATTGAGCGCGTTGCTGCCGGTGACATTCTTGATATTGACGATCTGCTCTTCGGCTTCGCTGAGGGTGTGCGGCTTAAAGTGGCGCATTTCCTCCAGCCAGTAGCGCAGGTCGCCCGCGGATTGCATCAGGCGTTGCGCTTCGGCTTCATCCAGATCCTTCCACCACAGGCTGAAAAACAGCACGCGGTTCATGATCTCAGCCAGGAACTGATCAACGCGCGCCATGAGGGTCAGGGCGGTCTGGTTCTGGGTGTCGCTGGAAAATACCAAATAGGCAAAACCGTTCAGGCGGTGGGCTTCGTAGTTGATCTTTTCGAGCTGGCTCACCAGCTTGAAGAACTCGTCCGCGGGCATTCCAGAGCGCAAGCTGGAGCGCGACTGTTCAAAAGCGGCGGTCAGTTGCTCCATGTTTTGAAACGCCTGCTCAAGCTGCGGGCTGTCAACGGCCGGGAAAAGGTCCTTCAATTCCCATTGGGTTTGGGCATATACGGCAGATGTCATTGTTTCAGTTCTCCATTACTCGGTTAAATTCCATTGGCCTCCATTATACCTTCCGGTGAGGAGTGAATACCAGAGCAGCAGACAACCTGATACACTCATGGACACGCGCCGATCAAACGCTATAATAGAAATGGCAAACATGGATGCATATAACCATCTTTACGGATATTTTCTGATCATTTCCGGCGTTGTCGCCCTATGGGTGATCGGACTACTGGCCGGTAAAAACCGTGTGGCGGGCAGCCGTTCGATCATTGCGCTGATGAGCGGGCTGGCGATATGGTGTTTATCGTATGCGGCCCATTGGTTTTCGGTCACCCAGCAGGCGCAAGCGTTCTGGCTGCAGTTCAGTTATGTTGGCGTGGTTTTGGTGCCCAGTTCACTGCTGCTGTTTGCCATTCAGATCACGCTGCGTGAAGGGGAAACCCCGCTGCAATATCTGCTTTTGATCTCCATTGAACCGCTGCTCACCCTGGTGCTGATGTGGACCGACCCGTGGCACGGCCTGTTTTTTGGAGAAGCTGGCCTGCCGCAACATTCCATTTTCACCGGGGGTCCTTTTTTCTGGCTGAACACGGTCTATTCTTACCTGCTGATCATTGTCTCGATATTCCTGCTTTTCCATTGCTATTTTCGCTCGCCCCGTTTTTACCGCCGCCAGTTTGGATTGTTGATCAATGCCATGTTGCTGCCATTTGCCAGCAACCTGATCTCGTTTCTTGGGTACAACCCTTTGCCCGACCTGGACCTGACCCCGTTCGCTTTCACGCTGACCGGATTGTTATTCACCATCATTGTTCAGCGTCATCACCTGCTGGACATTGTTCCACTGGCGAGTCACTTGATCCTGAATAACCTCTCCGATGGCGTGATGGTGCTGGACCGCAATGGGCGCGTTGTGGAAGCCAATCCAACCGCGCTCAGCCTGGTGGGTGTCGGGCGGGATGAAGCCCTGGGGGCGCATTCGAAAGACTTGTTTTCGCATTGGAAAACCCTGTTACCATTGCTGGAATCGGAGAGCGCCTCGCAAACCGAGGTGACCTTTGGAAATGGGCGGTTGCGTTATTTTGATCTACGCATTACCCCGCTGGATGATAAAAAGGGCCGCCGCGCAGGCACGCTGTTACTGTGGCACGACATCACCGACCGTAAGCGGGTGGAGGCCATGCTGCGCCAGAGCGAGCAAAATTACCGCATGCTCATGGAAAACGCCCCCTTCCCGGTGTTGGTTACCTCATTGTTGAAGCCAGTCACGTTGTACGTCAATGCCAGGGCAGCCTGGTTGTTTGAGATGGAACTTCCGGCGGTTAACCAGGACCCGAGAAAATTCTATGTGGATCCCCAGGACCGCGAGCAATTAATTGCAACCATTCAGGTAAATGGCGGGCAGGTGATGGATTATGAGGTTCGCCTGCAGACCAGCAACCACCGTCCCTTCTGGGCTTTGATGACCGCCAACGCCACCGAGTTTGACGGGCAGCCGGCGTTGGTGGTTTCACTGGCAGACATTACAGCACGCAAGCAGGCTGAGGATGATTTGCGAAAACTGACCACGGCAGTGGAACAGAGCGCCGCCACCATTGTGATTACCGACCTCAAGGGCCAGATCACGTACGCCAACCCGGCTTTTACACTTGCCAGTGGGTACACCATTGAAGAGGCGTTGGGGAACAACCCGCGCATTTTAAAGTCAGGCGAACTATCCGTTGAGGTCTATCAGGAATTATGGAGTACCATCCTTTCGGGTCAGACCTGGCATGGCATGTTCCACAACCGGCGCAAGGACGGTTCGTTGTACTGGGAAAGCGCCACCATTTCACCTGTGCGCAACAATCAAGGCGAGATCATTAATTTCGTCGCCATTAAAGACGATGTGACCGCACGGGTGGAAGCCGAGACTGAGCTGCAGCGCGTAAACATGCAATTGCGGGAACAAATTGAGGAGATTGAACGTTTGCAGTCGGTTTTGATGGACATGGCCATTCGCGATCCATTGACCGATCTATACAATCGACGCTATCTGGAGGAAACCCTGCCACGCGAACTGGCACGGGCGGCGCGTGAGGGTTATCCGATCAGCCTGGTGTTCATCGATATTGACCACTTTAAGCGGTTTAATGATACCCACGGGCACGCTGCCGGTGATACGGTATTGCAGGTGCTGGCGCAACGCTTGTTGCAAATGACGAGAAAAAGCGACATTGTGGCCCGCTACGGCGGCGAGGAATTTTTGGTGGTGTTGACCAATGCCAGCCTGCAAACCGCCTTGCAACGCGCCGAGCAGATCAGGGCGGTGTTTGAAGGATTGGAAATTCCGTATGATGGCCTGATGTTGAACGCCACGCTCTCGCTCGGGGTGGCCTGCTATCCACAGCATGGTTCCAGTTTGAGCGCTCTGGTGAGCGCCGCAGATCAGGCGCTTTACATGGCAAAGGACACTGGCAGAAACCGCGTGTGTGTTTTTGCCGGTAACGGGGTAAATGAAAATACCGCTGCGGCCAGCGACAGCGGCATGAATATTTAAACCCAACGCAGGCTCAGTTTTCGGTTGGACCTTCGACCCGGCGTGCGCGCACCAGATCAGAACGTTTGAGATGGGGGTTTTGTGGTGTGCGCCGCGGTTCACCCGGGCGCAGGGCGATCACGAGGAAGGGTCCCAGCATGGGAACGACGATCGCCAGCAGGCCAAACGCCAGGTATTCATTCCAGGGCATTTGCCGGCGGCTCAGGTAGGCGAACGCCAGCAGCGCCATCACGATCCCCACCCCGATCAGCAAAATTTTAATCACAGTGTCAGCCGTCACCAGCGCCTCCTGCGCACAGATGTTACCATTGTAAGGAATATCGAACAAAATTTCAAGGTCAGATGCCGCATTGCGCGGTTGTTAAGATTGTAAGCAGGGCAAATTGAAAAGACCATCCGCAGGGATGGTCTTTTCTGAGAGAGAAGAAGGAGACAAAAATACGCGGGTTATACCCAGCCGCGCAGTACCATGGCTTTGACCACGCGGTCAATGGCAACCATGTAAGCGGCATCGCGCATGTAAGCATTGTGAGACTGCGCCATGTCCAGCACGCCGTGGAAGGCAACCGTCATTTTGTTGTCCAGCTTCGAGAGAACTTCTTCCTTGCTCCAGTAGAAGTTCATGTCGTTCTGCACGCCTTCGAAGTAAGACACGGTCACACCGCCAGCGTTGCACAGGAAGTCGGGGATCATGAAGATGCCGCGCTGCTTGATGACCTCATCGGCCTCGGGGGTGGTGGGGCCGTTGGCGCCTTCAGCGATGATGCGCACGCGCGGGTGGATGTTCTTCACGGTGTCAGCGTTCACCTGACCCTCAAGTGCTGCCGGGATGAGCACATCGGCTTCCTTGCTGATCCACGCGTCACCATCTTCGATCACGTAACCGGCAGCCTTGGCTTTGGCTTTGTCAATCGTGCCGTACTGATCGGTGATCGAGATCAGGAAGCGCGGGTCAACGCCGTTGGCATGTGAGAAGGTGTAAGAGCAGCGGTCATCGCGGTCCCAGCAGGAAACGCAAGCCACTTTGCCGCCCAGCATTTCAACAAAGCCGATGGCAGCATACTGCGAAACATTGCCGAAACCCTGCAGGGCAGCCACACACTTGGTGGGGTCCATGTCCAGATGTTTCATGGCTTCGCGCACGGTGTAGATCACG
This sequence comes from Levilinea sp., assembly GCA_034429695.1. GTDB lineage: Bacteria > Chloroflexota > Anaerolineae > Anaerolineales > Anaerolineaceae > DAOUGC01. Next base: position 20,977 of record DAOUGC010000141.1, read on the forward strand.
CCGAAACCGGTGGCTTCGGTGCGGCCAAGCGAACCACCGCCGCCCAGGGGCTTGCCGGTGATCACGCCGGGGGTGTATTCGCCAGACAGGCGGGAGAACTCGTCCATCATCCAGCCCATCATCTGCGGGGTGGTGCCTACATCGGGGGCGGGCACGTCATTGCGCGGGCCAATCACCTTCCAGATCTGCTGGATGAAACCGCGCACCAGCCGTTCCTTCTCGCCGGTGGACAGAGTGGCAGGGTCTACAATCACGCCACCCTTGCCACCACCCAGGGGGATGTCTGCGACTGCGCATTTCCAGGTCATCCATGTGGCAAGCGCCCGCACGGTATCCACGGTCTCGGAGGGGTGGAAGCGGATGCCGCCCTTGTTGGGCCCGCGGGCATCGTTATGCTGCACACGGAAACCCTGGAAGACGCGGATCGTGCCGTCATCCATGCGTACGGGAATGCGGAAGTGATACTCGCGCAGGGGCCAGCGCAAAATCTCGCGCACCTGCGGATCCAGTTGCAGAAGATCCGCCACGTGATCGAACTGGCGCTGTGCCATTTCAAACGCATTGGTTGTAGCTGCCATCAAGTGATTCTCCTATGCCTGAACGGAATCGATTTGAGTTGGGTGAAGCAGGAACTGCGCCGGTTTAAAATATACGCGGGCACCCGGATCGGTGCCCGCTTTTTTCTCGGATATGTGAGACAGGCTGCTCAAATAGTCCTCCGCCGCAATCTCCAGTACTAACAATAACAAAATACAAGCCGGTTGAACAGGTGACGAAAATCGGTTTTCCGGTTGCACATTGTCAGTGTATACCCGATTTCTCTTTTACGCCACCCTTGGGGGTGGGATGGCGAATGGATCATGATCGCTAAAACGGTGGGTTCAAAAGCGAACCCACCGCACGGCTGACAACGGATTTGGGCGCACGCGGTGCGCCCCGACAAAGTCAGGCGTAGGGTGGGTCGGTGCTTTTCCGACCCACCGTATTTTGAGATTGTGAACACCGTCAACGAATGGGACACGAATAAACGAATGGCAAATAGCCACCGTGAAGTAGGGTTCCTGACAGAAAAGCCGTGGGATTGGGCGCACCGCGTGCGCCCCGACAATGGATGGAAGTACGGGCGGACCGGGTCCGTCCGAAAGTGACAGTCCCGACCTATCGGTAGATATATTTTCCGAAAAAGACGGTGGGTTCAAAAGCGAACCCACCCCACGGCTGGCGGATTATGTAAATATCGCAAAAAAAAACAGACGTAGGGTGGGTCGGTGCTTTTCCGACCCACCAATTATTGCGATTATTGCACCCAAACGGTGGGTTCAAAAGCGAACCCACCCTTGTATATTAACAATAGTTGTAAGATGTAGGTATTGGAACAGGGCATGGCAGACCGTCCACCCTAAGGTTAAAGAAAGCCGTTTCGTAGCAAGGGTCGCCATGTCTTTCAAACAATAGCCCGA
>DAOUGC010000142.1:0-15598 GCA_034429695.1 Levilinea sp.
TGGATGAACAGCTTGAAGAGATTCTCGATCTGCAGAATGACGGCAAATTAAAGGCGGTGATCGTCGAGGGTGCTGAATGGGAGCATCTTGATTTTGGCATTCTTCATTCCAGCTATGACGATGGTTACATCTGGTACACCGACACCCGGCAGGATATCTTCTCGGATGTGCGTGTGCGCCGTGCGTTCGCCTATTGCACCGACCGTCAGAAGGTGGTGGATGAGTTGCTGCTTGGGCAGAGCAGTGTGCCCGGTGGGTTTTACCCTCAGGGGCATCCGCTGTATCAGGCAGACCTGACTGCGCTGCCGTATGACCCTGCGCAGGGTATTGCCCTGCTGGAAGAAGTGGGATGGAAGGAGCTGGACGGCGACACTGCCACCCCGCGCACCGCCGAGGGCATGACCACCGTAGCCCAGGGGACGCCGCTGGTGATAAATTACCTCACCACACAGGCGCCCATGCGGGTGAAGATGGCAGAAATCTTCAAGGCATCCATGCAGGCATGTGGTATTCAGCTAAATGTGCAGACGGTTCAACCGGGTGAGCTGTATGCTGCCGGTCCGGACGGCCCCCTGTTTGGGCGCAAGTTTGACCTGGCGCAGTTTGCATGGGAAGCCGGGTTGAACCCGCCCTGCAAACTGTACGAAAGCAGCCAGATTCCCAGTGCGGCCAACAACTGGTTGACGGTGAATGTGGTGGGTTATAACAACCCGCAGTTCGATGCAGCCTGTCAGGCGGTGCGTAACCTGCGTCCGGGTGATGCCCAGGGTCTGGCGGATGCCAGCGCCAGTGTGCAACAATTGTTCGCTGACGATTTGCCGTCCTTGCCGTTGTACTTCAGAATCAAGATGGCAATTTCCCGCCCCGATTTTTGCGGGCTGGAAGTGGACCCGACCGCACGTTCAGCCATGTGGAACTTGGAATATTTTAATTATGGCGAGGGCTGCGGGGCAGAATAAGCCCATTTTTTGCGGATTTTGGAGGCGTCAGGTGATTATCACCTGGCGCTTTTTTTATTTTGACAAGAAAAGTTAAGCGAACCTCATAAAGTTAAGCGCAATGTTAGTTTTATTTAACCATTTCTCTTTAATTCAATGTTAATTGAATTAGAAAAGTCTTATCCCAGGGTTATTGACTTGTAATCTCGCTGCGTGCTAAACTGCGATTGTTCCCCACCCACGGCGCCGAGGGGAATTGCCCAAAGGTTCTCACAAGGCAATTCGCAGTTTTATACCGACGAGGGTCTGTCCGCTTGCGACGACTCCCCCGGTTAGTTCGTGCTACATTCATCCGACCCTGAAGTTTGGAGGAGAAATATGAGTAAAAAGCTGACCACACTGCTTGGCTTGCTCGTGCTTGCCAGCATGCTGCTTAGTGCGTGCCAGCCGGTGACCACACCGACTGTTCCCGCCGAGGAAGAAGCACCCGCGCAGCAGGAAGCCACCGTGGCTCCGGAAGTTGAAGCGGAAGCACCGGTTGAAGAGCCGACCCCTGAGCCTGCTGTTGAAGACTCAATGGGCGGTGGCTATCTGGACCGCATCATCTTCACCCGTATTGAAGAAGTGGGCCCCGCAGTGGAACAACTGCAGGCTGACGCCATTGACATGTACGCTGTGGCTGCCGATGATGCCATCGTCTTTGATACCGTCAAGGCAGACTCCAACATGAAGTATGCCATGACCTACGGCAGCTCCAACCAGTTGCTGTTTAACCCGGCTGCCTGCACAGACACCGCCAAGCTCAACCCGTTTACCTCTGCAAAGATCCGCGAAGCGATGAACTGGGCCACTGACCGCAATTACATCGCCGAGGAACTGATGCAGGGTCTGGCGGTTCCCAAGTTCACCTCAGCAACGACTGCTTTCCCCGATTATGCCCGCTACGCCGGTCTGTTCAGCGAAATCGAGACCAAGTACGCTTATGATCTCGAAAAAGCCCGTGCCGTGGTGGACGAGGAAATGGTGGCTCTGGGCGCTGAGAAGGGCGCTGATGGCAAATGGACCTACCAGGGCAACCCGGTGGTCATTGTTGGCCTGATCCGCACGGAAGACGCCCGCCGCGAAATTGGCAACTACTTCGCCAATCAGCTCGAAGAGTTGGGCTTCACCGTTGAGCGCCAGGAAAAGAACCGCTCCGACGCTGGCCCCATCTGGCAGGAAGGCGACCCCAAGGCCTGCGAGTGGACCTACTACACCGCTGGCTGGATCAGCCCCAGCATCAGCCGCGATGATGGGTATCAGTTTGCACAGTACAACACCAACCGCATGCAGAACCTGCCCGTGTTTGGCGAATACAACCCCGGTCCTGAACTGGCCGCTGCTGAAGACAAACTGTTCGTCAACGACTTCACCACGATGGAAGAACGCGCTGAGCTGTTCCGCACCGCCGCCTTCAAGTCGATGGAAGAGTCATGGTGGGGTGTCTTCGTCACCGATAACATTTCATACTCGCCGTACAACCAGAACCTGGTCTCGGCATACGACCTGGCCAGTGGTTTTGCCAGCGCCCAATTGTGGCCCTATACCATTCGCTGGGCTGACAAGGAAGGCGGAGAAGTTCGCATTGCCCAGTCTGGTATCCTGGTGCAGCCCTGGAACCCCATTGCCGGCTCCAACTGGACCGATGATGCCATGATCCAGCGCGCCACCATGGACTGGGGTACCGTTTACGACCCCTACACCGGCCTGTACCTGCCCAAACTGGTCGAACGGGCTGAACTGGTTGCCAAGGAAGGCCTGCCCATCGCCAGTACGCTGGATTGGGTTGACCTGTCCTTCGAGAGCGATATTCAAGTTCCCGAAGACGCCTGGGTGGACTGGGATGCTGCTGAGCAGCGCTTCATCACTGCCGCCGAGAAATATCCCGAAGGCCTGACCACCAACACCAAAGCCACCGTCTACTACCTGCCCGAGGTCTTTGACTCGACATGGCATGACGGCAGCAAGCTGGCAGTCTCTGACTTCGTGATGACCATGATCATGGCATTTGATCACGGCAAGCCGGAATCAAAAGTCTATGATGAGACCCTGGTCAACGGTGTGGAAACCTATCTGAGCCACTTCCGCGGTGTGCGCATCGTCTCCACCGATCCGCTGGTGATCGAGACCTACGATGACTCATACGCTCTGGACGCCGAGAACAACATTGCCACCTGGTTCCCCTCCACGTATTATCCTGCCAACAGCACCAACGGCATGATCGCGTGGCAGAACATGGCCCCGGCCCTGATGGCTGAGGAAGCCGGTGAACTGGCCATCTCAATTGAAAAATCGGGCACCAATGAAGTGGAATGGACCAGCTTTATCGCCGGGCCTGCACTGGAAATTGAAGCCCGCTACCTGGATCAGGCCATTGCCGACGCCTACATTCCGTATGCTCCCACCCTCAGCCAGTACATCACTGCTGAAGAAGCTGTGGCCCGCTACGAGAACCTGAAGGCTTTCTACACCGAGAAGGGTCACATGATGGTTGGAACTGGTCCGTACGTGGTGGATCAGGTCTTCCCGGTGGAAGGAACCGTCACCCTGGTTCGCAATGAGACCTATCCCTTCTCGCTGGATCAGTGGGCTGTGTACGATGAGCCGCACCTGGCCACCACCGAGGTTGAAGGCGCCCTGCAGGTTGTGAAGGGTGAAGAAGCTGCCTTTGACGTATACATCAACTTCAAGGATGAACCGTATGCCAACGACGACATCGCCAGCGTTTCTTATACGCTGTACGGCGCCAATGGCGAAACGGTGTCCACCGGTGTGGCAGAGGCAGTATCTGACGGCCTGTACCATGTGATCATTCCTGCCGATGTGACGTCACAGATGGAAGCCGGTGCTGCCAAACTGGCGATTGCCGTGTCCTCCAAGATCGTCAGCATCCCGTCCTTTACCTCGTACGAGTTTGTGGTTGCTGAGTAACCGTTTTTACCAGGCATAACCGGATAGGGGCGGGAATGACCCGCCCCTATCTGATATTCAAAAAGTGAGAGTGCTGCATGGCAGAGAGTAGCCCCCCATTAACTTCCGAGCTGAGCCCGGTAAAAGAAAAAGCAAAAAACAACACGCCCACCTGGTTGCGGGTGCTCAAGTATACCGGCGTGCGCATTTTGACATTGACCATCACGGTCATCATCGGTTTATATTTGACGATCCTGATCGCCAATATGGGTGGCTATGTGGACAAGATCCGGTTGAGTCAGATTCATGAAGACGTGAACATGAGTGTGGCCAGCAACCCCGAGTTTCGCAAATTGGATCCGGAAGTTCGTCAGAAGAAAATTGATGAGACCATTCAGGTGCAGATCAAGCGCTACGGGCTGGACAAGCCATTTGTGGTGCGCAGTTTTAGCTTCCTGTTTGATGCCGTGCGTCTGAACCTGGGCCGCGCTTTGAACATGACCAGCAACAGCGGTTCCAACTCGGTGCGGCTGATTATGCTGGAACGCCTGCCGCCAACGCTGATCCTGTTCGCCACCGCCGATATCATCCTGTTTTTTATCTCGCTGGTGGTGGCATTGATCCTGTCCAGACAGTACGGCAGTTTTCTGGACAAGCTGCTGGTGGGGTTGACGCCGCTTTCGTCAGCGCCCGGCTGGTTTTTCGGCATCTTCCTGATCCTGATCTTCTCATCGGTTTTGAAGATGTTGCCCTTCGGCGGCATGGTGGATTCACCCCCACCGGCCAACGGCTGGCTGTATTTCCTCAGCCTGCTCAAACACATGATCCTGCCGGTATCGGCGATCACGCTGAGCCAGATTTTCCTCAGCATTTTCTCGTGGCGCACCTTCTTCCTGATCTATTCGAGTGAAGATTACGTGGAGATGGCCAAGGCGAAAGGCCTGCCTGCCCGCGATATCAACAATAAATACATCCTGCGCCCCACCCTGCCCACCATCATCACCAGCTTTGCCTTGCTGGTGATCGGGTTGTGGACGGGCGGTCCCATTCTGGAAGCCATTTTTGAATGGCCCGGCCTGGGCCGCACGCTGTTTCAGGCGGTCGGTTTGTACGATACACCGGTGATTATCGGTGAGACCATCATCTATGCTTATTTGTTGGCCATTACGGTCCTGTTGCTGGACGTTGTGTATGCCCTGGTGGACCCGCGGGTTAAAGTTGGCGAAGAAGGAGGCCGCGCATGATGAAGTCGTTGAAGGAAATCCTCCGCTATCCAACCGCGCTGGTGGGGGTCATCATCATCCTGATTTTGGTGGGCATCTCCATCTACACCGTGATTGCCCTGCCTTACGGGGAGACCATCCGCCTGTGGCGCGCAAGCGAAGCGGACTGGTATCAGAACCCCAAGAATGCTGCACCGGTTTGGTTGAACTTCTTCAGAAAAGAGAAGCTGCCCGAAACGATTGTGTTGGATTCGGCTGCCGAACACACGCCGGTGACCGTCAGTGTGGAGGAAACGGGAACCTCCAATACCTACACCTATACCTTCCCCATTGAATGGCAGGCTGATGGCTACCCGGATGACATCTATCTGTTCATGAAAGCCACCTTTGAAGAGAAGGCGCCGTTCATCGGCCTGACCTGGATCAGGCCGGATGGTAGTGAACTGCGTTTGGGCAACTTTTCAACCGGTGAGAAGTTCACGTACCGCTTCGGGCAGGACCAAAAATTGATCCGCAAGCTGGGCGGGCTGGACCCTGAGATCGGCCTGTTTACCGACCCGGCTGTTGAAGGCGCGCAGCCCAAACCGGTGAAGGGTTCCTATCAGTTGAAGATGGAAGTGGTGACTTTTGACAAGAACACCACTGTTGACAGCGAATTGATCCTGTACGGCAAGCTGGCTGGCCTGGCTGGAACCGACCATCTACGCCGCGATTTGATGCTTGCGCTGTTATGGGGCACGCCCATCGCGCTGGCGTTTGGCTTGCTGGCGGCGGTTGGCACTTCACTGTCCCAGTTGATCATTGCCGGTGTGAGTACCTGGTTTGGCGGTTGGATCGACACGCTGATCCAGCGCATCACCGAGATCAACATGCTGCTGCCCTTCCTGCCCATCCTGATGATGATCGGCACGTTCTACTCTCGCAGCATCTTCATCATCCTCACGGCAGTCATCCTGTTGAGCGTGTTTGGCTCGGGCATCAAGACCTTCAGGGCGGTGTTCATGCAGATCAAAGAGTCGCCTTACATTGAGGCGGCCAAATCCTACGGAGCCAGCAACGCGCGAATCATTTTCATGTACATGATCCCGCGCCTGATCCCCATGCTGATCCCGCAGTTCATCGTATTAATCCCATCATACGTGTTCCTGGAAGCCTCACTGGCGGTGCTGGGGCTGGGTGATCCCACGCTGCCCACCTGGGGCAAGATGATTGATGACTCGCGCGCCAATAATGCCCTGTTCCAGGGCTGGTACTACTGGGTGCTGGAGCCGTCCTTCCTGTTGATGATCACCGGTCTGGCGTTCTCGGTAGTTGGATACGCCGCCGACCGGATTTTCAACCCACGATTGAGAGAGCAGTAGCCATGACTGTTCAAACCACCACTGATCAAAGAAACTTGTTGTCCATTGAGGATCTGGTCCTGTACTTTCGCACCACCAAGGGCGTGGTGCGCGCGGTGGACCATGTCAACTTTTCGCTGGGTTACAACGAAGCGGTCGTGATCCTGGGGGAGTCGGGCTGTGGGAAAAGTTCTCTCGCCAAAGCCATCCTGCGCCTGCTTCCCAAAAATGTTGACCGATATTCCGGTTCGGTTTCGCTGAACGGCATTGACACGATGAAGTTCAACGATGAGGAATATCGCAAGAATGTGCGCTGGAACATGATGTCCATGGTTCCGCAGGCAGCCATGAACTCGTTGAACCCGGTGTTAAAAATCGGTGAGCAGGTGTCTGAACCACTGCTGTTCCATTCCAATGTGTCGCGAGAAGAAGCACTGGCAAAAGCCAGGCGCATGTTCCAGCATGTTGGTGTACCCGAGGAGTTTCTGCAGCGTTATGCGTTTGAATTGAGCGGCGGTATGCGCCAACGGGCAGCCATGGCAATGGCGCTGGTGACCTCACCCGATCTGATCATCCTCGATGAGCCCACCTCGGCGCTGGATGTGCTCACCCAGGCCAATATTTTCAACGTGCTAAAGTCATTGAAGAAAAACCTGGAAATGAGTTACATCCTGATCACGCATGACATTGCCACTTCCAGCGAGCTGGCTGACAAGGTGGCGGTGATGTATGCCGGGCAGATTGTGGAAGTGAGCGATGCGCGTCGCTTCTTTGTGCAGGCTCTGCACCCGTATTCCCGCAAACTGATGGACAGCGTACCCCGCCTGCGGGGCGACCAGGAACCCGATTTTATCACCGGTCAGCCGCCTTCACTGCTGGCGCTGCCCACTGGTTGCCGCTTCAAGGAACGCTGTCCATCCCGCAATGCCAGGTGCGAACAGGAACCGCCAGTGTTCCAGAACGACAGCCGGCTGGTGAAATGCTGGTTGTACGAGTAGCATGGAGAAAACAAACATGGATGAACAAATGATCATGACCGATCAACTTGACGCCGCTGAATCCGTCAACCCAAATGTGCTGCTCTCGGTTCAGGACCTGCGTGTTTATTTTGAACTGCGCCGCATGGGTTTTGGCCACGTGGGTGATGTTCATGCAGTTGATGGTGTTTCATTTAATTTGCATGAGGGTGAAGCCATTGCCGTGGTGGGTGAGAGCGGATGCGGGAAATCCTCACTGATGAAAACCATCCTGGGGCTGTATCGCCCCACCAAGGGACGGGTTTTGTTTGAGGGCCAGAATGTGGGCGAGATGAAGCCAGCCGATTTGAAGAAATACCGCTCACGGGTGGGCTATATTCAGCAGGACCCTTACGGCGCCATGGCGCCCTTTATGAGCGTCGAGCGTATTCTGGAGGAACCGCTGATCATCAACGGCGTTAAAGATCCAAAGGAGCGCCGCGAGCGCATCATCAAGAAGCTGGAGGAGGTCAAGATCTTCCCCGTGGAGGATTTTCTGCCCAAGTTCCCGCACCAGTTGAGCGGTGGGCAGCAGCAGCGCATTGTCATCGCGCGCGCCATGATTCTGGACCCCAAATTCATTGTGGCTGACGAACCGGTCTCCATGCTGGATGCCTCGGTGCGGGTGGAGATCCTCAAGTTGTTGCGCGGTCTGCAGGAAAAGCACAACCTGGCAGTGATTTATATTACCCACGACCTCTCCACCGTGCGCTATTTCTCGCGCCGCATTTTTGTGATGTATGCCGGGCAGGTGGTGGAGAAGTCGAAGGTGAGGGACCTGTTGTTTAATGCCGGTCATCCGTACACCCATGCGCTGCTGGCGGCTACATCAGACCCTGACGGCAACAATGCCCTGACCTTCAAGGATGTGCCCCCGGGTGAACCACCCAACCTGATCGCCCCGCCAACCGGCTGCCGGTTCCATCCACGCTGCCCGAAGATGATCCCGGATGTGTGCAATCGTGAGTTTCCGCCGGAATTTGAGATAGAATCAGAGCACGGTGTGATGTGCTGGTTGCACCGCTAGAGGAACAGGCAGGTTGCGGATGGATATTTTTGGCATCAAACCCTGGATCATGATGGTAACCGCTGCAGTTTTGTTGCTGCTGGGCTTTCTATTGCCGCTGTTTATGATCCTGGGCCATATCAAATCGACCTTTTTCTTGAACTTCCTGTCGTACACCCTGTCGATCCTGGGGCTGTTTATCGGCATCATCGCCAGTGTCATGGTGGTGCTGCGCTCGCGCAAGCGAAAATAACCTCATTACCCGATACCAGGGCGGATGCTCCATCACAGGGGGGCATCCGCCTGCTCATTTAATTTATGAAATTGTAAGGTAACCGGCAAGATTAAGGCATGGAAAAAAATCTATAATAGAGCCATGGCTGTAAATCACCGCATCATGATCGTTGACGACACACTGGATATCGCCCGCATGTTAAGCACGGCATTGCTGGCAATGAATGAAACGCTGAATGTCAGCGTGGTACCATCCGCAGAAGAAGCCATGCTGGATGCATCCCGCGAACAGGTTGATTTGCTGGTGACCGACATTCGTCTGCCGGGCATCTCCGGCTTTGACCTGGTGAGGAAGATCCGTGCGCGTTACCCGCACATCAAGGTGATCATGATCACCGGCATGAGCGAGGAAAACATCACCATGCAAGCCAGTGAGATGGGCATTGACGCTGTATTGCACAAGCCGCTTGAGCTGCAGGTGTTTACCTCGCTGGCTGACCGCTTGCTGCAATCCTCTCCGGCGCTGAAGGAAAGCTCGCAACCGGCGCGGGAAAAAGAAAAAACGGGCAACCTGGTGCGTAACAACGGCCTGCCCGATGAAGTTGGCGCCATCCTCAACCGTATTCGCCAGAACCTGAGCGCGGTATATATCGGGTTGATCCACACCAGCGGCTTCATCCCCGTCATGGTGGGGGAGCCGCCCTTCCCTGCCTTTGAGAGCGAATGGGTTCCCAGCCTGCAGGCGGTTGCCGGAGCACAGAGCCGGCTTTCCATGCGATTAAACTCGCGCGCTGGCAAGGGCGTACCCCCTGAGAACATCACCGCGCTGCGCGGTGAGGGGCACGATGTGATGCTGGCGGTGGTGGGAGAGTTTTTGCTGGTGGTGGTGCTCAAGACGGGCCGTACCCCGCTGCGCATGACCCTGGCGGTGGAGGAGATCCTCGGGGCAGAACCCGGGCTTATCGAAGCGGTGCAGAGTGCGCGTTTTACCCCGCCGGATACATCCGTGCAGGCAGTATTTGCCGCCATGGTGGAGCGCAACGCCAGGGCAACCGGAGCGCTGGTGCAAACCCCCGCGTCCGTTGAGCCGTCCGCAGATGCTGCTTCACCGGCGGCGGTCGCACCGGAGCGGTCAGCGGCGCATCCGTCGCGCACGGTCAGCCGGAAAGCAAAATCACAGCCGGTGGTGGAAGAACCGCCCGAGAACCCTGCCAGTCTGGAGGAGCTTTCGCAACTTTTGCAAAACGGGGCAACCGCGGTTCAGAATGCGGATGATTTCTGGGAGCAGGCCACGGCTGAGGCCACTGATACGCCGGTGGATCCCGACGCCATCTCCTACGAAGAGGCGCGCCGTCGCGGTCTGGCAGTTCAGGACGAATGATCGCGCTTTGATTAAAAATCAACTCCCCTGCCAGTAAGGCAGGGGAGTGATGTTTAACCAAGGGGCAGGCCGGTTTACTCCTGCGGCAGCAGGTCCCACTTCTCATAGCGGTCGTAACCGGTGATGGAAATGGTGTCCTCCACGTAGTCAGAAACCAGCACCTTGCTGGCGTACCATTGAATGGGGGTGAGCACAGCCATGTCGGTGATCAGGATCTGCTCTGCCTGGGCATACATATCCATGCGGGCAGCCGGATCGGCCTCGGTGGCGGCAGCGGTGATCAGTTGCATGAACTGGTCAAATTCCGGTGAGTCGCCCTCCACATAATCGTCAGCGTTGGCCACGGGCCAGTCAGCCACGTCCTGATAGCCGCCGCCCAGCGCCCACACTTCATAGAGGAAGTTGTTGGCATCGGGATAATCCTGCACCCAGGAACCACGGTAGACGTTCTCCAGGCCTTCAACGCGCTGGTTGAGGTAGACTTTCCATTCCTGGTTGGACAGGATCACTTTGATGCCCAGTGTATCCTGCCACATGGCCTGCAGTGCTTCGGCTTTGCGGCGGTTGAGGTCGCTGGTGTTGAACATCAGGGTGAGTTCCACCTGGTCGGCGGTGATGCCCTTTTCGTCCAGATATTCCTGCAGGATGGCTTTGGCAGCATCCGGGTCGTACCTCACACCCAGGTCGGGGTAGCTATCGGGCTTGGGGGCGCCCGCAACACCGGGGTGGGTGAACCAGTAGGCAGGCGTACCGGACTTGATCACGTTGGTGACCATGGCTTCGCGGTCAACGGCCAGCGAGAGCGCCTTGCGAACACGCACATCGTCGGTGGGGGCAAGCTGGGTGTTGAAAGCGAAGAACTCGGTGCCCAGGGTGTAGGTGTCACGCACCAGTGCGCCCATCACAGGGTCAGCCAGCACGCGGTCCATATCAGCGGCGGGAACGCCGGCCACATCCAGGTTGCCGGCTTCAAATTCAGCCAGGGCGGGACCAGAGTCAATGAATGACCAGTGGATTTCATCAATCTTCGGCTGGGGCACAACCTCGTCGCCGGGCCAGAAGGGGTTTTTCGCCAGGGTCATTTCAGAATCGTGCACCCATTCCTTGAGGGTGAAGGGGCCGTAACCCTGATAGAAACCCGTCTCAATCCAGCGTTCAGAGCGGCCTTCGGTGCAATCGTCGCCGTCAATGATCCAGCTTGGCATGGCATGCGCCACCCACAGGCCGGCAATGTTCAGGTTGTAGACTGCAGGTGAGGTGAAGGTGATTTCGAGGGTGGCATCGTCAATGACTTTCACACCCACCGCGTCAGCTTCGGCTTCGCCAGCATTGTAATCAGCCGCGCCAACAATGGCCGGGTTCAAAACGTAGGCATAGTCTGATGCGGTGGCGGGGTTCAAGGTGCGCAGGATGCCGTAGGCGAAATCGCCGGCGGTGACCATGCGCGGGTTGCCTTCGCAATCCAGTACCTGAACCACGGAGTCGGTGGTGACGTCATATTTTACCCAGGGTACATCCTGTTTGATGGTGAATGTGTAGGTGAGACCGTCTTCAGACACGGCCACATCGGTGGCCATGGCGTTTTCCAGTTCGCCTGTCTCTTCATTTTGCCGGGTGAGACCCACGGTCATGGTGTCGACCATTTGAATGGAGATGACGTCAACTGCCAGGGCGGTGTCAATGGTGGGGATATCGCCGGGGCCCCAGGCAAGTCGTAATACCTTTTTGTCGCTAGTGGCATCAACGGGAGCCGCCGGTTCCGATGTGGCGACAATGACGATCTGTTCGCCTTCCTGCTCTACAATTTGAGTCTGAATGATGGGTTCAGCCGGGACAGGTTGGCAGGCGGTCAGTGCGAAGGAAAAAATCAGGATCAGGCTGAGCGCGAGCCAGAATTTGGAACGAAACATGGGGGTATCCTCCTCGATACTGTTGTTATGAGAACAAACAGATGGTACGACAAATGGTTTTTCTTCGCCCACTCCTTTCTGGTCTATTCAGTTGTCTCCTGGGGAAAGACGGACCGTTTCTTTAATAAAACGATAATTATTTATAGCATAAATACAATTGCAAGACAATTTGTGAACAAAAGTGTTGTTTAACACACAAGTATTCTTAAGGTACACTTACTTTTGCACCACTTTATATTTTCTGTCGTTTACAGGCTGGCTGAAATGCGGGCAGGCAGGGAACTGCCAGCCGATGCTGTTGGCTGCTTAACTTTTCGCCTCTTTTGTGTTAAAATCCTTTCGCACGTTGGGGCGTGGTGCAATGGCAGCACACCAGACTTTGGATCTGTGGATCTTGGTTCGAGTCCAGGCGCCCCAGCCATCACACACATTACGCAGATGGCGCAGATCTTTGGTTTATCTGCGAAGCCTGCGTAATTTTTTTTGGAGCGGAAATGAAAACCACTGCCGTCATCCTGGCCGCAGGTCAGGGAACCCGTATGCGCTCAAAGCTGCCCAAGGTTTTGCATCCCCTTGCGGGAAAACCCATGCTCATGCATTCGATTGATGCCGCCTGGCAGGTGACCGGTACACAGCCGGTGGTGGTGGTGGGGCACGGCGCTGACGGTGTGCGCGCCGCGGTGGGGGATCGCGCCCGCTTTGTTGTCCAGGATCGTCAGCTTGGCACAGCCAACGCCGTACTGGCTGCCGAGGATCTACTGCGCAATGAGGGCGGGTTGGTGCTGGTCATGTTCGGAGACATGCCCCTGTTGCGGGCTGACATGTTGACCGAGCTGGTAAACCGTCAGCAGGAAAGCTCCTCTCCAATGGTGATGACCAGCGTGATGTGCGATGACCCGCATGGTTTTGGACGCATCTTGCGCGCCCCCGATGGAGCCGTGACCGGCATCGTGGAAGAGGCGGTTGCCACCCCTGAGCAGCTTGCCATCCGTGAGTTGAATGTCAGTGCGTACTGCTTCAAAGCCGACTGGTTATGGCCCGCGCTGCATCGTATTGGAGTTTCTCCCAAAGGTGAATATTACCTGACCGATATTGTTGAGCTTGCCGTGCAGGATGGCCACCGGGTGGACGCAGTGGTGATTGACGATATTCGTGACGCGCTGGGGGTCAACAATCGCGTGCATTTGTCTGAGGCGGAGACCATTCTTCGTGAGCGCATCAACACCGCCTGGATGCTGGCCGGTGTGAGCATGGTTGACCCCGCCAGTACATATATCGAACCGGATGTGACCATTGGCAGGGATGTGGTGCTTTACCCCAACTGTGTATTGCGCGGTAATACCAGCATTGGTGAGAACTGCACGCTGGGTCCCGGGTGTGTCATCATTGACAGTCAGGTTGGGGAGGGGTGTGTTGTGGAAACAGCCTGGTTGCAGGGGGTGGCCCTGCCGGACGGCAGCCATGTGCCTGCATTTGAACGGCTGACAGGATGAGTCTTGAGTCCACTCGCAAGAATTGCCATCTTACATATAATAGTAAATACATGAAAATACGGTTCATCGCGCATGAATGATTATCTCTGGATGGTTCTCGCCGTTCTGATCCTGCTGGACCTGCTGGTGGCCATGGTTCGCACCAGTCTGATTAATGTGCGTTTGCCGCGCATCATCAGCCAGGGGGAGAATAACCCTGATGGTGTAAACCGCACGCTGATCCTGCTGGAGCTCCCTCATTTGCGCACCACCCTGCGGGCAGCCATGACGTTGCTGCATTTTTTGCTGGCAGGGGCAGCGGTTTTTGTCCTGCTGGTGATGCTGGGGGCAGGGGACATCACACTGGGATGGGCGCTGCTGACGGTTTTCCTGGCTGCCCTGATTATCCTGATTGCTGAATTTGCCCTCGAGGGCGTGGCTTTGCGCCGGTTGGAAGTGTCGGCGATGCAATTTACCTGGATGGGTGAATTGCTGGTTTTCATCCTGCGGCCCATTTCATGGTTGCTCAACAGCCTGTTGGGTGCGCAGACCGCCATGACCCGTTCGTTGAATACGGTCACCGAGGATGAATTAAAAAACTGGGTGGAGGAAGATCAGCCGGAAAATACGCTGGAGCAGGTGGAACGCAAGATGATCTACTCCATCTTTCAGTTCAGTGACACACTGTGCCGTGAGATTATGGTTCCGCGCATTGATGTCTTTGCGTTGGATGTGAACACCTCGCTGCCAGAATCTGCTCAGGCGGTGCTGCTTTCAGGCCATTCGCGCTTGCCGGTCTATGAAGAAAACATTGACGATATTATCGGCGTGCTGTATGCCAAAGACCTGCTGCGTGCCTCAATGGAAAGTGACAATTCCCTTGGGCTGCGTTCTTTGATCCGCCCACCTTACTTTGTCCCCGAAGCGAAAAAGGTTGAAGAGTTGTTGCGCGAAATGCAGGCGCGCGGGATCCATCTCTCCATCGTGGTGGATGAGTACGGGGGCATGGCGGGCATTGTTACGCTGGAAGATGTGGTCGAGGAAATTGTCGGCGAGATCCGCGATGAGTACGACCAGAGTGAAGAAATGCCCTTCCAGCAAATATCTGAGGATGAGTATATCTTCCAGGGGCGTATTGATCTGGATGAACTCAATGAAATGCTGGGAACCCACCTGACCAAGGAAGTGGCGGATACGCTGGGCGGGTTTATCTACGGCGAGATCGGTCGGGTTCCGGTGGGCAACGAGGAAGTGCTTGTGGAAGACTGGGTGTTGCGCGTTGAACAGGTGAGCGGACGGCGCATCCGGCTGGTTCGCGCATGTCGCAAAGCGCAGGCACAAGACAATGAGGAGAACAGGGATGATTCTTGATGTTGAAACCAAACGCCAACTGGTGGAACGCGCCATTGCTGCCCGTCAGTGGGCGTATGCTCCATATTCAAAATACATGGTGGGGGCTGCGCTGCTCACCGATTCGGGCAGGGTCTATGACGGTGTGAACGTGGAAAGCGCCGCTTATCCAACCAGCATGTGCGCCGAGCGGGTGGCGATCTTTAAAGCCGCCTCAGAGGGTGAACGCCATTTTCAAGCCATTGCGGTTGCCACCGAGAACGCGGGTTTTCCATGCGGGGCTTGCCGCCAGGTGATGGCTGAATTTGGGCTGGACATGCTGGTGATCGTGTGTGATACCGCTGGCAACGTCAAGGGCGAACTCACGGTCAAGGACCTGTTGCCCGGCGCCTTCACCCCGGAATTCCTTCCATAGTCCGTATCAAGGGATGATTAACCATGACCAGCGCTCCCCATTCAGCCAGGGTGGAAGCGGTGGTATTGCGTCACTCCGACTGGGGTGAGGCAGACCGCCTGTTGACCCTGTTTACGCTGGAGAGCGGCAAGCTGCGCGCCATTGCCAAAGGGGCGCGCAAGTTGCGTTCACGCAAGGCTGGGCATTTGGAGCCGTTTACCCGGGTTGCCCTGCTGCTGGCGTTCGGGCGGGATCTGTGGATTGTGACCCAGGCGCAAACCGTGGATGCCTATCTGCCGCTGCGTGACAACCTGGAACGCACCGGATATGCTGCTTATATTGTTGAATTGCTTGATCGATTCACCGGCGAAGAAGGCCCCAATCA
>DAOUGC010000143.1:0-2607 GCA_034429695.1 Levilinea sp.
AATTTGTGGGGGGCAGGTGATTATTCAGCCATACCCGGCAACCTGTACACTTACTGGGTGCAGGCTTGTGTGGGCGACAATTGCTCGGCGTACAGCTCTCCAAACACGGGCTGGCTGGGTCTGGCAACGCCAGTGGCTTTAAGCGCCAGTGATCGCACTTCTTCGAACGCCATAGATCTGACCTGGATTGATGTCTATGGAGCCACCACCTATCAGGTGTATCGCTCCACGGGCAGCAGCCGATTAACCCTGATCGCTTCGGTTGCCAGTACTTCCTACAGTGACCGCAGCGCCGCTGCAATCACCACGTACACATACTGGGTAAAAGCCTGTAATGGTTCGCGTTGCAGTGATTTTTCACTGCCTGACAATGGGCAACGTAACCTGCCCGCCCCGTCGGTGACTGTCTCGGCAGGCAGCGACCTGACCGGCAATGTGATCACCTGGCCGGCTGTGGCGGGCGCCAACAACTACCGTATCACCCGTTCCGAGACCATCGGTGGATACATCAACAGCGTTGACCTGGTGATCTCAAGGACGTATGTGGATACCCACGTGGAGCCGGGCAAAATTTACCATTACATGGTGCAGCCTTGTTTTGGGTTTGTCCCCAATGCCATCTGTGGGGAGGTGAGTGCGCCAGCGCCGGGCTGGCGGGGTATCCCTGCTCCGACCGGTCTGGTTGCCAGTGATGGCTTGAGTTCGGAGCAGGTCAACCTGAGCTGGACAGGAGTTGGTGGCATCCCTGAATTGACGTACAGGGTCTTTCGCTCGGTGGGGACAAGCGCGCCAAAAGTGCCGGTGGACACCTCTCCGCGGTTAAGTGGCGGCACTGTATGGATTGCCGAGGATACAGGCAGTGTGCCGGGTGTGGCGTCTCATTACTGGGTGCAAGCCTGCCGCGGCGAGTATTGTTCGCAGGTCAGCCTGCCGGATACCGGTTGGCGCACCCTGAACCCACCCGAAGGCTTGATCGCGGGTGATGGGACCTCAGCCCTGGGTGTGCCGCTCAGTTGGAACAGTGTGGCTGGCGCACTGACCTATCAGGTGTTTCGTTCTCCTGCCGGGCAGGAAAAATATGCCAGGGTGGGCAAAGTGACCGTGCAGTCGTTCCTGGACCGCGGCGCGGTGATCGGTGTGACTTATGATTACCGGGTAAAGGCGTGCAGCCGCAGCTATTGTACTGATTTAAGCGCGTCCGATGAGGGTTACCGGGTTCCGGGCACAGCGGTGATCACAGCGACGGATGGAACCTTGTTGGACAGGGTCAATATTGCATGGCCAGCGGTAAGCGGCGCAAACACCTACATTGTCACCCGGGCGGATAGCGAGGGTGGTGAAGCGGTTGTTCTGGCAAACCGCGCCACAGTGGGGTACGTTGATTTTGAGGTTCAACCGGGGATTTCTCATTATTACCAGGTACAGGCCTGCAAGGTCAGCGGAGTTGTGACGGTCTGTGGGCCTCCGAGCGCAATTAATTCTGGTTGGCGCGGGGTTGCCATTCCGTCCAGCCTGGACGCAACCGATGGAGCTTCACTGGATCATGTGCAGTTGTCATGGAATGGGGTTGGCCTGTCGGGTGATTTAACGTATCGCGTCAGCCGGGCCGCCAGGGGGCAGAGTGTGAAGGATGTGGTTGACGACGAAGCCAGTCTGATCTCGGAAAACCGCTGGTCATTGAACGACACTGGCGCCATACCGGGTATGGTGTACACCTACTGGGTGCAGGCCTGCATGGGTGAAAACTGCTCAGCTATCAGCACAGCCACCAGCGGCTGGCGGGCCATTCGCACGGTGATGGGTCTGGCTGCCAGTGATGAAAGCAGTACCTCAGCGGTGGACCTGACCTGGGAAGTCGTGGAGGGCGCAAAAAGTTATGCGGTTTACCGCGCTGCAACGCTTGCGGGTGCGCGCACCCTGCTGGGGAACGTCGCTTCCAATACGTTTACAGACCGCACGGCGATACCGGGGCAGGCCTATTTCTACCGGGTAAGCGCATGTCGAGACCGCCTTTGCGGCAACATCAGCGAAGCGGATGAAGGTCGGCGCAGAGTGGCGCAGCCGGAGTTGACGGCTTCGGATGGCGCCGTGTTGGATGGGGTGAGCCTTTCCTGGCGTTCGGTAAGCGGTGCGACACATTATCAGGTGTATCGTTCAGCCAGTGAGGAAGGCGAAAAGACCCTGCTGGCTGATCAGACGACAACGGTGTGGAAGGACCGCCAGGCCGAACCGGGGGTGACCCATTATTACTGGGTGTTGGCCTGCCGGGGTGCCGTGTGCGGAGATTTTAACCCTGCCCAAACCGGCTGGCGCGGTATCCCCGTCCCCTTGAGGTTGACCGCCAGTGATGGAAGCCAGCCGGACAGCGTAAGCCTGGCCTGGTCGGCGGTCAGCGGTGTGGGTGGCGTGAATTATCAGATTTACCGTTCATTGACCCGTTCCAGCCCAAGCCTGATCGGCAGTGCAGATGGTACGGATTATGAAGACACCACCGGCGAACCGGGTCGAATTTACAATTACTGGGTGAAGGCGTGTGTGGGCGATAACTGTTCCGTGTTCAGCGGATTGAATGCCGGCTGGCGGGGTTTTCCAGCTCCAGTGGAATTG
>DAOUGC010000144.1:0-9573 GCA_034429695.1 Levilinea sp.
GACTCGCAGCGGGCAGCGGAAAGCGCGCGGGAGGGGGCGCGGGTGGTGGAGGAAGTGGTGACGGGCATGGGCATCATCCGGGAACGGGTGGGTCTGTCGTCGGAGAAGGTGGAAGAGATGGGCAAGCGCTCCGAGAAGATCGGGGCGATCCTGGAGACGATTGAGGACATCGCCAGTCAGACCAACCTGCTGGCGCTGAACGCGGCGATTGAAGCGGCGCGGGCAGGCGAGCACGGCAAGGGGTTTGCGGTGGTGGCGGATGAGGTGCGCAAACTGGCGAAGCGTTCTGCGCTGGCGACGCGCGAGATCGGGGTGCTGATCGGAGACATTCAGCGCACGGTGCGCGAGGCGGTACAGGCGATGAGCGACAGCACGGTGGAAGTGAACCGTGGAGCGCAGCGTTCAGACCAGGCAGGGGCGGCGCTGGTGGAGATCCTGCAGGCAGCCGAGTCAGTGAGCAGCGAGGCGCAACTGGCGGCGGATGCAGCCGCGGAGATGGCGCGGGCAGCCAATGACCTGGTGAGCGCGATGGACAACGTGTCGGCGGTGGTGGAAGAGAACACCGCGGCGACGGAGGAGATGGCGGCAGGGGCGACGGAAGTGAGCCACTCGATTGAGTCAATCGCCAGTGTGAGCGAGGAAAACACGGCTGCCATTCAGGAAGTGACTGCCAGCACGCTGCAAATGAATGCCGATGTTGACCTGATGCTGGCATCAGTGGAAGGCATGGCTGCCATGGCCGGTGAATTGCAGCAGGTGGTGAATCAATTTAAATTGGAAGATGAGCGCCATGAGCAGCCCGCCACGGTCATTGAGCCGATGGAGGAAGGATAAAAATGGGCATGGTGCTGCCGCTGGGCCTGCACCGGACAACGGATTTCACGGATTTGGATTCAAGACTCCTGCTGGCGGTCTTTGCGTCTGGGCGGTGCCAGTACACCCCTCCCGTCGAATTGCCAAACTACAGGCAATTCGCCACCCTCCCCACATGGCTGCGTTCACTGCGTTCACTTTGCCATGTGGAGAGGGAGAAAATGCCTTTTCCTCCCGCCCGTCCCCTACGGGTTTCGCCACCGGGGACAACAAAATCCCATTGCGCCGCGACAATGGATGGATGTACGGGCGGACCGAGTCCGCCCGAAAAGTGCCCTGGTTACGGTGCGCGCCGTGCGCCTCGACAAAGCGCCAAAGGCTGGCGCGCCAACTATGTTGACGCGGTGTTTTTCCGACCCACCGATCTATCCATGATCCAAAAAAAATGGTGGGTCCAAAAGCGGACCCACCCTACACCTTGATCGGGAAATGCCGGGGCGGACCGATGCCCGGTAACATTACCATGGGGGAATATGACATTTGTCATGTCCTTCATATGACACAATTTATCAGACTCAAACGAACGTAATACAACGAAAAGGCATACAATATTATGAACTCCCAGGGGCGACATCTTATTTCCACACCCCATTTGAACCACAGAAAATCTAATGCAATCCATTAATGAATGTTGGTAATATGATCGTAGCCCACATTGATTGAAAAATCCCAATATATGGTTTACAGGTCTTCGATCGGCAACTGGAAGGTGGTGAGCATGATTGATGATCAGGTGAAGGCCAACATGCCGCTTGATCGGTTATGGACCGTGGAAGAGGTGGCGGAATATTTGCGCCTCAAACCGGCCACCATTCGAAGAATGGCGCGCGAAGGGAAGATTCCAGCCATCAAAGTGGGGAAATCCTGGCGGTTTAGCGAAAACCAAATCCTGATACCGCCCATTCAACTGATAACGGAGAATAACGATTAATGCACCCAATTACTAGAAGTTGTGCCTGTTTTTGTTTTGCATTGATACTCCTGTTCACTTCGGCTGGCCTGAAAAAACCGGTTGAGGCGCAAGCACTTGCACCACAGGAATGTACACCGCTGGATGTAATCTTCGTTCTGGATGAAGACCCGGAACTGGTTTCGTGGGCGGCAGATTTTCTCGCCCTGCAATCGCTTACCACCTGCAATGGTACTCATCATCAAATGGCTGTTTTACAGCGTTACCCGCACGACGGAGATAATGTTTATCTCCCGCTCACTCCTCTAAACCCTTCATCCCTTTCTGCCTGGCAGAGTGAGCGACAGTCGATTTTGGCAAGCATTAATGAGCCAATGGATATATACCCAACCAGCCTGGCTGCGCTGTTCCAGCAGGCAGGGGAACTGGCAGCCGGTGGACGCGCTGATGCCACCAAACTGGTCATCTATATCGGTGCGCCGTACGAGACGATCAACAGTTCATCCAATGAGTATGCGCTTCGCAATCAGATTGCGAACATTCAAAACACTTACATGCGGGCATCGGGCGCTGCCAGTGATGAAAGCATCCAGTTATGGACCCTGTTTTTCTTCCCGGGTTCATACCGGGATATTTATCGCGATTGGACAAGGCCGCACTGGGACGACTTCACTGCTGAGGCCAACGGCAGGGCCATGTTCAACCTTGATGAAGATAAACCTCATCAGTACTCCAATGCTGTCATGGATATCATGGCGACTGCCGGCGGTCTGCCGGGGCTTTTGCCGTTCTCATGCGGGGGCTATGAGATTGATCCATATCAGGGCACCCTGCTCACCGTCACTTTTGCCGACGATGAGAACCTGCAGGTGACCGTTGAACATGAAAATCCGGACGGATCCCAAACCTCAATGACCAATGGAGAGGGCCCGTTGGAAAAGGAAGTCATGTTTCTTTCCAATGGAGAATGGAGAAAAAATAACGTGCTGGTCATCACCGATCCACCGGGAGGCTTGTGGCGGGTTTCGGCGGGCAGCCAGTGTGACGGCATGGCGGGTTTTACCCTGGGTGGAAAGGTAAACGCTGCCATTGGTGGCATTGAACATGATATACCCCAGTACAACCTGGAAGGTTTGAGCAGCGATCCGGACCAACCATTTATTTACACATTGACCCTTTCGGATGGGCTGACCGGTGAGCCGGTTCAGTTTAACCCACAGGCTTTGCCCCAGGTGGATATGGAAATCACCCTGCCGGATGGTTCGAGGCGGGCCATTTTCTTCAAGCTCGATGCCGCCGGGCTGATGGTCAGTGAAGCTGTACCCGTGCCGTTGGCCGGTGACTACCATTGGCAGGCGGATGTTTCTCTACCGGTATCCACGGGAAACTCAAATACCTCATATATTCCGATGTTCACCGGTCTCACAGGAGGGTATTCTGTATATGCAATAAGCAATCTTTCGCTGGTTCCCCTCCTTCCCGAAGACAAAGAATATCAGGTTCACCAACCATTGTTGAAAGACTTCTTCCACGTCAAACCGATGGAAGTCGCAGTTCAACTGGTTGACATGGACACCCAGCAGGCAGTTGATCCGGCTCTGGTTTTTGACCAGCCCGATCAGGCCCTGGAAGTCTGGTTGGAATCAAAGACCGGCGAAACCAGTCAAAAGGTGATATTGCGGCGAGATTCGGACAGCCCAATGAGATACATAGGTGAGGTGGGCGGCGATTTTGACATGAACGGTGCGCAAAAGGGTTGGGTGGAGGTGGTGGGCGCCTACGACCAGGTGAACTACCGCATCGCAAAGAAAATGGTTAGCGCCCCATTCACCCGCCAGGATGGGTTCCTCTCCAGCCCCTGGACTTGGACCGTGCTTTCCATACTCATGGGTCTGGCTGTTCTCGGCTATATCGGTTATCGCGTTTCGCTCTTTATCAATCCATTGGCAGGCCAGTTGGTTATCAGCGCCGCGGGCGTCAAAAGGCCGGTGGCGAACATCCGCCTGGTACGGCAGCGCGAGCTGACCTACCGGCAGGGTGACCTGGTGCGCATCTCGCCGTTGTTGAAAGGCATGCAAATGTTACAAGTCAGGCGCGTATCAGACGACAGGATTTTCTTCAGAATGACTCTTGACAATGGCAACCTGGTCAAGGCCAATTTGGGGCCAAATGAAAGTGCCACCATCAACAATATCATGTCAGTGCGCTTCATCCTGGATGGAAACCCAAACCAGGGAAGCCATTAATCAGGTGAATTTATTACAAGGATGGAAGCCATGCAAAAATCAAAACCTTTTCTTTCATTCCTGCTTGCCTGTATTCTCCTGACGTTGTTTTCAGGACAGGGTAACGCAGCCGGATTGGTTGTTCCTGAACAAGGGCAATCATCGGCCGGGTGGCTGGATGTCACGGCATCGGGAGCGAAGATTCAGAAGTGTTACCCGCTGGATCTGGTGTTCTTGATCGACCAGTCCAATTCAATGATGGGCAATGCCTACCAGAATGCCAACGACACACTGGGCAACCGGGTTAACTCGGCGACATATGCCCTCAACTGGCTGGCTGAAAATCACATCAATCTGTGTCCCAATGCGGTTCATCGGATGGGGGTGATCAGCTTTGGTTCCACCGTACAGGTTGATCTACCACTGACGCAGATCCAGCCAAAAGACAAGGATGACTGGGAAGCTGTGCGTGGTTTGCTTATGCAAAATCTGCAACTCCGGTCCCTGGATAACACCGACCACGCACTGGCCTTTGCTGAAGCAAAAGACATGCTGGATGACCCGCGTAATCCGCCGGTTCCGGCTGGCGAAACGCGCAAGCGCGCCATCATCCTGCTCACTGACGGTATGCCATGCGTGCCTGGCAGCGCCTGCGGCAATGATGACAAGGCTGCCATGAACCGTTACATGGAACGCCTGGTCAACCAGGTGGAAAGCGACTTCCCGTTTGCCGAATCCCTGTTGCAGCGGGAGCTGGCGGTTCGTGAGGCGGTGGCGGAGTACGGCAGCATCAGTGATATTCCTGACGATGTCATGACCGACCTGCTCAGCCGATATCCGGTTGAACCGGAGGAGATGGAGACGTCGACCTACATCTACATCCTCGCGATGAATGACTCGACGCCGTATCTGTCCACCGTGGGATCGTATTTCAAGACCATTGCCGAAACGCACGGCGGCGAGCTGGTGGACCTCGAGACCAATCAGGCTGAGGTTCCCTATCAGTTCTCATCGGTGCTCGGCAAGCTGGCCATGGTGGATCTGACCACAATTGGTTGTGGTGAAGTGGCGGTTGACCCTTACCTGTCCGTGGCAACCTTTGACGCCTTCGCCAATGCCGAAGGCATCAAGATCACCATTGAGCATAACGGCCACCAGATTACGGGGAATACCGGTGACACTGCGTACTTTAATCTGGAAACTTACGAACAAAATGGTCTGACCAACGAACACTTCGTCTTTCGCCAACCGCCTGCCGGCGCGTGGATTGTCACCGCTGCCAGCATGTGCGATCAGGTGCGCATGAACTATCAGTCCTTCCAGCCCGATGTGGTGGATCTGGTGCAGCCCAGCGGAACCCTGCCGGTCTATGAAGTGGGTGGGAAGACCTATGATGAAAACTTCCCCAATTACCTCAGGCTGCAGATCCGCGATAACAGCGGGCTGCCGCTGCGCCTTGACCCCAACTACCCGCTGGATATGCAGGCAAAAGTCACTGCGCCGGATGGCAGCATCCAGGATCTGACCTTTGAATTTGATGCAGGCGATGACACCTGGAAATCCATTGAACCCCTGCCCGTGGATCAGCGCGGTGAATACAGCGTGAAGGTTGTCAAAGCTGAGGCAGACTGCGTGACATCGCAGAACCAGCCGGGGCATTGCCCGCCGCCGCACCGCTTTACCATCTTCGACCTGGACATGTTGCCGACCTTCACCTACTTCACCGGCGATGTCAGTACCTTTTCGGTTGGTATCGTCTCGCCCACTGTGGATGAGAAGGTGATGGCGCACGGGAAACTGTTTGGTGAAAAGCTGGCGCTGCTGCCCATTGTGGTCACCGCCGGGTTGACCAGCAATGGACAACCACTGGCATACAGCCAGGCCATGACGGACAGCGCCGGCTTGCAGGCTGAACTGTTTTATGAGGGGGCATCTGTGGCGACAATGCCCATGACGCCCAATCCTGAAAACCCGCTGCAGTTTGTGGCTGAATTTGACAACCCTGACACGATTTCAGAGAAGGGCCAGTATGAGGTGGTGGTGTCGCTGGTTGACCCAAAGAAATACAACAACATCTCCTACCGCCCAGAAGCGGAAAGCGCCGCGGTGAGTTTTACACGCTACGACCCGCCCCTCCGCAATATCTTTGTGCTGGGCGGCATTGCCCTGGCCATTGTGCTTGGCATCATCGCCGCCATTGTTGCCTGGGTGTATGACCGATCGCGGTCACTGCGCGGGCAACTGGTGTTCGCATCAGGCAACCAAACTCTGCCACCCATGCCCATTGGCGCCACTTCGCGCAACCGCAAGTTCAAACTGCCCCCGACCCTGGTGCAGGCACTCGGCACCTCAATTGCCATCACCAACAACGGCACCGGCACCCAACCATATCTAAAGGTACGATTCCCAGAGGCAAAATTACAGACCAGAGAATTTAATATGCGTCCCAACTCAACCATCATGGTCAACGGGTGGAATATCAGGTACGAGTATGATGCCCCCCAGTCCAGCAAATTATCCGGTCCAGTTCGCCGGAGTCCGTTGGTACAGAAGAAAACAACCAACCCACACGCTCGCTAAATCTAGGAGGATTGCGATGCCACGTTCATCTGTTGTCATTGGTTTGGGCGGTACCGGTCAGTACATTCTCACTTATTTGAAGAAGAATCTGCTGGAGACCTACGGCCGGATACCCGAAAATATCTATCTCAAGTCGTTTGACACCATGCCCGAAGCCAATGTTCAGGCGCAGGGTGGGGTGGACCAATCGACGCGTGAAATTCAGGTGGGTGATGTGCGCCTGGAAAAAGGCAGCGAGTTCATCTCTCTTACCGGCAATGCTTTTCAACTGGGGGCTGATATTGCCCAGGGAAATCACCCGCACATCGGAAGCTGGTTTGATGCGTTGTATTACCGTTCCCAGGCCAACCCCGCACTGTGGGATCTCGGTGCAGGCGCAGGGCAGGTGCGCCAGTTTGGGCGCCTGGCTTTCTTCATGAACATTGCCGGTGGAGCCGGAATTTACCATCACATCGAGAATGCCATTTCCGAGATCAAGAAAAAATCGCAGCGTAATCAGCAGATTGAGATTCTGATCGCCGCCTCTTTTGCGGGAGGCACAGGCGCAGGCATGTTCGTGGACATGGGTCTGTTATGTTCACACCTGCGCAAGGTGGTTGGTTATCAGGTGTATACGCGCGGTTTCTTTGTGCTGCCTTCGGTGTTTGGCGCGGCTTCTGCACTGGGTGCGCAGAGCAATCACATGCTGGCGCGCTCATTTGCCGCATGGCGCGAACTTGACCGATACATGAGCATGGGCTCCGACTACGGCGGACGGCATATCACCTTCCAACCGCGCGACGGCAATCTGGACTTTGACATTGAAGCGCGCCCGTTCGATATCTGTTATCTGGTGGACTCGCGCCGGCGCTCACACTCGCTGGATAACACTTCACCGGAGAGCGGCGTCTTCCCGATGGTGGCTGAGTTCATGTCCTTCCTGCTGGACGAGAAATCGGGGGGAGCCTTCAACGCCGACCAGTCGATCAACGCTGGCGGTGGCTTCCAGTGGTTACGCGAAGGCCCGCGCTACAGCGTCCTGGGCGCGTACACCATCAAAGTACCGGTGTATTATGCCCTGCAGGAATACCGCCTGAGCCTGGCCCGTGACATGCTGGAAGCATGGTTGATCCCTGCCCGCAACAAGGACAAAAAGATCACCGGTGTGATAGGCATTGCCAATCAGGAAGCCGGCATGGGCAAGACTGGCCGGGATGCAGCGCTGGAGTTCCTGGAAAGCCAGAATGTAGCCATTCCTGAAAGCGACATTGATACAAACAGCCCGGTGGCAAGCATGGCGGCCCGCACCATCGACAATACCCTGCTTAACCCCCGCATTGCCAGTGTCTTCCGACAGAATGGCATGGACGACGCAGGCATGGTGGAGTTTGACGCCCGCGGTACCTACAACGTGGTGCAACTGGGTGGCCTGGACCCCACCACCTACCTGGGGTTGCTGGTTTCCCTGCCCAATCAGGATGTTGAGGCGCAGAGCACCATCAATAATGAGGTTGACGCCACGGCAACCATTCAGGGTGTCGCACCTTCATCCAAGCAGCATGGTGACTCGCCCGCCGACGCCATTGCCCGCATCGACATGGCCATCCTGCCGTTCTATCAGGAGCATTTCGGGACCCGGCAGGGCAATTACGTGGTGGGCGGCCGGTTTGGTGACATGCTGAACCGCTGCTCTGCATTCCAGTTGAGCCGTTTCGCCGAATTGCTGCATCAGTTTACATTAAACACGCTCAACGGCATGACCAATGATCCCATGGTCGCCCGCTGTGGCAAACTGGGTTACCTGCACGACTTTTACGAAAGCCTGGTACAGGTGCTGGATTACTTCCAGCGTTATCTGGAAAAAGTGCGCCAGGAACGCGACAAGCTGCCTGATCGCGAGAACATCATTGCATCGCGCGACGCCGCATACAACAACATGGTTGCCAGTGCCGATACAAAGTGCCTGTTCTTCTTCGATGCCCCGCGCGCTCACCGCGACCAGCAGGAGTATCTGTCGTGGGTGGATAACCACATGCACTGGATCATGGATGACATGGTCTACAGCACCCTGCGCACCACCACCGAAAAGATGCTCGAAATGGCAAATGCCGGTTTGACCGCCACCCAGCAGTGGATCGAAGCCCTGATCACCGGCAGCCAGCAGAACAATGTCACCAGTGTGTACGCCGACATCAATGTTCGTCTGCAGGCGGTGCGCGCCACACACGTGGCTGACCGCGCCAATGCCAACATCCAGACCAACCTGGAAACAGCGGATTATGTCAAAGACGAAAAGCAGATCCGCGATAATTTGCGCCGGGTGCGCTGGACGCTCTCCATGCAGGGCGGCTTCAAGCTGGGTTGCACGGTCACCTTGCCAGAAGAAGTGCGCACCGAGGACGGCGTTGAGATGGTGGATCGCACCCATTCGTTAACCCTCACCGGTCTGAACCCTCTGACGGTAAATCGCCAGTTGCTGGAAAAACTGGCTGAGATTCAGTTCCGCGCCTTCCCGGCTGAACACCTGGTGATCGATGAGCTGATTAACAACCCGCGTTATCAGAATCCTGATGTGCTCGGAGCAGAAGCCACTGAGTTTAGCGAGCCTCTGTTCATGGAACGCCCCGGGACCCTGCCGACGGATTTGCAACAATCCTTCTATATCCGCCTGGATGCCGAGGGCCGCAGCCCGGGTGCCACAGAATACGCCCAGAATTTGCACAAGTACATCATTAACACGCTGCGCACCATCAGCCCGTCGAAGATTTTGTTGAAAGGTTCAGAAGACAGCCACCGCTGCGCTTTCATCCGCAGCACGGAAAACATCTCTTCGCAGGACTTCCAGCGTTGGAGTGAACTGCGCGATGCCTATCTGAAATACATTCAGCAGCAGGGCGACACCCTGGAGAATGCATCACGCTTGCATGTCTTCCCGGCGGAATGCAATTCGGCGCGCTACGAGCAGCAACTGACCAGCCGGTTGAACAAATCCTACCGGGTGTTCCA
>DAOUGC010000145.1:0-10727 GCA_034429695.1 Levilinea sp.
CTAATCTGGTTCTCCGGAACTTCCATGAGCGGTTCTTTGCAGGAAAATCTGCAAACCCGGGTGGAACCGGGTTCCCCGGTGGATATCACCGTGGAAATGATGGCTCCTGGCGAGGTGGGGGTGTATCAGTCCAACTGGAAATTGCAGGATTCCCAGGGTAACTTGTTTGGTATTGGCCCCAATGGTGATTCCCCGATCTGGGTGCGGATTGAGGTTCTTTCCAATGACCCCACCCAGACCCCCGAGCCGGTTGCAACCCCGACAAATGAAGGCGTCTTTAACAGTCAGAATGACGTGGCATTGGT
Organism: Levilinea sp.; assembly: GCA_034429695.1. GTDB lineage: Bacteria > Chloroflexota > Anaerolineae > Anaerolineales > Anaerolineaceae > DAOUGC01. The sequence goes on from DAOUGC010000145.1 coordinate 306, forward strand.
GGTCGGTGATGGATTGGACCTGGACGGTGGGACGATTAACAGCGGAGAAACAGATGACATCCGTTTCAGTGTTGTTGACACCGGCAGTTATCTGGCTGCGGTTGGTTCGGCAAGCATTGCCCTGTACGGAATGCAGCCGCCCAGCATGGCTGAATGTGTCGCTCTGGCGGATGCGGTTGATGGCGGGACCGGAGAACAGGAACTGACCGGACTGAATGACGGCGCATACATGTGTTATCGGAGCGGCGATGGGCGTCCTGGATACTTGATTCTGGGATTGAACTCACTTGCTGAAAAAAGCCTGGGTCTGGACTTCGTGACCTGGGCTTTACCTTAAGTTTTCATTTCGCTGACTGGATCTTATCCCGGCAGGTTGCGCTGTTGGGAATTTTTTTGCCCGTTTGAGATTGGCAACAGGAGACGAACATGAACTTGGATGGAATCGATCTTTACCGGCAACTGGATCGGCAGGATATGTATGGAGAAATCGAGCATCTGCCCGATCAACTGGCGACAGCGAATGAAATCAGCCTGACGGTTCCGCTGGATGGCATGAACCCTGGCACCATCCGCAAGGTGGTGATCACCGGGATGGGGGGCTCGGCTGCCGGAGCCGACCTGGCGCTTGCATGGTGTCAGCCGCAGATGCACCTGCCGATGTCGGTGGTGCGTGAGTACACCCTGCCAGCCTGGGCGCATGGTGATGACACCCTGGTGATTGCCTCATCCCATTCCGGCGAGACCGAGGAAACCCTCAGCGCATTTGCGGGGGCGCAGGAACGCGGCTGTCAAACAGCGGTCATATGCACCGGGGGAAGGTTGGAGTATGAGGCTCAGCAGGCGGGGCGTCCCGTCTGGCGTTTTGAGCATAACGGCATGCCGCGCGCCGCGGTTGGATATTCTTTTGCGCTCCTGCTGGGCATGTTGCGCCGCCTGCAACTAATATCGGATTTCACTGACGAACTGACTTGCTGTGTTAATGACATGCGTCACCAGACAGAAAACCTTGGCCGGGATGTGCCCGTGGTGAAGAACCCGGCAAAGCGTCTGGCAGGGCAGTTCTTCGGGCGGTGGGTGACCGTGTTTGGGTCAGAGATGCTTGCCCCGGTTGCTCGCAGGTGGAAGGGGCAAATCAATGAGGCTGCCAAAGCCTGGGCTCAGTTTGATGAACTGCCCGAGGGTGATCACAACACGCTGGCAGGCGTTTTACAGCCGGAAGCCATGCTCAGCCAGATGATGGCGATCTTCCTCAGATCACAGGGGTATCATCCGGGCAATCTCAAGCGCAGCGAGTTGACCCGCCGGGCTTTCATGATGGAGGGTATCAACACCGATTATTACGAGGCACGCGGTGAGACCCTGATGAGCCAGATGTGGACCACCCTGCACTTTGGGGATTACGTTAGTTATTACCTGGCGATGGCGTATCAGGTGGACCCGACACCGGTGGAAGCGCTTGCCCGTTTCAAGCAGGCAATGCGCGCCTGACCTTGGGCAGGGATCATTGTGAGGGCGGGGGCATTTCTCCCGCCTTTTTTTGTTCCAACCTTAAAATAAAAAATTTGTTCGATTTAATTATAATTAATCGAACTTTTGTGCAGTATAATAGTGGCAAAATCCTCATTCCATCCTCAGGGGTGATTGCATGGTCGTGGACTACTCACAGCATAGTGTCATAACCGATCCGGGCGGCTACGCTGTTGCGCTCGAAGAACTGCCGAAAGATGCATCCGGTCTGGTCAGGGTTGTCCAGGGCCTGGTCTTGCATAAACTGGAGACTCATCTGTACGGAGTGCAAATCTCACGCGTGCAACGTGAGGAACTCAACCTGCGCACCATGCGCCAGTACCTGCAACGCATTCTGGAGGTGGACCCCGCGCCATTAACCCAACCGCGCAGCCCGCAACAACGTGTAATCGGTATTTGCCGCGATTTTGCCATGTTATTGACTGCACTGCTGCGCCAACAGGGTGTGCCAGCGCGTATGCGTGTGGGTTTTGCCGCCTATCTGGACCCTGACCGGCAGTATTGTTTTGACCACTGGATCACCGAGTACTGGAATGTGGATCAACAGCGTTGGGTGCTGGTGGACCCACAGATTGACGATGTGCAGCGCCAAAGTTTCCGCATGGATTGCGACACGCTGGATCTGCGCCGCGATGAGGACTTTTTTCTGGCAGGCTCGGCATGGCAACTGGCGCGCAGCCAGAAGGTGAAATCCAGCCGCTTTCGCTTTAATGGACACTGGAAGGGTTTTCCATGCATTCGCGGCAACCTGCTGCATGATTTTCAATCGCTCAACGGGTTGGAGCTGACCCCCATGGATTACTGGGACAACTTCAGCACCAAGAACGAGACAGAGCTGACGGTGGAGGACAAGAATCTGCTCGACCGGGTGGCTGAACTGACCCTGGCAGTGGATGAACGCCCGTACGAACTGGCAGAGTTGTTCGTCTCCATGCCGCGCACCCAGGTGATCATGGACAGGCTGCGGGTGCTGGGAATCATCAGTGACATGAGAACCACTGATGCGGGCCAGTTGCTTGAGTCTGATGTTGCGCGGCTGGCAAAGCTGGCAAACGGACGCAATGGCAACCTGGTACTCGACCTTGGCGAGTATCAACCCTACGACCCGTTGCCACACATGACCCAGTCCAGCGCACAACCGGCACAGATCTTCTCCATGGGCGACATTGTGGTACGCGGCGCGCAGCAGCACAATCTGAGGCACGTCAACGTCACCATCCCGCGCAACAAGTTTGTGGTCATCACCGGTGTCAGCGGCAGCGGCAAGTCATCCCTGGCGTTTGACACCATTTATGCTGAAGGCCAGCGGCGCTATGTGGAGAGCCTGTCCTCATATGCCCGTCAGTTTATGGAGCAGATGGAAAAACCCAAGGTGGATCAGATTACCGGTCTCAGCCCGGCGATCGCCATTGAGCAAAAGACGGTCAGCCGCAACCCGCGTTCCACGGTGGGTACAGTGACCGAGATTCTGGATTACATGCGCGTGCTCTATGCCCGCATGGGGCTGGCGCACTGCCCGCAATGCGGACGGGCTGTGCAGCCGCAAACTGCGCAACAGATCATCAATCAATTGTCCGGACTGCCCGCCGGAACCCGTTTTCAAATGCTTGCACCCATCGCGCGCAACCGCAAGGGAACCCATGTGGCAGCCCTGCGTCAGGCGGTCAAGGATGGGTACACGCGCGCCAGGGTGAACGGCAGGATGCTGGAGTTTGCCACCCCGGCCCAGGTGGATGAGCTGGACCTGGACAAGAAGAAGAAACACAACATCGAGCTGGTGATTGACCGCCTGATGGCGCCGGAAGAGATGGACGACAGCTACATGGGTCGTCTGGCGGATTCGGTGGAGACCACCCTGCGCACCAGCGGCGGGCTGATGGTGATCGCGCTTGATGATCAGGATATCATGCTCAGCCAGTCCAATGCGTGTCCTTACTGCGAGCTGAGCTTCCCTGAACTGCAGCCGCAGATGTTTTCCTTTAATTCGCCCTTCGGCATGTGCCCGGAATGCAACGGCCTGGGTGTAAAACTGCAGGTGGATCTGGATCTGATCATCACCAACCCTGAACTTTCCCTGCTGGATGGTGCATCCCGTTGGCATGGGAACTTGAAAAAGAAAGCCAGCCAAAGCCCGTGGCAGATCCGGCATGTGGAGGCACTGGCAGAACATTACGGCGTTGATATCAGCGTGCCGTGGCAGGATCTGCCTGAGTTTTTCCGAAATGCGGTGCTGTATGGGACCAATGGAGAGAAGATCCACTTCTCATTTGAGACGGCGGACGGCTCATTCAGCGGCGAGAGTATGCGCGAAGACAAGGGTGTGATCTACCACATCAACCGCCTGTTCCGCCAGACACACTCAGAATACACCCGGCGCTGGTACATGTCCTTTATGGGCCAGTTGCCATGCCCCAAGTGTGAGGGTGAACGACTGTCGCCCGAGGCGCGTTTTGTCACCATCATGGGCAAGCGCATCCCCGAGGTCACCCATATGAGCATTGAAGCGCTGTATGAGTGGATCGGCGGTTTGCTGGCGCAGATGGACGATGAGCAGCGCAAGATTGGGGTTGAACTGGTGAGTGAAATCCGCCAGCGGCTGGGATTTTTACGCAACGTTGGCTTGCACTATCTAACGCTCGACCGACCCGCCCCGACCCTTTCGGGCGGCGAGGGACAGCGCATCCGCCTTGCCAGCCAGATCGGCAGTGGGCTGGTGGGGGTGTTGTACATTCTGGATGAGCCATCCATTGGTCTGCACACCCGTGATCACCGCGCGCTGCTGGACACCCTCACCCACCTGCGCGATATTGGCAATACCGTGCTGGTGGTGGAACACGATGCCGACACCATGCGCTCAGCCGACTGGTTGATCGACCTGGGGCCTGGACCCGGCGTGCTGGGCGGGCGGCTGGTCTCTGCCGGAACCCCCGAGGAAGTGATGGATGACCCTGATTCGGTCACGGGCAAGTACCTGTCCGGCGAGGTGCAGATCACATCGCCCACCGGGTTCCGCCGTCGCCAGCCGAAGGGCTGGTTGACGTTGAGAAATGCCCGGTTGAATAACCTGAAGAATGTGGATGTGCGTTTCCCACTGGGGGTGTTTACCTCCATCACCGGCGTCAGCGGTAGCGGCAAGAGCAGCTTGATCGCCCATACCCTGCACCCCGCACTGGCGCGGCTGCTGCATAACGCGCAATCCACGTCAGGTCCGCACGACGGCATTGACGGGCTGGAGCAGATCGACAAGGTGATCAACATCACCCAGGAACCGATTGGACGCAACCCGCGTTCCAATCCTGGAACCTACGCCGGTGTGATGGATGCCATCCGCGAGGTGTTCGCGAGCCTGCCTGAAGCAAAAGCACGTGGTTACAGTGCAGGACGCTTCAGCATGAACACCAAGGGTGGCCGCTGCGAAGCCTGCGCCGGTTACGGAACCCGCAAGGTGGAAATGCACTTTCTGCCGGATGTATGGGTGACCTGTCAGGAATGTGAAGGCAAACGCTTCAACCGGCAGACGTTGGAGATTACCTACAAGGATAAAACCATTGCCGATGTGCTTAACATGGATGTACAGGAGGCGTTGGAGTTCTTCTCGGCGTATCCCGATATCACCCGCATCCTGCAGACCCTGCACGATGTTGGGTTGGATTACATGAAACTGGGGCAGAGCGCGCTGACCCTGTCGGGCGGCGAAGCACAGCGCGTCAAGCTGGCAAAAGAGCTCAGCCGGGCTTCGACGGGGCGCACCCTGTATATTCTGGATGAGCCCACCACGGGTTTGCACTTTGCCGATATTCAGCGCCTGCTGGATGTGCTGCATCGCCTGGTGGACGAGGGTAATACAGTGGTGGTGGTGGAACACAACATGGATGTGATCAAGTCTTCTGACTGGTTGATCGACCTGGGGCCGGAGGGCGGCAACGCCGGTGGATATGTTGTGGCAGAAGGGACTCCTGAACAGGTGGTGAATACACCTGCCAGTTACACGGGGCGTTATTTGCAAGAGGTGCTTGAGGAAATGCGCCAGCACCGAATCGCTGTTGGGCTGGACTGAATATGATCGAGCGACCAGATGTATCTGATGAGGTGATCATCACCGGGTTGGAGCAGGGATATAACCTGCGTATTACCGGCGTTGAGTTTTTACCGCTCGGCGCTGACGATCAGGCATCGGTTTTTCGGGTGTGGCAGGCGGATGGAACCGATCACTTCCTGAAAATGCGCGTGCTGCCCATGGATGAAGATCCCCTGCAACTGGTGGATTATCTGGCCAAAGCCGGTCTGGATCATATCCTGACGCCCATTCCCACCCTGCAGGGCAGGCAGTGGCATGATACCGGCATGGGGTATGGGCTGATCCTCTACCCGTTCATCCATGCTGGTGTGGGTGCGCGGCCCGATCAAAGTGGGTGGAAAACCATCGGGCGCACACTGCGCAGATTGCACAGCCTGCCCCACCCGCCAGGGCTGGTTGAGCGACTGGGTGTGGAGGATTTTTCCAGTCCGTGCTGCCAGATATTGCTGGACGCCATGCAGGAAGCCCCATCACTGACCCATCTGCACCCTGAAGCTGCCCGGCTGGCTGAGTTCTTTGTCCTGCGGGGTGAGGAGATCCGCGAAGTGGTGCGCATCGTGAGGAAGCTGGCAGCGGGATTGAAGCCGCGTTATTCACTGGAGAACATGGTCATTTGCCACGGCGATTGTCACACCATGAATTTAATGGTGGATGAGCACGGCACCCCGACCATTATTGACTGGGATGATGCCATGATTGCGCCCAAAGAGCGTGATTTGATGTTTATCACCGGTACGGCAGGGGCAACCATCGGCGCCAGTGATGAGGAACAGTCCTGGTTTTATGAAGGATACGGCGCTGTGGAGATTGACTGGCCTGCTCTGCTGTTTTATCAATATGACTGGGCGGTGCAGGACATGGGTCTGTATGCCGAACAGTTGTTGCACGACACGCAAATCGGCGTTGAGACGCGGGCCCAGATTTTCATCTGGTTAACCAGCAAGTTTACTGCAGGTGATGTGATCGAAACCGCCCGTCGGTTGGAGCATCAACACCCGGTGAGGTGATATGACTGGGAAATCAAATTCGTGAATTTCCGTTGCCAGATTGTAGGTATTAAACCCTGTCTGCAGCAACCACCACGACAGTATGGAAACGATTGTACCGGGAGATGGTCGGTTGCCAGCATTTCGTAGGTCGGGTTGGCGTTCTTCCAACCCGACATTTTGTCTTAATCCCTGTCTGCAGCAACCGCCTCGACAGTATGGAAACAATTGTACCGGTAGATGATCGGTTGCCAGCTTTTCGTAGGTCGGGTTGGTGCTTTTCCAACCCGACATTTTGTCCTTATCCATGTCTGCAGTAATGCCATGGTGGAATGGCGCCGACATCACTGAGAAATCAAATCGGAGAAATCCGTTAAATCCACCCCCTCCGTTACAAAAGGCGCAAAGAACAGCGCCTTTTGTAACACCTCCCCCATTTTGCCCTGCAAAATGGGGGAGGAAAGACCGGGGTTGCATGAAGATGAGGTGCAGCGTTTCGTAGGTCGGGTTGGTGTTCTTCCAACCCGACATTTTGTCCTTATCCATGTCTGTAGCAGACGCTTTGGAAGTAATGATATTACCGGAATCCAAATCCATGAAATCCGTTAAAATCGCCCCCTCCGTTACAAAAGGCGCAAAGAACAGCGCCTTTTGTAACACCTCCCCCATTTTGCAGAGCAAAATGGGGGAGGAAAGACCGTGGTTGCATGAAGATGAGGTGCAGCGTTTCGTAGGTCGGGTTGGCGTTCTTCCAACCCGACAATATGTTTCACCATCAAAATGGCGCCGACATCACCGGGAATCCAAATTTGTGAAATCCGTTATCGTGATCCGTTGTCAGCGGGGCTAAAACAAAATGGAAGTCAGCTCATTGCGATAGGCGCGGGTTTCGGGGTTGTCGTCGCCCATCACTTCAAGGATGGCCAGGATCGTGGCGCGGGCTTTGCCCTGTCGATAAGAGCGGTTCTGACGCAGGACATCCAGCAAACCATCCAGGGCGGCAAACAGGTTGCCGCGCGACGCCAGACGCAAAGCAGTGGTGTAGGCGGCATCCAGATCGCTCTCATCCGGTAAGTTGCCATCCTTGTACGCCAGCAGCGCCTGCGCTAGGGGCTTTAGTGTTTCTGCCTGGGTGAACTGCCTGCTGGCGGGAAACTCAAGCAGGATCTTGAGTGCCTCAGCCGGGCGATTTTGCGCCAGCAGGGTTTTTGACAGCCCCAGCAGCGCACCTGGCTCGCCATGCGCCTGCTGCAGGGCATGCCGGAAGGCATCCTCAGCCTCCACCCAGCGCATGTCAGTGATCAGATTGTTCCCGCGTTCCACCTCAAGCTGGGCAGGGCTGGGCGGCATGATGTTCTGCAGAAAATCGCGGATGCGGCTCTCCGGCTGCATGCCAACAAATTCCGATTTCACTTCACCGTCCACAAAGACCTTCACAGTGGGGATGCTGCGAACATGGAAACGCAGCGCCAGGTTGGGGTTGTCGTCAATGTTCAGCTTGGCCAGGCGAAAAGCACCGCCGGCTTCGGCTGTGAGCTGTTCCAGCAGCGGTCCGAGTACTTTGCACGGCTTGCACCACTCCGCCCAAAAATCCACCACCACCGGAATGTTCTGTGAATAAGCCAGCACTTCGTACTCAAAATCGGTTTCGCCAACGTTAATGATAAATTCTGAGGTCATGTTATTCCTCGCCGCCTTCACCGCCCATGGCACCCGGTTGCTCGACACGCACCACTTCACCATGCAGGTTGATCACCACGCGAAAGCCCATCATGCCCATGTACGCCAGACCTTCTTCAGGAATGCCGGTTTGGAGTAGCTTTTCGAATTGCTCATCCATGTGATGGATCTGATTTTCAATCATTGCACGGCTAAAGATGTCATCCTGCCCCAGCATTTTTGAGGTCTGTTCAGCCAGGGTATCTTCGTGACCCTCAACCATCTCAAGCATCCAGTTCAGCACCTGCCGATCCACCTGTTCTGAGGGGACATGGCGGCGGAAACCGGCGTCGTCCACCACATAACATGGTTCTTCGCCCACGTAGGCAAGATCCACCGGACGATCAAACTCATCCACCACCAATCCTCTAAAAATGGCCTGTTTCGACATGGCTGTTTCCTGTTCCCATTCATTATTTATCAAGCTTATTGCTTAAATTATAATGCGGATTTCACCGCCGCTCCTCTGGAAACCTGAGGGTCACCATCGGATTCAGTTTAAATGACATCCACCCGGGTGCCGGTTTTTTCGGTGTAGGTTTCTTTTTCAAATGGGACTTCTGGCAGCGTCCAGCGGTATATCCAGCGTGCTGCTTCGGATGTGACATTGATGCAACCGTGGCTGCGTGTTTTGCCAAAATCGTTGTGCCAGTAGGTGCCGTGGAAGGAGATGCCGCTTTTGGTGAGGTAACAGACCCATGGAACGCCAGGCAGGTCGTAACTGTTGGGCGCTGCGCGGTCACCGGCGGCCATATGCCGGGATGGGCGCTTGCGGTTGGTGTGAAAAACACCCTCCGGGGTGGTGAAATCGCCATCCGAGAAATGCGCCCCGGTGGCTGCCTTGGTCATAAAGACCGGCTGATCATCCTCATAAGCCACCACTGTTTGATCCTCGCGCAGGATTTCAAGGCGCTTGTCTCTGGCATCCACCTCAGGCGAGATGGGGGTTAATTCATCCTCACCGATAATGTGCAGGTGATTGGGATCAGCGTAGAAATCAAACAACCACTTATCGTCCCACAGGCGGTACCATAGCTTGCCGTCGTCATCCTCGTAAATGCCTTTGACCCAGTGCGTGGATGAATAATACAGGCGGTAAGCAACGTAATCAGGCCGGCGCGGATACCAGACTGCATCGGTGAAGGGTACGGTGACTTCAGCCAGCAGCCCGTGCCGGGGAATGAAGGTGGTCACGCTGGGGTTGTTGCGAACTTCCACCGGCTGCACCGAACCGGAATGAACGAAACCCTCGCCGTTCAACTCATACCATACGCGGTTGTGAGCCGGTTCTTCATCACCAACCGTGACGGCTGTGATGGGAAAGACCAGGTCCTTCCAGTACATTTTTTGTAATTTGGAGGAATAAGATGGCTTGCTGTACAGCCCGACATTGTTGCTTAGGATGCGCCCGTGCGTGGTTTTGTTCTCATTATCCAGTTGCAGGGCGGAGGCGGGCAGCCAGCGTTTGTCGATCAGCGGCAGCACCAGCAGCGCACCCAGAAAACGGCCAGTGAGGGTGAGGAACTCGCGCCTTGAGATGGTTTGGAGGTCGGGTTTGAGCAGAGGACGCATGGTAGGAATCGTCGGAACGACTAATAATGGATGTTGACCAGGGTTCCCACTGACGCCCAACCAAACAACCATCCGGCGTCATCTGTGCGCAGGTTGATGCACCCGTGGCTCATGGGTGTGCCAAAATTACTGTGCCAGTAAGTGCCATGCAAGCCGTAACCCTTGTAAAAATACATGACATACGGAACGGAGGGAAGATAATAACCGGGACCAGCCATGTCGGCAGCCTCGTATTTGACGTAGATATAGAACTGTCCGGTCACGGTGGGGTGCTCCCATGTGCCGGTGGACACCAGGAAGGAATTTACCACGGTGTCATCCTCATACGCATACACCATCTGCTCACTGAGGTTTATATCGATCCAGCGTCCTTCACCGGTTCCGGCAGCCGGGGGAGGGTTGTAAGCCTCCTCAACCGGTGGGGGTTCCGGTGTATTGGTGGGTACCGGGGTGGCTGTGCTGGTTGGCTCAGGGGTTGGCGTCTGGGTGGATGTGGGTGTTGCGGTCGGCGTCAACGTGGGGGTCTGGGTTGCGGTGGGG
>DAOUGC010000146.1:0-27888 GCA_034429695.1 Levilinea sp.
ATCACCGGAAACAAAGCCCTCACCGGTTTCACTGCGCCCAAGATCCTGTGGGTGCGCGAGAATGAACCGCAGGTGTACGCACAGGTCAGGCATATTTTGCTTCCCAAGGATTATGTGCGTTACCGCCTGACCGGTGAATTTGCGATTGACAAAGCCGACGGAGCGGGAACGATCCTGTTTGACCTGTCCACCCGCGACTGGTCGGATGAAGTGCTGAGCACGCTGGAGATCCCGCGTGAATGGCTGCCGACCACTTATGAAGGTCCACAGGTGGCGGGTGTGATCAGCGCCGCTGCCGCCCAACTGACCGGGCTTAAAGCCGGTACACCGGTGGTGGGCGGTGGCGGCGATCAGGCAGCCCAGGCGGTGGGGGTAGGTGCAATTCGCCCCGGCATCCTGGCGCTGACACTGGGTACGTCCGGCGTGGTGTTTGCCTCAACGCCGGGCCCCATGGTGGAAAAAGAAGGCCGCCTGCACGCCTTTTGCCATTCCGTGCCCGGCATGTGGCATCTGATGGGTGTGATGCTGTCGGCGGCGGGTTCGATGCGCTGGTATCACGATACCTTTGCGCCTGACATGGCTTACGATGACCTGACCGCGCCTTCAGCCGCGCTTCCGGCTGCCAGTGAAGGGCTGCTGTTCCTGCCTTACCTGACCGGTGAGCGCACTCCGCACCCCGATCCACTGGCGCGCGGGGCGTTTGTCGGGCTGACCGTGCGCCATACCCGCGCTCACATGACGCGCGCCGTCATGGAGGGGGTGTCATTTGGGCTGCGCGACAGCCTTGAACTGGTGCGCTCCGCCGGGTTGGGAAATATTGACCAGGTGCGCGCATCAGGCGGCGGCACGCGCAGTGCGTTGTGGCGCCAGATCCTGGCTGACGTGATGGGCGTTGAGCTGGTGACGGTCAACACCACCGAGGGCGCGGCTTACGGCGCTGCCCTGCTGGCTGGCGTTGGCGCCGGTACATGGGGCTCGGTGGCTGAGGCCTGCGAGTGCGGTGTACGGGTGATTGATCGTATTCAGCCAGTGGCGGGCAACGTGCAGGTATATCAGCAGGCGTATGAGCAGTACCGTCTGTTGTACCCTGCACTCAAACCCAGTTTTGAGGCTTTGTCACGCCTTTAGCGGCAGTGAGGTTGTATATACAGGATGGTGGAAATTCGACCGGCAATCCCTTATAATTAAATTGATCAATCCACGGGAACGGATTGATTGACGCAGTTCAGGTGAAACATCTCCATGTGATCCTCCGGAGATGTTTCATCCTTTTAATCCCTGTCAATTCCGGTCAGTGATTTCATTTATAATCAACCATGATGACCACAACCAAGCCATTATCAATGATTAAAGCCGTGTTATTCGACCTGGATGCAACCCTGATGGACAGCCGTGAGCTCTACAATCAGGCTTATGCACTGGCTTTCAGGGAAGTGTTGGGGGTGGAGCTTAGCCATGAAGACCGCATACGCTTCATGCGCCTGCCCACCACTGATTTTCTTGCCATGTACGCCCAGGGTGAACAGCATACCCTGCTGGAAACGTGCATGAAGACCCATGTGGACCGGCTGATTCCGCAGGCGCGTCTGTTTTCAGGTGCAGAGCAGGTGCTGGAAGCGCTCAAGGCTGCCGGAATATGTCTGGGGGTGGTGACCTCCCAAAACGGAGGGGAGATGGCGGTCTCGCGTGAGGTGTTGCAACTCGACCGGCTGATCGACGCATGGGTCAGCGTTGACGACGTGGACAATCCCAAACCGCATCCTGACCCGGTGCTGGAGGCGTTGCGGCGGGTGGGAGTGGCTGCCGATCAGGCAGTGATGGTGGGCGACAGCCTGTGGGATCTGCAGTCCGGGCGGGCGGCAGGCGCTTTGACCGGCGCTGCGCTGTGGGATGCGCTTGATCCCCAGGAGATGCTGGCATTTGAACCGGATTTCGTCTTTAAACAACCCGATGACGTTCTGTCTTTGATTCGTTCATAACCACCGGAGGCGTGGGTGGATTTTCAACAGGCGCAGGCTGAATATCAACGACTCAAAGCCATGCTGGAAGCAGGGCAAATTGAGCCTGCCGCCTTTGAAGAAGCCGTGCTGAGTTTGGAAGTGGTGAGGCCAGGCGGGGTGCGCTGGCGCATTGGTTCTTCCACGGGCCAATGGTACCGTTCGTACGGTGACGCATGGGAACCTGCCGTGCCGGGCAGCCTTTCGGAACGTCTGGGTGAGATCTTTCCGCCGCGCAGTTTTTCCCGCCTGTGGTTGAGCGGGGTGTTCTCACTGGGGTGCATCGGATTGCTGGTGCTTGCGCTGGTGGTGTTTGTGGTCTTTAACCGGCCGATTGTCAATGCGCTTGCCCGCCTGCCAGTGGGTGCAGGGCAACCCACCCTGGAGCAATCCCCTGTGCCGTTTCAATCGGCCACTCCAGATCTCTCCACCATCACCCCCACCATCACGCTTACTCCCACGCGTACGCTGATCCCCACGCACACCTTCACCCCCACTCTCACGGCGTCCGCCACGCATACTCCGCAACCGCAATTGATGGCGGTCGCCCCGCAGGGGCCCTGGTTGTTGATCACCGGCAGGGACGGGGTGTGGGGGGCAGCGCCCGAAAGTGGGGTGCAGTCTGCTGTATATGAGCCGCAGCCGGGAGCTGAGGTGATGCGGGTATCTGCCGCACCGATGGGCGGACGGGTGGCGATCCTCAGCGGTGTGCGCCGGGGAGATAACCCCGTAACCGGCCTGCGCTTGACGGTGTTGCAACTACCCCAGGGCAGCGAAATCTTCTCGATGGCTCTGGTGGCTCCAGAGAACGAAGCCGGACCCGGCACCCAACCCGGCGACGCGGTTTATGAAGCCACGTATGCCATCGCTGAATTGCCTTCCATGGCATGGTCGCCGGATGGAATGCAACTGGCGTTCACGGCTGCCACGCAGGCGCCCTTTGCCGATATGTATGTTTATTCTTTTATGGATGACAGCCTGACCCGCATGGAAGAGCAAGAGGCGGAGGCGTGGCTGCCGGAATGGTCGCCGGATGGACGTTACTTAATCTATTTCTCGGCGTATACGGTGAGCAGCGAAGATAAGGATATGGAAGGCGTCTTTGCGGTTGAGGTGGGCAGCCGCATTGTGCGGCAACTGGCAGGTGGGTTGGGCGGGGGCGGTGGGTATGCCGGCTGGTCGCAGCCGCGCACGCTGGCGCTGTTCAGCAGTGATTCGATCTGTCATAACACCAACCTGCGCCAGGCTGATCCGCAGCAGCAGGAAGTCAACAACCGTTTTGCGGGCTGTTTCGATGACGCTGCCGTTCAACCGGCCACAGGTACATTGCTGATTGCCGTCAGCGCCGATACAGCCGCCAATTGCCCGTGCATGACTGGCATGCTCATCCCCGAATTGACCGGGCCGGGGGTGTATCTCATCCCTGCCGGGTTGGGTTTGCCGCGCCGGTTGTCAGATCAACCGGCAGACCGGGTGCTGTATGATGAGGAGCGTGACGTGTTTTACGCCGGTCTGGGTGGGTTCAGCACTGCTTATGACGTGAATGGTTACGCTTACCGGCTTCCAGTGGTGGCATGGGATACCGCACCGATTAGCGCCCCACCCCAGGCGGCTTTGAATGGGGATGGGGTGGCATGGGTGGATACCACAGGCGCGGACGCAGGCGTGTGGCTGGCGGATGGTGATGGAGCGCGGCGGATTTTTGATGGCGAAGCGAACGCCATTACCTGGTCACAAGATGGGTCCCTGCTGGTACAGGCGGGCAGTAACCTGTTTGCTGCACACAGCCCTGATTGGCAATTTACTCCAGTGCTCAACATCCGCAGTGATATACAGACCATGCAGTGGCTGTGGCCCTGAACGGGCAGGAGGTCGTTTGAGTTTTCAGCAAGCCAGGCAGGTGTGGGAACGGTTGAAGGCAGAGCTGGATGCGGGGCGCATCCAACCCGATGAGTTCGAAGCGCGGGTGATGAACCTGGGGCGCACCGACGCGGATGGAGTGGAGTGGCGCCTGAGCCTGACCGGTGGGGAATGGTTTCGGCGTGTGGCGGATGGCTGGGAACGGGCTGAACCGGTGGAACAATCAATGGAACCCCGGCAGCCGTTGCCGGTGCGCATCATGCCTGCTTTTGCCACCCTGGTGACGCTCACCGTTGTGCTGGGTCTGGCAGCGTTGCTGCGCGGATTGCCCCCACTGGAGCTGGCCTGGATCTCGCGCGCCCGTACCACGCCGGTCACCATCACGCCCGCCGGGGCGTTCCCGCAGGGAACGTTGCCCGGGAATGCAGGTACACTCACCCTTGAGGGCGGGACGAGCGCCACCGCTGCGGCGGCTGAAGGCGACCTGACGCAAACACCCCCCGCAGCCACCCGCACCCCTGCCATCGCCAGGGACGGAACCATCACATCCACGACCGAGCCGGGTGGCTCCACCAGCGAATTGCCCTCCGGTGATCTGCGTGTCTGGCGGCATGTTTCCACCTCCAATTTTGGCGCTGAGACCGAAGTGGTGGATGAATGGCGTTCCTTGCTGACTTATTTGGATGATATCCAGTTTTTTGTCCACCAGAAGCGCCCGTCCATGCGGTTTGAATACCCTGATTTCTTTATTGACATCATCTCCGAAAACCCGGGGTTGTACGCCAGTCTGGGCGACATGGAACTGGATGAGGTGTTTGCCATTCCGGGTGATAACGATCAATCGGCGATTGACCTGCTGTGCCACATGAAAGACTTTGACAACGCCTACTTCCTGCGCGTCTCGCGCGCTGGCTGGCGGTTGGAGAAAGCTGTTGGCGGGGTGGAAACCACCCTGCAGGAAGGCACATTGCCCGCGGATGTTCTGAACGGCGGTTGGGCAGCAGTGCGAATGCGCTGTGCAGCCGGGCGGATCGTCACGTGGCTGAACGGCAGGCAATTGTTCAATGTGACCGATGCAGACCTTGCCAGCGGGGCATGGGGCGTGCTGTTTTATCTGGAAGGCAGCGCCGACAGCGGCACGCTGTATTGGTCGAGGCATGCGGTGCGCCAGCCGGGTGAAGGAACCCCCGGATTGTTCGACGCAGTGGAGGGGCGCGACCTGGTTGTCTCTCTGGATGCCGCCAGCTTTACCTCGCCAGGCGGCCTGCAGGTGACGCTGGGGATTGAAAATTGGAGCCAGAGGAGCATCACCCTGCGCAGCGACCAGATATGGCTGCAGCGCGCAGATGGTACCCGTTTTGATGTGACTGGCGGCGGCAGCGTTAATCCATTTGACGACCCGCTGGTGCTCTCCACCGGCTCTGTCAGCGGCACACTGGCGTTCGCCAATGTAACCAATGCCGACGCCCAGCAGGGACTGGATCTGGTATTGGACCTGGGCGCAGCCGGTATGGGGCAGGTGCGGTTTTCCATTCCACCCGGGTTGTAAACCATGCCCGGAATCATCACAGGGAAAAATCCGGAGCTGCCTGCCCCGGATTTTTTTGATCCCCGCTTGACAGCGCCGCCCGGAATGGGTAGGATGAAAACAATCGAGGGAGGATAGCATGAGAAGAAGAAGGTTTCCAGTACTTTTTTTGCTCGTATTGCTGGTTGGCGCCTGTAATATGCCGGTAAACGCACCCACCGGTGGAGAGGTGGATACTCAGGCTTTTGAACAGCTTACCGCAGAAGCTGGCGACAAGATCCTGCAGACGGCCATTCCGTTGTTGGAACAGGCCACGGAAACAGCCAGGGCATTTGAGCCAGTGCCGATCTCGGTTCAAAACGCCGCGTCGCTGGTAGAAAGCGGCATGGCGGAACTGAACAATCCTTACGGGCTGAGTTGGTCCACCGACAGTGCGTTGCTTGGAGCGGTTACACAGGAAGGCATGTTGTTGTTCGACAGCGCCACGCTTGCGGTGAAATCCAACGTGATGGTACAGCAACCCATCAGTTTGCTTGATTTTTCATCAGCCAACGGGTTGATGGCAACCACAACCGATCAGAAGACGATTGATCTGCGTGATGTGGCCAGTGGCGATCTGCGCGGGACGGTGCTTTCCCCGTCGCCAGTGATGGGGGTGGTGTTCTCTCCGGATGGGACCCTGCTGGCTGCACCGCTGGCCGACCAGTTTGGTGTGGACATCTGGAATGTGGGAACCGTGCAGCGCATGGGCACGTTGATCGGGTTTGAAACGGCGGCCCCCACCTATGGGGTATCCTTCTCGCGGGATGGGCGCAATATCATCTGGGTGGCGCGCGGCACTGCCATGGTGATGGATGTGGAGAGCGGAGCAGCCGGCGAGTATTTGAATCATGAGGAATTCATCGGGGCAACGGCGCTCACCCCCGATGAACAGACTCTGGCAGTTGCCACAGCCGGTCTTACGGGTGATACCTTTACCCCGTTTATTCAGTTGTGGAACCCGTGGAATGGCGAAGATCTGGGACGCATCCCGACCGGTGAAACCATCATGTCCACACTGGATGTCTCCCCGGACGGCAGTTTGCTGGCTGGTGGTCGCAACACTGAAGTTGTCATCTGGGATCTTTCCAACCAGCAGGAGATTGCCGTGCTGGACAGCCACACCGACCGGGTGACATCGGTGAGTTTTTCGCCGGATGGAACCATGCTGGCTTCCACAGCGGTGGACGGCACTTTGCGCATCTGGCGCGTACCTCAACCCTGAAACCTGAAATTGGCACAAACAACCGCCCGGACAGGGCGGTTGTTTGTTTTTGCTAAAAAAATTTTTTGGTTTGATAAAAACTGCAAATCTGTCGATTCTGTATGGTGGGATTGGTAATTTTTACTTTACCCACGGTTGGGTTTAAGATATGATTAATTTGTGCGAAAAGCAGAAGTACCTTTTCTGGCTGACTGGTTTGCGATCTCATTTCGCTGGCTGGCGCTGTTCGGCCTGACCACTGCTGTGGGTCTGGCTGAGGAGTGGAGTGTTCCGATTCTGATCCTGCTGATCTTGAGCGCGATCTGGAACGGATTTGTCACGCTGCTGGCGGTCAGCAACCGGCGTTTACCGGGCCACAGGGCGATCAATGTGGCCGTGGATGTGGTCACCGGCATGTTGTTGTATTTCTCAGGCAGTGGGGAGGGGGTGTTGGCCTGGGCAGGCTTGCTGCCGTTAATCTCAGCAGCCATTTATTATGAATGGCTGGCTGCGCTTGTGGCTGCGGTGGCGCTTTCGGTGGTGCAGACGGGGCTGTTGTTTATCATCACGGGTCCAAAATTTACATGGCTGTATGCCGGTGTGATCACGCTGGTCAACTGTGCGGCAGGCGGCATCATGGGCTATCTGGCAAAATTGCTCATGCGCTACATCCGACGCAATTACCAGCGGTCAATGAACCAGCGCAGGGAAATCGAAAGCCGGGTTAAACTTTCCGAACGTGAGCGCATGCGCGTGCTGTACAGCATGACCGAAACGTTGTCAGGCACGCTGGATTACCAGGTGGTGCTTGACTCAGCGCTTGATCTCTCCATTGCCTCATTGGAAGAAAATGATCGCGCTGCTGCTGATCTGGCTGCGGCGGTGCTGCTGTTCAGGGAGGATCTGCTGGTGGTGGAAGCCATCCGGCGTTTCCCGGCACACGACAGCAAAGTGTCCCTGCCGGTTGAGGATGGGGTCTTGTTGAAGACCATGCAGAGCGGCGCCCCGCAGTTGATTACCTCACCTTCCGACGACCCGGAACTGCATCAGCTCTCCGGCTTGCAGGGCATGGGCAGCCTGTTGTGCCTGCCGTTGATCCGCGGGTTGAACGCTTTTGGGTTTATGCTGTACGCCCACCCCAGGCCGGATTTCTTTTCGCCCGAAAAACACGAATTGCTCGAGATGATCAGCCGCCAGGCGGTGATTGCCATTCACAATGCGCGGCTGTACACCCAACTGCAACAGGAAAATGAGCGCATTCTGGAAACGCAGGAAGAAACGCGCAAGAAACTGGCGCGCGATCTGCATGATGGTCCCACCCAGTCGGTGGCAGCCATAGCCATGCGTGCCAGCATTGCCCGCAAGTTGTTTGAACGTGATCAGAATGAGGGCCTGGAGGAACTCATGCGGATCGAAGACCTTGCCCGCCGTACCACGCAGGAGATCCGCCACATGTTGTTTACCCTGCGGCCCCTGGTGCTGGAGAGCGAAGGGTTGGAATCGGCGTTGACCACCATGGCGACCCGCATGCGCGATACCTACCAGCAAAACGTGGTCATAGACGTGGATGCCGCCGTGATCGAACAACTGGAAATCAGCAAACAGACGGCTGTCTTTTACATCGTTGAGGAAGCCGTCAACAACGCGCGCAAACACGCCAGTGCCAGCAAAATTGAGGTGCATCTGAAAGCCATGGACAGCCGCAACACCCCCGAGGTGGAGGGCATTGCCCTGCTTGAGGTGGCTGACGATGGTCAGGGTTTTGATATGCAATCGGTGACAAAAAGCTATGACCGGCGCGGCAGCCTGGGCATGGTCAACCTGAGTGAACGCACCGAATTGGTGAACGGGTTGCTGCAGATCAAGTCGGCGCCGGGCAAGGGAACCCGGGTGAGGGTGTACATCCCGCTCACCCCTGAAGCAGCCGACCGGCTGCATCACCGCACATAAAAATCGGGCTGCCCAAACCATCGGCGCCCGATTTTGAATTAACTGGTAGTTGACTTCCGCTGAATCCCCTGTCGGAGGTTATTCAGGGGTGAGTACGTGCTGTTGAAGGAATGTCTCCACCTGTTCAAGATAATCCTGCAGGGTGCCTGCCATCTGGAAGCCGTGACCCTCACCCGGGTACAAGCGGTAAATGTGCGGCACACCTTTTTTTCTCAACTCCGCAACAATCGTTTCAGACTGGGCAGGGGGCACCACTGCATCCTCATCACCCTGGAAAATCGCCAGTGGGGTGCGAATGGCGGCGGCATGAAAAATTGGCGACCGGGCGCGGTAACGTGCTTCATCCTGCGGGAGCACACCCACCAGCAGATCATTGTAGCGTCGTTCCAACTTATGCGTTTCCTGTGCCAGGGCAACCAGGTCACTCACACCGTAACGGCAAACTGCAGCTCGAAACAGCCCGGGATGACGAATCAATGTGTTGAGCACGGTAAAGCCACCCGCGCTGCCGCCAGTGATGATCAAACGCTGCGGGTCAGCCAGACCCTGTTCCACCAGCGCCTGCGCGCCGCCGGCAGCATCTTCCACGTCTGTCAGCCCCCAATTTTGCAGGAGGGTATCCTGATAGGAACGCCCAAAACCAGTGCTGCCACGGTAATTGACCGACAGCCAGCCGTAACCGCGGGTGGTGAAATACTGTGTTTCAGGTTCGAATATATTGGCCGCCACTGAGGTGGGGCCTCCGTGGATGTCAACCATGACGGGTGGAAGTCCACTGACGGTATAACGCGGGTTGTGCGGTGGATAATACCAGCCGTATACGGTCTGCCCGTCAGGAGCGGTCCAGTGGATCAGGCGCGGCTTGGAGTACACGTCGCGCGGCAGGGTCTCGCCGCTGCTGCGCGCTGCCACGCGCAGTCCTGCGCCGGTCCAAATCACCACCCGGGCTGGAATGTCCGGTGCTGATGCCAGAAAAGCAAGATCGCCGTTGACCGGGTTGACGCTGATCTGTTCCAGCCAGGTGTACGGCGCGGTTGGAATCTGCTGCGGCAGACCTTCATCCAGATCCACCTGCCATAAACTGCCCTCACCGCGGGTATGGTTGATGAAATAAATACCGGTTGAATCAGGCCGCCAGGCAAAAGAGCGCAAACCCTGTACCCAGGCGGGCAGCGCCAGGGTCCATTCACTTTTGTCCACCAGGATGTGTGTCTCGCGGCTGGCAGTATCCATGAGCATCAGTTTGTCCCACTCCTCATCCCGCAGGACATACGCCAGCCAGCGTCCGTCCGGTGAAAATTCGGGCTGCAGGGTAACGGTGTTGGGAGCGTCAGGCAGGAAAAAGGTATCCACAACCTGCAGGTTGTCATCCAGCCGGGCGAACGCCAGGCGGGTGTGATCCCACGGCATGGCGGGAAAATTCCACTCCACCCAGGCCAGCATGCGTCCACCGGGGTGCCAGACCGGTTGCATGTAAAAATCAGCGCCACTCGCAATGGACACCGGTGGGTCCCCGCGGACGACACCCACCAGCATGAGATGGTCATTCTCTGCCGCATCATGATGGACGTACACGACCGAACGCCCATCCGGCGCAATGGCCGGTGCGGCGCTGTTGCCCGTTGGGGGGGTGATGGGTGCGGGCAGGTCGCGCCCTGGCCGGCAGGCATACAGGCGGCCGTCTGAAGCGGCAAAGACCACCCTGCCGTTCAGCGCATCAAATTCGCCGCCGGCGAAACTGACCGTGCCGCGCACTTTTTGTTCGTAAAGGCGTTCATACGGGGCGCTGCCCGGCTCGTCTTCCACCAGCACGCCGCGCCCGTTGCGTTTTTGCACCCAGTACAGGCGGCCGGTTGAGCGGTCAAAACGAACTTCGCTCAGCCGTGAATCCTGGCTGAGCGAAAACGGTAGTATGGGGCTTTCCCACAGACCGAAAGGTTGTTCTTTCATGATGTTTGACATCAAGTTGTCTGGCATTTGAGCTTACAGATGGGGCAGAAATTTTTCAATCATGCGATCTTTGGTCTGCAAGCCCGCCAATCGTTCAACCGCCTGTCCGCCCTTGAAGAGAATGGTGGTGGGTACGCTCATCACCTGGTATTGCATGGCGAGTTCGGCGGCTTCATCAACGTTAATATGCCGAATGGATACCCTGCCCGCCCATTGCGCGCCCAGTTGCTCGAGCAAAGGCTCCAGCCGTTTACACGGCGCACACCATTGGGCGCCAAATTCAACGATGACAGGGATGCTGGATGAGAGGACCTGATTTTGGAAATCAGATACTGATACTTCCTGGAGCAGCGCCATTACTTTTTCCCCTTGTCTTTTTCCTTGTCCTTGTCCTTTTCCTTGTCTTTCAGGTCACGCGGGCAGAGCAGTTCCACCAGGTCACCCTCGGTGGCGCCGTTGAGTTCTGACCATGCCTTGATCGGCAGTACAAGGTGAGAGATTGCGGCGGTCGGCAGTGATTCCACCTGCCCGCTCAAAATTTGCAACAGGCTCTCCAACCCGGGGTTATGGCCCACCACCAGTACACGTTCCACACTTTCGGGTAAATGTTGCAATTCGCCGAGATACGCCCCCGGTTCTCCCAGATAAAGCGAGTCAAGAAAGCGCACCTCACCCTTGAAATCGGTGGCTTCGATCACCGCTTCAGCGGTCAATCGAGCGCGTACTGCGCTGGAGGACAGAATGATCTGGGGGATCAACTCTTTTTCCACCAGCAATTTGCCCATCATGGGGGCGTCCTTTTTCCCGCGTTTGTTCAACGGGCGTTCCCGATCCTCTAGATCGGGGTCTTTCCAACCGGATTTCGCGTGCCGCATCAGGATTAATGTTTTCATGGGTTTTCCTTGACCATAAGTGACAATTAATGTTAATGTCTTATTGAAAAACCGAAAATAGTATAACACGATTCACCCGGTGACATTCTGCAGGACAGGTTATTAACAATTTGTTATAAATTCAGATATCATTTGATTCCTTGACCGGTTCTGTGTTATGATCCTTCTCACACTGCTGGCAATGCTGGTGGCGATAATACCGGTAACTTGCACAATCAGAATTGCCATGCTATAATTTGAACACCCTTTCAAGAGGTACACTTGCGTGTGATGACTGTCCGTTCGTTTGTTGAACAGGGCAGATGGTAAATTCCCAAACTGTATCCGTCAACCAATGACAATCGAACTGCCCTCGTTAGAAGGGCAAGGCGGTGTGGTTTAATCCGAAGTTGCCGGGTCATATTTCACGAGACTCCAACAAATGAGAATAGCTGAATTAGAAAACGCTCCTCTGGCAACGCTGCGGGATATGGCCAAGAAGCTGGACATCCCGAATGCAGCGCGATTGAAGAAAGAAAACCTGCTGATCCGCATCCGACAGGTTGAAGCGGAGAAAGAAGGGTTGGAGGTCCGCGGCGGCGTCCTTGAGATTATGAACGAGGGCATCGGTTTTCTGCGCACCAACTACCAGGTCAGCCAGGACGATGTATACGTCTCCCAGGCCCAACTGCGCCGGTATGACTTGCGCAGCGGCGACCTGGTGATTGGCCATGTGCGCCCTCCGCGTGATTCGGAGCGGCACTACGGACTGTTAAAGGTTGAAACCGTCAATGGGATCACTCCTGATGAGGCGCGTCACCGTCCGAATTTCGAGAGCCTGACGCCGATCTTCCCCGACAAGCGCTTTGATCTGGAGAGCGACCGGTCAATCCTGTCCACCCGCCTGATCAACCTGATCGCGCCCATCGGTCGTGGACAGCGCGGCATGATCGTCTCGCCGCCCAAAGCCGGTAAAACCACCATCCTCAAACAACTGGCCAATGCCATCTCCACGCGCAACCCCGACGTGCACCTGATTATGGCGCTAATCGGCGAGCGCCCCGAGGAAGTGACCGACATGGATCGCTCGGTGGATGCCGAAGTGGTGGCTTCCACGTTTGACGAGCCGGTTTCTTCACATGTGCGCACGGCTGAGATCACCCTGGAGCGCGCCAAGCGTCTGGTGGAGATCGGCCATGATGTGGTCATTTTGATGGACTCGCTGACCCGTCTGGCGCGTGCTTACAACCTGGTGGTCAACCCGTCCGGGCGTACGCTGTCGGGTGGTATGGACCCATCCGCGCTTTACCCGCCCAAACGGTTCTTTGGCGCGGCGCGCAATCTGGAAGAAGGCGGTTCGTTGACCATCATCGCCACCGCGCTGGTGGATACCGGTTCACGCCTGGACGATGTGGTTTATGAAGAGTTCAAAGGCACGGGCAACATGGAATTGCACCTGTCCCGCCGCCTGCAGGAACGCCGCATCTTCCCTGCCATTGACATTGAGCGTTCATCCACCCGCCGTGAAGACCTGCTGCTGGGTCCGGATATCCTGTCGCGTGCCTGGTTGATGCGCCGCATGTATTTGCAGATGATCGGCCAGCAACCTGCCGGGGCCGGCATGGACCCGTCTGTGGCAACCGAGGCTATTTTGCAGCGTCTCAACCGTGCCAAGACCAATATTGAATTCCTTGAAAACCTGGCGGAGGATATGTGAGATCGACATCGGCACCCCAGCGGAAACCCTTTGGTGAAGTCTGGGTTCCCCGCATCTTATGGGGCGTTGCAGTCATCATGGCTGTTGTAATGGTTTTTGTGGTATGGCAGCGCGCCCTTGCGGTGTTTGCTCCAGAACTGACCGGCGAGCCTGTACCTGGGGAATTACAGGTGGCAGAAGCCAACCCCAACATTAATCTCCCGGCTTACGCGCCCTCCAACGGCGGAGTGCTGGCAGTGGCTCGTTCGTTGAATGGGCACACGGTCATCCCCACCCGTGAACGCAGCGAGGCCGAGGAGTACACGGTTGAGAAGGGCGATTCGATCTTTGGCATTGCCAGCCAGTTTGACTTAAAGGCTGACACCATTCTGTGGGCCAACTATGATATTTTGAACGATGACCCACATTCGATCTCAATCGGGCAGGTGCTAAAGATTCCGCCGGTGGACGGTGTGTATCATAAATGGAAGGAAGGCGATACCATTGACAAGGTTGCCTCCCAATATCACACCACGCCGGAAAAAATCCTCAATTACCCGGGCAACCGCCTGGATCTCACCAATCCGGTGATCGAATCGGATACATTTGTGATGGTGCCAGACGGGTGGCGCGAGTACAAGCAGTGGGTCATTCCCACCATCTGGCGCGCCAACGCCGGTGCTTCAAAGACCATTGCGGGTGGTTGCGCCGTGCCTGAGGGTGGTGCGGTGGGAACCGGTTTCTTTACCTGGCCTGCGGCCAACCATTACCTGTCTGGCAATGATTATTTTGATGGACATCTGGGTATTGATGTCGCAGCGGGTACTGGCGCCCCCATTTATGCGGCTGATAGCGGTGTGGTTGTGTACGCTGCGCCAATCGGCGGTGGTTACGGCAACATGGTGATGATTGACCACGGCAACGGGTACCACACGCTGTACGCCCACCTTGACTCAATCGCTGTGGGTTGCGGTCAGAGTGTGTTCCAGGGCAACATCATCGGGTATGCCGGTTCAACCGGCAACTCCACCGGGCCTCACCTGCACTTTGAAATTCGTTACTTTGGTGGGTTCATCAACCCGTGGCAGGTGCTGCCGTAATTTCGTGAAGGTATGACATGCAAAACGCCCCGTTCACACGGGGCGTTTTTTTTGTTACAACAAACTGACCGGGTCCACCTCGATGCGTACATCCTCCAACCGGCGGCCACGCAGCAGGGCGGTGGGGTCCGGTCCGCGGATGATCAACTGCCAGCGGTGATAGCCCTTGACCCTGCCAAAAAAGCACGGCGCTGGTCCGATCAGTTCGGTGGCCACATGACCGCCGGTTTCGATCCAGCTTTTGATCTGGGCGGCTGCGTTCTCCATCACCTTCCTGGCTTTTTCAGGATCGAGATTGCGGCTCTCCAGGCGTAGCAGGCGGTGAAACGGCGGGTAATGGATGGCGCGACGCTGTTCCAGCTCACGGGTGTAAAAACCTTCGTAGTCGTGCTGTTGGGCAGCCCGAATGACAGGATGATCTGGCTGGAAGGTTTGCATCACCACTCTGCCGCCCAGTTCGCTGCGTCCGGCGCGGCCTGCCACCTGGGTCAGCAATTGAAAAGTGCGTTCACCGGCGCGGTAATCAGGGAATGTCAGGCCAACATCAGCCAGTACCACGCCAACCAGGGTAACCATGGGCAGGTCCAACCCTTTGGCGAGCATTTGCGTGCCGATCAGGATGTCGGCCTGCCCTGTGGCAAACTGTGAGAGCAGCATGGCGTGTGCACCCTTGGCACGGGTCGTTTCGGCGTCCCAGCGCAGACAGCGCGCCTGTGGAAACATGGCGCGCATCTCGGCTTCCACCTTCTCGGTGCCTGCACCGTACTGTCGAATTTGCGTGCTTTCACAATCCGGGCAGGCGGCGGGCATATTGCGCTGGTAGGCGCAGGTGTGACAGATCAACCGGGAGGGTCTGCCGGCTCCATCCGGCGACATATGGCAGGTGAGCGGCAGGTCACAACGCGGGCAGCGCATCACATAACCGCAGTTTCGGCAAAATACATAGGTGGCGCTGCCCCGCCGGTTGAGGAACAATATGGCCTGTTGCCTGCGTTCCAGCACCTCTGACAGGGCTTTTTGCAGTGTGCGGCTGAAAATGGAGCGGTTGTTGGCTTTCAACTCCTGGCGCATATCAACCACGGTCACATCCGGCAGGGGCAGGTGCTCACTGGCTGAGAGGATCTGTCCGTTTTCATCCTTGCGGTGCGCCAGGATGCGCTGGTTAAGCTCCAACCGGCGCCAGCCCAGTTTTTCGGCGCGGTAACGCAGATCCACCTGGGGGGTGGCTGAACCGTACACCAACAGGCTGCCGGTCTGGCGGGCATAAGCCTCGGCGCAGGCCACGGCGTGGTAGTGCGGGGCAGCCTCGCCCTGATAATACGAGTCGTCGTGGCACTCGTCCAGCACGATCAGGCCGGGGGAGGGCAGGGGAGAGAACAACGCCGAGCGTGGACCAATGATCACCGGCAACATGCCGGCACGGATGCGCCGCCAGGTGTCGTAGCGTTCACCGGCTGACAGGCGGGAATGGATCAAACCCACTTTGCCGGGGAAGCGCCCGGTGAAACGTTGCACGGTCTGCGGGGTAAGGGCAATTTCAGGAACCAGCACAATGGCCTGTCGCCCCAGCGAAAGACAGTGTTCCACGGCGCGCAGGTAAATTTCGGTCTTGCCGGAACCGGTGACGCCCTGTAACAGGAACGGCTGGCATGGACATTCCGCATCCAGCGCGGCACGGATTTCATCCCAGGCAGCCGATTGTTGTGGCGTGAGCAGGGGCGCACGCTGGAATTCTTCGGGAATATCCGCCAATGGGTCGCGCCAGACTTCGGCGTCCAGCAGTTCCACCACCCCCAGGTCAGCCAGAGCGTGCAGATCCTGCAGGTTGCAGCCGCTGGCCGCATAAGCCCAGGCAGCGTCCACTGCCTCGTTCTCGTTGATTAAGAAGCGCACCAGTTCATCACGGCGGTCACCGGCGGCAGCCCGACCCAGGTTGCCAATGCGTGCGTCTGCCTCGGCTGGAGAAATGGCAAGGCGCACTTTGCGGATCGTGCGCGGGCGTACCCCGGGTGGCGGCAGGAAGGGTTCGGCAAGGATCAAACCCCGCCGGGCCAATCCGGCTGCCGATTGGCGCCAGTCCTGATGGGCAAACGAGACATCCAGTTGCCGCCCGCGCAGTTCGCCGCGTTTTTTTAAGGCGGAAATGATGCGTTCCTGTAACGGGCTTAACGGGCGATCATCACTGGTGACGGGCAGCGGGTTGAGCCGGTAGAGCGTGTCGGCTTGCTGCGATAGACCGGGGGGCAGCATCAGATCCAGACAGGCTCCCACAGGAGCCAGCAAATTGTCAGCCATCCATCCGGCCAGTTCCATCTGTGCGGAGGTGACCACCGGCAGGCTGTCCACCAGGGTTTCCAGCGGGCGGGTTTGTGGAACCTGGGCGTCCTCAACAAAACGCAGCACCACACCCTGTACGGTTTGTTTGCCAAAAGGAACCGTGACCAGACAGCCCGGCTTTACCCGACCCAGTAGATCGGCGGGAATGTGATAATCAAACTCGCCCTGAACCTGTGGAACGTTGACGGCAACCTGTGCGTACATGCGGGATCACAACCGGGTAATGTGGACACGCTCGATGCGCAGGCGGTCCATCTTTTCCACGGACAGGCGGATGGAGTTATCACGGTCGTCCACCAGGTCGCCGGTGGATGGAATGCGGCCCAGTTTGCCAAGTACATAACCTGCGATGGTGTCGTAATAAGGGTCAACCAGTGACAGGCCAAGATGATCGTTGATTTCCTCGATCATGGTCATGCCGTCCACCAGGGCGGACCCGTCGGGCAGGAGTTGAATGGAAGGCAGGTCGGTATCAAAGGGGTCCTGTACGTCACCGATGATTTCTTCCAGCAGATCTTCCAAAGTGACCAGACCGGAAGTGCCGCCAAATTCATCCAGCACGATGGCGATGTGCGAATGGCGCGCCCTGAACTGCACCAGCAGATCGTTAACCGAGATGGTCTCAGGGACAAACAGCACTTCGCGTGAGATCGTGCTTCCGGGATCATCCCCGTCGCCGGCCTGCACGGCTTTGATTAAGTCGCGCAGATGAACCATGCCCACCACTTCGTCCAGGCTGCCGCGGTAGATGGGAATTTTGGTGATGCCGTTTTCCAGTGAAAGATTGAGGATGTCATTGATCGGGGTATATTCTTCGGCTGAGATGATCTCGGTGCGCGGAATACTCACCTGGCGTACCACCAGGTCGCCGAAATCAAAGACCGCAGAGAGCATCTCGCGCTCCTGTTGTTCGATCACCCCTTCCACATCCGGACCGGTAACCATCTGGCGGATCTCGTCCACGGTGTATACCGATGTGTGTGATGAACCGGCAGGCAACCCGGCAATGGTGAGAATGATGCGCGTGGCCCAGTCCAGCAGGTCAATAAACCACTTGAAGATGGCGCTGAAAACGCGAATGATGGGAGCGACCGTCAGGGCGAAGCGTTCGGGGCCGCGCAATACGGCCACCTTGGGCACCTGTTCGCCCAGCACAACGTGCAGGGATGTAACCACGGTGAGAGAGATGACCAGCGGCAGGGCTGGCAGGATGGTTTCCAAAAAAGCCAGGGATGCGGGTGGTTCGATGTGCTCGAACAATGGTTCCAGCAGGGCTTCAAAGGTGTTCTCGCCCACCGCCCCAAGCGCCAGGCTGACCAGGGTGATGCCGAGCTGGGTGGCTGCAATCACGCGGTCGCGTGAGCCGGTGTTATCCAACCACCCCCGCACAATTGCCAAAGATGGACTGTCGGCGGACGCAAGCAAATCCAACCGTGAGCGCCGTGAAGCGACCACGGCAAATTCAACCGCGACAAAGAAACCGTTGAGTATGACCAGAATGATGATCAGCAGGACGTTGGCAATGGACATGATGGGGGTTCTCTACAGATCATAAGATTTGATGATGGCGGCAGCTCCGTAACCCACCACGCGCTGGTCATCACCGCTTTCATCCGCTGAAGTGCTGTAGTGCAGCAATTGAACGCGGTCGGCTCCCAGTTGTCTGGCGGTCAACAATGTCAATGCCACCGCACCCGCGCCGCAGGCAAAGGCTTTCCCGTTTGATTCTGCGTTCAACACACCGGCGGGGTCAAATGCCTCGAACTGACGCAACATTTCGGCGTCCAGTTTGCGGGCGGTTTCCAATGGATAAAAATGGGACAGATCGGTACTGGCCACGAGCAGGGCTTTGCGTCCTTCCAGCACTGCAGCCAGCGCATCAGCAGTGGTTTGCAGTGTGGCGGTATTGAAGGTGCGCACCATGAGGGGCAGCAAGCGAAAGGGGCCTTTGAGGGCACACTGCAGGAAGGGTAATTCAATTTCCAGTGCGTGTTCGTTGTCGTTTTTCACTGCCCGCAGGGGGATTACCTGGTTGCCCAACCGGTCGTGTAATTGTTGCAGGGCATCCTGATCCACCGCGATCTCGCCCAACGGGGTGGAATAAGCGCTGTGCGCACTGGTTAACAGCGGGTGCACGGTGAAATCATGAAAAGGGGAGAGCACCACAACGGTATCAAAGGATTGACCCTGAACCTGGCGAAAGGCATGTCCGGCGGTGCGGCCAGAGTAACGGTAACCGGCGTGGGGGGCAACCAGCCCGATTATGTTTGCTATCACTTGCTGGGAGGCGGCCAGGTCAAGAAATGACTGGATCAAATTTCGCAACCGGGAGGGGTTGTCCGGGTACCACATGCCGGCGAGCGGCGATGGGCGCACATCCATTGGAGATGACATGGTCTCTACTTTCACGGAAAACGATCAGCTTTTATTTTCCTTAATGATTCTAACATAGCGTGGGTTGAAATCGATGATCAGGCTTCTTTTTCGCTATATAATAATATTTATAATAATAATGATCCACTTTACTGGTAATGGGCATGGAAAAACCATTTCCAGGGGTGAGGATCATCCCTGGTTGTGTTAAATCCCTTATTTTTAACCAAAGGAGGCGTCATGAAAGTACGCGGCCGGGTTTTATCCATCGGGTTTATCATGACCTTTTTCCTCGTTTCGCTGGCATGTTCCCTGCCAGGGGTTGCAACCCCGTCGGCGGTTGCGCCAACCGCTGACCTCGGGCTGGAAAACACCCGCATTGCCATGGGGGTTGAGCAGACACTGATTGCATCCGAAAAAACGCGGATGGCGGATGAGGAGGCCCAGGTGGAAGCCAACCAGTCGGATGAGCAGGAACAGCCCACCCAGACACCTTATCCCACCTATACATACGAACCGGACGAGCCAACCTTTACACCCGAGCCAACTGAAATGGATATTGATGCGCTGATTGAAGGCGCAAATGTGCTGGTGTTCGAGGATGTCAAAGGCTATTTTGACCTGACACCGTGGGTGAGCCGGGCGGTGGACAACATGAATTTTTCGGGCGGCAAAGTGGTGGAAGTTGCTGATGCTGTGGGAACCTTCATGACCCATCTGAACTCGCCCACAAAATGGGATCTGATTATTGTTGCTGCAGAAGTACGCACCGGGGTGCGGGGTGAATTCTGGGACATCATCGCTGATCAGGTGGACAACAATGTGGCGTTGGTGGCTGAGGTGTGGTACCTGGATGATATTGCCAATGGACGGATTGCGCCACTGTTGGGGGAGTGCGGGATCAAGTACCAGCGTGATTGGTTCCGTGAGGATGATTATGAAGTGCTGAATTATTCATTGTACTGGCTGGATCAAAATCATGATTTGTTCAGTCATCCCAATGTGGTGGGGCCGCTGTATACACCCAGCATCTACTGGGTGGGGGACGCCGGAGATCAAATTGCGATTGGCAGTGGTGGTGATGCACAATTGCTGGCCGGTTTGTACCCAAACGAAAAGTCGAACTTTGGGGTGCTGGCTGCATGCGAAGAAGGCCGCGTGATCTTCCAAACGTTCTCCACGCATGATTACAAACAGTCGCAAATGATCCCGCTGTGGGAAAATTATATTTATTACACCCTGAAAAATCATTTTGAAACACAAGGAGAATAACCCCGGCGTGTCAGCATTTTAATGATCAATCAGCCATCCGCCGGAAATTGCTGGCGGATGGCTCATATTTTCAACGTGCAACCGGCTGGTTTGTGCGATAAAATAGACGACAACCGTTCCACGGCCCAACCGGCTGCCCGGCTGATTTTCTTACCAGGGGATGGACTTATGCGGCAGATCTGGTCTCCATGGAGGATGAAATACATCCTCAGACATGAACGTAACCCGGGTTGCGTCTTCTGCAATGCCCTGAAGAGCGACAATGACCCCCACAATTTTGTGTTGTGGCGCGGTAAAAATGTGTTTGTCATCCTCAACACCTTCCCATATACCAACGGGCATTTGATGGTGGTTCCCAACGTGCATCAGCCCTCACTGGTGGCCATTGATCAGGAGACGCGGTGCGATCTGATCAATATTGTCACCCGCGCCGACCGGGTGCTGCGTCAGGTATATCATCCGGAGGGGTTGAACATTGGGGTGAATGAGGGGGCTGCGGCAGGAGCAGGTGTGGCGGCGCACCTGCATTTCCATCTGGTTCCGCGCTGGAGCGGCGACACCAATTTTATGACCACCCTGGCGGAAACGCGCGTGTTGCCCGAAACCCTGAGTGATACCTACGCCCGCCTGCTGGAAGCCTGGGAGACCATTCCGTGGGATTGACGGCGCATGAGGACGGGCCCGCCGTTATTCTGACCGGCAATCAACCTGATGAAACCGAACAGCCGCCTGAAATATGGCGGCATTTCATTTAACTTGTTCACACTTGAAAAACCAAACTTTTGATACATGGGAACCAGCACAGCACGACAGGTGAGGTATAGCTCGCTGGTTTCGTCTTGCAACAGGGTGAGGATGATCGCCCGTGCCAGACCCTGCCCGCGGTGATGGGGGTGGACGGCAATGGATGCCAGTTCGCGGCTGCCGTCAGCGTGGGTTTTGATCTGCCCGCAGGCTGCCAGGGTTTGCCCGTGCATGATCAAGAAAAATCTCTGCCAGTGAATGCCAAACGGATTGATGCCCGTTTGATGGATCAAGGCGCGAATGGCGCGCGCATCCTTCCGATTGGCAGGGCGCAAAGTATAACCGGTGGGCAGGTGGGGCGCTTGCATGTGCGGATTGTATCAAAGGTTGCACAGAAGGTAAAATCCGCACCAAGACAACGCAGATGGAAGAAGCTGCGGAGATCAAAAATGACACAGATTCCGGTTGGGAAAGCTGTGTCATTCTGGTTTTATGCTCAGGAAATGGCGCTAAGCGAGTAATTCCTCGAGGATCTGGCGCGCCACGGCAGGGTCGGCTTTGCCGCGCATCTTCTTCATCACCTGGCCCACAAACCAGCCGATCAGGGTGACCTTGCCGGCTTTGTATGATTCCACTTCCTTGGGGCTCTCAGCCAGTACTTCCTGAACCACGCTGCGAATGGCGCTGTCGTCGCTGACCTTTGCCAGACCTTCCTCAGCCACGATGGTCTCAGGCGATTTGCCGGTGTCTTCCACCTTTTGCAGCAGGCTCTTGCCGGTATTGTTGTTCACCACACCGCTGTCCACCAGCTTGAGGATGGCTGCCAGGTGGGATGGGGTCAGGCGTAACTGATCGGCGCTCTGGCCGGTCTCGTTCAACATGCGCAGGATTTCGTTCATAATCCAGTTGGACAGGCGTTTGGGGTCGCCGCCGTAAGCCTGCGCAGCGCTTTCAAAGTAATCTGACAGGTTGCGCTCGGCGGTGAGGATGTCAGCGTCGTAATCTGGCAGGCTGTATTGCTCAGTAAAGCGTGCTTTGCGTGGCAGGGGCAATTCTGGCAGTTGACAAAGAATCCCGGCGCGCCACTCGCCGGTCATATAGACAGGCAGCAGGTCTGGTTCGCGGAAATAGCGGTAATCAGCCTCGGTCTCCTTGGAACGCATCTTCTTGAGCGTGCCGGTGGCGTCATCCCATTCCAACGTCCAGGCTTCAATGCGGTGACCGGCCTCCACTTCGCGGATCTGGCGCTCGATCTCCTTTTCGGCGGCGTTGCGCACGGCATCGATGGAGTTGACGTTTTTGATCTCGGTCTTGGTGTTCAAGTGGGTGGCCCCCACCGGGCGGATGCTGACGTTGGCGTCGCAGCGCAGGTGGCCTTTTTCCATGTCGGCTTCTGAGATGCCGATCCAGCGCAACAACTGACGCAGGCGGATCAGGTACTGGGCAACTTCGTCGGGGGTGCGCAGGTCGGGGCCGGTGACCATTTCAACCAGGGGCACACCGCAGCGGTTGAAATCAATAAAGCGGCTGGCGCCCTCGTTCTTGGTCTTGCCAGCGTCTTCTTCTATGTGCAGTTTGGTGATGCTCACCCTGCGAACATACGCCTGGCCGTCGGGGCTGGCACTGGCAGGAATGGGGATGTCAATAAAACCGCCCTTGCCCAGCGACATATCATATTGTGAGATCTGATACCCCTTGGGAAGGTCGGGGTAGAAGTAATTTTTCCGGTCAAAGTAAGACACGGGCGGAATGTCGGAGTGCATGGCTGCCGCCAGCAGCACGCCTTTTTCCACCACAGCCATGTTGAGCACAGGCAGCACGCCCGGCAGGCCGGTGCAAACCGGGCAGATGTTGGTGTTGGGCGGGTCAAACCACGAATCAGCCTTGCATGAACAAAAGATCTTGGTGGTTGTATTTAACTGGATGTGAGTTTCCAGCCCAATGACGGCTTCATATTGTGTCATGCGAACATCTCCGGTTTGGTATCCCATCTATTTTAACACACGCGCCGATCACAATCTCAGGCGGGCGGGGACGGATTTCATAAAACGTTCGACCTCGTCCAGGTCGGGTTGCAGGATAAAGTCGGGGTCAAAATGACCGCTAAATTCCAGTTCAAATGTGCCCTGTGATGAATGCAACACGTAACGGGCTGTGCAGTCAGGGCAGGTGACCTCGTCGCCGCTGCCGGCCTCCTGCGGTGGGGCGATCACAGGCCCGCATTTGGGGCAGGAGAGCATGCGGCGGTTCTCGCCGGCGTGCCCGTTGATGTGGTCAAGCGCGCCCTGTTCGCCGAGCTGTACAAACAGGTTCGCCAGATGCGGGTCAAACTGATGACCACTTTCATCGCGCAAGACCTGCAGGGCCAGCGGCAGGTCGCTGTCCTTTTTATAGGATCGTACGCTGGTGATGGCGTCGAAGGTGTCGGCGATGGAGACCATGCGGGAGTACAGAGGAATTGCCTCAGCCTGGGTGTGTTGCGGATAACCGGCGCCATCAAACCGTTCATGATGTCCGGCAACAACGTCAATCACCAGCGGTTCCAGCGGGTGCCCGCTGATCAACATGCGGCCAAGCATCGGATGGCGGCGCATGACATCCTTTTCGCCTTCGGTCAGGCGGCCCTTCTTTTTGAGGATCGAGTCGGGAACGCCCAGTTTACCGATGTCGTGCACAAAAGCGCCCAGGTGCGCCACAAAGGCTTCATCAGAACTGAGCCCGGCAGCCAGCGCCAGTTGGCGTACGTACTGACCAGTCCGCCACAAGTGCCCGCCGGTATACGGGTCACGGGCTTCGATCACGGCGGTCCACATTAAGAGGGTGCGCAGTGTGGCGGCGTCAATTTCAATCACAGGCATGCGGTCATGTTCCTCTACGGTGTTCCGAAATCGGCGGTGACATAGCCTTCATATGGTGAAGTCGCCAGATAACGGTACCCCACCCCGATATGGATGAACCCCTCCGTGAGCAGTATCTGCCGATGCCCTGAACTGTTCAGCCAGCTATTCACGGCTGTTTCGGGGTTGTCATACTGATCCATTCCGGCGTAGATGTTTTCACCTGCCATGGAAAAGATATAGCCGTGGGCTTCCATGCGATCAAATGGTGATGAGCCATCCCGTCCGGTGTGATTGAAAAAACCCAGACAGGCCATGTTGTGGCTGTGACTGCGGGCGGCAGCGCGCAGCTTTTCGTGCATGATTAATTCATTCAGGTTGTGCTCCACCCGAAATGCGTTGATTAATTCCAGCACCTTTTCCTCGTAGGCTTCATCTCCCACGTCCTGGCAGTCGCCGGGGTAGGGGGTGAAAGTGAGGGTTGGGATGGGAAAATCATCGGTGGGGAGCGTGATGGGTGTTTCTTGTGTGCCCGCGGTTTGAGAAGGCAGCGGTGTCAGGGTTTTATTAATCGTAACAGTGGCAAAAACCACCATCGGGTCCCGTTTGGCGCTTTCCAGCATGCCAATGACGGGCATTGAACAGGCAGCCAGGAAAAGGCTTGCCGTAAAACCAATCATTATTATCGCTATCCCCCGGATCGATCTCATGTCTCCTCACGATAATGTGATAAACGTTTGCCCACCAGTGGGTAGTTATAATCGCCGCCTTTGAGGATGCGGTAGGCAGCAACCAGCGGCAGGGTGGAATAAATGGGAAAGATCAGCACCCATGCGCTGATCAACAGGGTGGCGATCAGCATGGGGATCATCAACAGCACCATAACGGCTGGCCCGGTTGCATCCACCAGCGAAGGAAGGAGCACGGCTCCCATAGGCACAAAGC
Organism: Levilinea sp.; assembly: GCA_034429695.1. Lineage (GTDB taxonomy): Bacteria > Chloroflexota > Anaerolineae > Anaerolineales > Anaerolineaceae > DAOUGC01. The sequence continues at coordinate 24,705 of DAOUGC010000146.1, forward strand.
TGAGCATCCAGCACCCACCGAATACCACCGAGAGGATCAGGCCAACAACCTGCCAGATCAGAGATTGAAGCGTGTGGAATTTCAACCAGTTCATCCTGCGCAGACCACCAGCCCATGCCCCCAGTGGAGCCATCCAGCCAAAACCGCCCGCCATGATGCTGGCGTGAATGCAGGCGGCCATCACCTGCTGGTTGCGTCGTTCCTGCGCACCAGCATCACCATTCAGGTATTGGCTCAGAGGTACTCCCAGCAGGGGATAGTGATAATTGACGCCAAACAGACAGGCCACAGCGGCGATCAGGCTGACGAGAGTAATGGCAATGATGGGTATGCCGGCGCCCAAGCCGACCAGCACGTGCAGGGTGATGAACCCATCGCTGGGGTTGGCATATGGATTGACGCCGCCGCGCATGGCAACAATCAAACCGATGCCGTAGATGATCAAAGCCACCAGCACCAGCAGCAGGGTGATGATATAAAAGATCACCTGCCAGGCAAAGGCCTGCAGTATTTGAAACGTGGTGTATTCTGATTTCCCACGGTTCATGCCCCATAACATGGGGGGCAAAAAAAGCAGCATGCCGCCGCCCAGCAGGCTGGCGTGCGCAAGCGCGGCCAGGATGCGGTCGTTGAACGGGCGGGTGTGCTGCGCAGAGGTCACGAGAGATTTTCCAACACGGCGGGTTTCGCCTTGCGCCAATCGGCATCAGCGGTGGCCATTTCATAGGCGCGGGCGATGCGCAGCAGGGTCGCTTCAGTATAATCAGCACCCAGCAATTGGATTGCAAGCGGCAGGCGTTCTTCATTCAACCCGGCAGGCAGGGAGATGCCCGGTATGCCGGCGTGATTGGCGGGTACGGTAAGCTGATCGGCGTATTGCATGAGCACCGAGTCGCCGTACACTGCCGCCATGGAGAAAGCCGGTGAGGGTGTGGTGGGGGTGAGCAGCGCATCCACGCGGAAGCGGTCATTGCGGTCAAAGGCGCGGTCAAAATCCTGGCGGATCAGGGTGCGCACCTTGAGGGCGCGGTGGTAATACTGTGCGCTGTACTGGGCGGCGCTCACGTACATACCCATCAGGATGCGCAGCTTGGGTTGCGGGCCAAAACCTTCTCCGCGTGTCTTGCGGTACATGTCGCGCAGGTCCCTGTAGTGCGCGGGAGTGCGGTAGCCGTATTTCACGCCGTCAAAACGGTGCAGATTGCTGGCGGCTTCAACGCGGCTGATCACAAAGTAAGCCGGAATACCGTAGCGGGTGTTGGGCATGGGAACATTTTCAACAATGATGGCGCCCATGTCAGCCAGTAATTCGGCTGCATCGGTAACGGCTTGCGCCATTTCATCCGGAAGCTCCTGTTCGACGTACTCGCCGGTTTGCGGGTCGGGGAAGGTGATGCGGAAGTAATCGGGTGACAGGCCAATGCGCATACCCTTCACGCCCTCTTCCAGCCGGGAGAGGTAATCGTCGTTGGGCAGGCTGGTGGTGGTGGCGTCAGACCGGTCGGGTCCGGCGATGACCTGCAACATGCGGGCTGCATCGGTGACCGAGCGGGCCACAGGGCCGGGGCAATCCAGCGATGAGCCAAAGGCGATCAAACCAAAGCGGGAAACGCGCCCGTAGGTGGGTTTCATACCGACCACGCCGCAAAAGGCGGCTGGCTGACGGATGGAACCGGCGGTGTCCGTGCCAAGCGACAGGGCGGCTTCGCCTGCCGCCACCGATGCCACGCTGCCGCCGGACGAGCCGCCCGGGACGCGTGAGGTGTCCCACGGGTTGCGAGGGCAGGGTTGAAACGCGCTGGATTCGTTGGACGAACCGTAGGTGAATTCATCCAGGTTGACCTTGCCAATCATCACGCCGCCGGCGGCTTCCATCCGCGCCACCGGTGTGGCGGTGTACGGTGCGGTAAAGTTTGCCAGAATTTTGCTGGCTGCCGTGGATGGCGTGCCCTTGACGCAGAAGATGTCTTTTACCGAGAACGGCACACCTGCCAGCGGACCCGGGTCCTCACCAGCGGACAGCTTCTGATCAACAGCGCGGGCTTGATTGCGGGCGCGCTCTTCAGTAATGGTGATGAATGCATGTACCTTGCGTTCATCCTCGGGGGTCAGGGAGCCGGCGTTCAGGCTGCCGGTGCGCCCTTCCACCTGATGAATGCGCGTCAGGGTGGAATCCAGCACTTCCTCAGCGCTCACCTGGCGGGTGCGGATGAGGGAAATCAGCTCGCTTGCGGTTCGGTCGCACAGTTCCATGGGTTAATCCAGCTTCTGGTGGGGAATATCAGGGACGACGATGTAACCATCCTCGGTTTGCGGCGCCTGGGCGATGATGCCAGCCGGATCGTCATAGGGTTGCCATTCATCACTACGCAGCGCCTGGCTGGTCTGCGGCGTATAAGGAACGCCGTGACTGGATGCTGCAACGGCAGCATCCAGAGGAATGGCTTCCAGTTCGTGGATGGCATTCAACTGGTTGTTGAGTTGGCGGCGGATGTATTCGCCTTCTTCAGGAGATAATTCCAGAGCAGCCAGCAACACCAGGTGCTCAAAAGTTTCGCGATCGATCTCTTCACTCATCGTTTTCACCCGTGAATTGATTTGTAAACGGATTCATTTTACTATAAATCGAGCGGGTGAAGCGCCATGATCGGCTTCACCCGCTCGAAATAAGGGTAATGTAAGGATTACGGAGCGCAGGTGCCGCCTTCGGCAAGGGCAGTGGCACAGGCATTGGTGGCCTGGATGGCCGCCTCGGTGCCCTGTTGATCGGCGAGCCACTGGGCAGTCAGGGTTTGCGCGATAATAGTGGCAATTTCCGCCTGCTCGGTCTCGTGGATCTGTTGTTCCTTGGTTTGCGTGGCAGCAACGTTGATCACCGTGCGGGTGGCGGTTGGGATGGGCGTGTTGGTGCGCGTATTGGTGACGGTAAAGGTGCGCGTTATGGTGGGGGTATTGGTGGAGGTGCTGGTGGCCGTGCTGGTTGAGGTGAAGGGGGCCAGGACAAAGCCAGTGCTGGAAGGCAGCGGGGTTGAGGATGCCACCAGATCACCACCGCTGACCAGTCCACCGGCGCCCGGAGTGCCGGGGGTCCAGGTGGGGGGCAGGCTGCGTAATGTGGCGGTGCTGGTCGGAATGGCGAGCCGGGCGGGGAGCGTGAGATCGGAGGAGCGTGGGGGAGGGATAG
>DAOUGC010000147.1:0-2472 GCA_034429695.1 Levilinea sp.
CCGGCGTGTGAATGTTTAACGATGTTGTTCATGGCTTCCTGGTAAATCCGGTACATGGCAATGCGCGGCGTTTCGAGCAGAAGATCGGTGCTGTGGTGGGCGGTGAACTCAACATGGATGTGCGGGTGACGCCGCCGAAAATCATCCAGATGCTGGCGGATGGCGCGTTCCAGCCCGAAGGACGCCAGCAGCGGCGGGCGCAGTTCGGTGGCGTATGAGCGTAATTCGTTCACTGTCTCGATAAGCACCGCTTTTACCTCGCCCAGTATGGCGCGTTCCTCTTCACCATTGAGCCTGACCAGCAGGGTATTCAACTGAAAAGCCAGCGCGCTGAGGTTCTGCAGCGGACCATCATGCAAATCACGCGCGATCTGCAGACGTTCCTGCTCGCGCTGTCCGATGATGGAATGCTGGATCTCGATCTTCGCCTGATCCTGCTGTTGCTGTCTCTGCAACTGGATGCGATCAGTGATATCCATGGTCACGCCGCTCAGCCCGACCACCTGGCCGTCCTTTGAGAAGATCGGTTCATAGGCAGCAAAGTATGCAACCAGATCCCCCCTGATGCTGTATGTCAATTCACATCGTATGGGTTTGCCGCTGCGCAGCACCTCAAGCTTGGGGCGGGTGATGATCTCAGCGGCATCCGGCGGCAGGAGTTCGCAATCGGTTTTCCCCAGGACATCTTCAACAGTCAGCCCGTGGCGCGGGTTGTGGATCCACGTGTAGCGCAGGTCACGATCCATGGTGAAGACCACGGTGGGAGTGTTGGAAAGAACCCGCTGAAAACGTTCCTCACTGGCCTGCAGTGACAGTTCGGCCTGCTTGCGGGCGTCAATGTCAATGGTGCTGCCCACCACCCGCACCGGCTCGCCATTTTCATCCAGTTGGATATTGCCCTGTTCCATCACCCAGCGCACCTGCCCGTTTTTTTGAACGATGCGGTACTCCAACGAATAGGTGTGGTCTTTCAACGGTTCGGGCGCTTCGCTTGCATCACCGGTTGGGCGATCATCGGGATGGATCAGGTTGAGCCAGCCAGTACGATTTTGGGGAATTTCCTCCCAGGTGTAACCGGTGAGATCTTCGACCCCATTCGAGCGATACACGCGGTCGGTGAGTACGTCATAATCCCACACAAAACCACGGGTGGACTGGCTGGCGAGGCGGAATCGTTCCTCGCTGGAACGCAGGTCGGCGGCCATTTTTAGCTGTTCGGTCACATCCATCATCACCGCCACAGCGCCGATGAGTTGCCCGGCATCGGAACGGATGGGGGTGGAGTTGACCTGGGTAATGATTTCGCGCCCGTCGGCATGGCGGAACACGACTGTTTCCTCGCTCAGGCGTTCACCGCGCAGCGAACGCGGCAGGGGTAACTGATCACCGGTGAGCAGATTGCCGTCAAGATCGTGGATGGTATAACCGCCGGCGGGTGAGTCGGCATCACCGCTGATGCCTGTGGAGGGAAAGAAGCGTTGCACTGCCGGGTTGAGCAGCATGAACTGACCCGCCGCATCGGTCAGGAGGATGCCGGCCGGGGCGCTGTCGATCACGCTGCGCAGACGGTTGCGTTCGGCTTCCAGTTGCGCCTGGGCCTCACGGGCAGCAACCGAATTGCGGATGGAATACCGCAGCACGCGTTCCAGCAAAGCCGGAGTCAGCTCGTCGCGGTTAAGAAAATCGGTTGCTCCAGCCTGCATGGCCTGGTTGTCAACCTGGGGCTCGGCTGAGCCTGTGATCATTATCAGTGGGATGGTAACACCCTGCGCGCGCGCCTGATGGATGACGTTTACGCCGTTTTCACTGCCCAGCCAGTAGTCCACCAGGGCAGCGTCATAACTGCCCGAGAGCAGCTCGCGCATCCCACTGTCAGCATCATGCACCCAGATGAGATCGTAACGATTGCCATGGTTGGATAGAAAATTCCGCGCAAGGACAAACTCGTCTTCATCATCATCGATCAAAAGGATCTTCCAGGAAGGTAAAACTTCACTGGCCATGCATCACTCTCCAATATAAAACCACAAATCTTGATCCCGACGATATGGGTCATGCAATATTCATTGTATATGAAGAAGGGATGGTGTGGCAAGCTGAATAAGATTGGGGTGAAGAAGCCAAATTTCACCGGTATCATCCATCTTGTTTGGCGGTGACATATATCATTATTTTGTTGTTTTATCTGCCTGATTTTGGTAAAAACAACTATAATAATGATGCAATTCACAAAACCCTACATGGAGATAAAATCATGGCAAGCATCAAGCATGTCGTCGTCGAAGCCACCCAGACAGATGGCTTTACCATTGAATCAAAAGCCCGCAAGCACACGGTCATTATTGACCAGCCGGAAGCCGGTGGCGGCAAGGATTGCGGCCCCAATCCGTTGGAATACCTGTTCTTCTCGCTGGCAGGCTGCGTGATCACCATTGGTCACATCATTGTCAGGCAGCGTCAGTTGCCTGTGCG
>DAOUGC010000148.1:0-8113 GCA_034429695.1 Levilinea sp.
GGTATCCATCAGGTCCTCGGCTGACTGGCGCAGGATCTCAACGCCGGTGCGCAGGATCACCAGCGCCACCAGCGCGGCTGCCAGTGGATCCACCCAGGTGTAGCCGGCGCGCCCCAGCAGGATGCCGATCAACGCGGCGGAGGAGGCCAGAATGTCGTTGCGGTGATCATAGGCCAGCGCCGTCACCGCAACGCTGTGCTGCTGCTGCCCGACGCGCCGGGTGTAAATGAACAAGCCGATCTTTAATACCACGGTCAGCAGCGCCACCCACATGGTCAGCGGAGAGGCGGTGCGCACCACCTCATTTCCGGTAAGCTGATCAAAAGTGGTGTTGACCGCATCCCAGAAGATGCCCACCGCAGTGGTGATCACAAATGCGCCCACCGTCAATGCAGCGATGGATTCAAATTGACTGTGCCCGAAGGGGTGTTCACGGTCGGCGGGTTTGAGCGACAGGCGCATGAAGAACGCCACCACCAGCCCGTAAACCACATCAGAGGTGGAGTTGATCCCGTCCGCCAGCAGCGCCGGGCTGTGCCCCAGTACGCCGACCGAGGTTTTCAGGATCGCCAGAAAAACGTTGGCGAACAGGCCAACGTTAACTGCCCGCAGGCTGATTTTCTCCCGGGTCTGTTGTGCAGTTTCAAGCGCGTCAATGGCTGGCTGCATGTCTGGCTCCTGAAGGAAGGTTGAAAGCCTATTGTACTACATGGGGCTGGGTCTGCTTTTTCATCTGCATCTGCGCGAACACACGGATTCCTCGGGCAAGGTGGAGCCGCTGCGCTTACACCGGAGGGGGGTGTTCTTGTAACGGATTACACGGATTTGGGCGCACACCGTGTGCCACACCGATCTGGGAACCGTCAATGAATGGGGAACGAATAAACGAAAGGCGTCTTCTCCTCCCCCATCGACGTCCTTCTCGATGGGAGGAGGTGGAGCCGCTGCGCTTACGCAGGAGAGGGTGTTTTTCTTCGATGCACACCATATAACCGTCAACGAATGGGGAACGAATGAACGAATGATGGATTCACGCCGGAGCCAGGGTGCCTTCTCCTCCCCCATTCGTGTTTTTTCGAATGGGGGAGGTGGAACCGAACGCCGGGAGTAATTTGTGCCATGCAATCGGTGTTGAACGGCGTTCGGAGCCGGAGGGGGTGTTCTGACAGCGGATTTGGGCGTATGGGATTACTGCTTGGGCGCACGCAGTGCGCCCCGACAGCAGAGGATCGTTGGGGCGAATGGCGTCTTCTCCTCCCCCATCCGTGTTTTGGATGGGAGGAGGTGGCGCCGCTGCGCTTACACCGGAGGGGGTGTTCTGACAGCGGATTTGGGTGTATGAGATTACTGCTTGGGCGCACGCGGTGCGCCCCGACAGCAGAGGATCGTTGGGGCGAATGGAGTCTTCTCCTCCCCCATCCGTGTTTTGCATGGGGGAAGGTGGCGCCCCGATAGAGGATTGAAGTACGGGCGGATCGGGTTCGCCCGAAAGGAAACCCCCACATAATGCGTTCACTTTACTTTCAAGTCAATTTGTGACAAAATGATTAGAGAATTAGGTCCATTCACGTTCTTTCATTATCAAGAATTATCTGTGGCTCACGAGGTACGGTCATGAAACGTGACGAAAACAGATGGAAGATCTTGATCATTGACGACGATGAGGAAGATTTCCTGATCGCGAAGGAAATGATCAGCAGCACGCAAACCGGCCGGTTGCGCCTCGATTGGGCTTCCAGTTACTCGCTTGGCCTGGAGAAGGTCACCAACGGTGGATATGACGCCGCCGTGGTCGATTACTACCTGGGCGCAGAGAGCGGCATTGATCTGATCCGTGCTGCCGGCGACGCGGGCGTGGACTGTCCCTTTATTTTGCTGACCGGTATGAGCAACCCCGATCTTGACCGCCAGGCCTTGCAGGCTGGCGCCGCCGACTATCTGGTCAAGGGTGAACTGACCCCCGCTTTGCTGGAACGCGCCCTGCGCTATGCCATCAAACAACACCAAAGCCAGCAACAACACCATCAACAGGAGCAGGCCGCCCGCCGGTTGGTGGAGCAGCAAAAGAACTGGTACGAGACCGTGCTGCACAGCTCACCGCAGGCCATGCTGGTGGTGGATGTGCACATGACGCTGATCTTTCAAAACCCACGGGCTGAAGAGATCTTCGGGCTGGAAATCAGGTCAGCCATCCCAACTGCATCCCAGGCGGATGAAGCTGCAGCGGACGCACCTGTTGAAGCGACGGCTGGTCCGCTTGCAAGTGTGCCCTTCCATGAGACGATCACCCAGGGGAAGGCTTTTCGCGATATTGAACTGGCGATCGATGGGGCGGGGGAAAAACCGGTGTACCTGATGGGCAACATCGCGCCCATTTTGGATGACGACGGCTGCGTGCAGGGGGCTGTGGGCGTGTTTTCAGATGTGAGCGCCGCACGTGAGGCCGACCGCGCCCTGCGTGATAGCGAACTGCGTTTCCGCCGTCTGGCTGATTCCATGCCGCAACTGGTGTGGACCGCCAACCCCGACGGCAGGGTGGATTACTATAACAACCGCACCCGTGAATATGACGGCATCAACCGCACCGAGGAGGGAATTTTTACCTGGGCCCCGGTGGTGCACCCCGATGACCTGGATGAAACCGTATATGCATGGAAAACCGCCGTGCGCACCGGCAAGGTTTACCAGGTGGAGCACCGCGTACGCATGAAAAGCGGCGAATATCGCTGGCATCTCTCGCGCGGGTTTCCGGTGCGGGAGCGCGGACGCATCATCAAATGGTACGGTACTGCCACCGACATTCATCATCAGAAACAGGTGGAGGAGGACCTGCGCAACAGCCAGGCCCGTCTGGTGCTCTCGCAATCAGCCACCGGCATAGGTACATGGGAGCTGGAGCCGGTGAACCTGACCATGGAATGGTCGCCGGAATGTTACAACCTGTTTGAAATGAAGCCCGGCTCTGATTTCATCGGGCATTTGCAACGCCACATCAGTGAGCAGGATATTCATTTGTTGATGACGCGCGTGGAGGAGTGCATCAAAAAGGGAAAAACCGAAATGGAGTTTCCCTTTATCACCAACGGCAGGAAGAAAAAATGGGTTTACAGCCGCGCAGTGGCGGTCAGCCGGCCGGATGGCATGCGCCTGCTGGGGGTCAGTTACGACATTACTGACCGCAAACGCCGTGAAGAGCATAACCGTTTCCTCGTTTCATTTGCCGACCAGTTGATGTCGCTGTCTGACCCCGACCAGGTGCGTGTGTGCGTGATCACCAACCTGCAGCAGTATCTTGAAGTGGCGAGGGTGCTGCTGGAGGATTGTCCACCTGAAGGGGAACCGGCAAACGCCCCATTTGGGCTGTCGCTTTCATCAGGAGAACTGGCTGCGCTCAACCGCGGTGACATCATACGCCTGCGCGGCGGGTTGCCGGATGCCCCCCTGTCATCGGCGGGTTCGGCTGCTTCAACCCAAATGCCAACCCTGCCGACCGCAACCGCGGCTGCCACCCCGGCAGCCTCCAGCCCCACTGCCAGCCGCCCACGCCGTCAGGGCACGTTGCTGCTGGCTCCGCGCATGGCACAGCAGCGCAGGGTGGGGGCAGTGTTGCTGGTCTGTCGAGAACGCCGCGAATGGAAGACGGACGAACTCTCGCTGGTGGCATCCGCAATGAACCTGTTTGGGCTGGCGCTTGACCGCGCCAGGTACTTCCGCCAGGTGGCGGTCACCGAAAAACGGCTGCGCCTGGCACTGGCTGGCAGCCCCATTCTGATCTACACTGCCGACCGCGACCTGCGCTACACCTGGATCTACAACCCCGTGTACGGGCTGAGTGATGAAGAGATCATCGGACGGCGTGATGATGAATTAATTGACTCAGCGGAAGCAGCAAAGCTCATAGCCATCAAGCAGGAGGTCATCGAAACAGGCGAAAGAAACAGCGTCGAGGTGCAGCTCCATCTGGATGACACGTTGTATACCTATTTGATGACCGTTGAGCCGATCCTGGCTGAGAGCGGCGAGGTGACCGGTGTGACCGTGGCTGCGGTGGACATCTCTGACCTGCGCCGGTTGGAAGCCCGCCAGATGCTGTATGATCAGAACCTGGAATTATCCCGCCTGCTGATGAATCACCGCGAACGTGAACGCGTTCAGATTGCGCGCGACCTGCACGACGGCTTGCTGCAGGAATTGATCGCCATCAACATGGGGCTGGCGGATGCGGTTCAACTGGATGAGAAAACCGCACGCATGGCTGCCCTGCGGGGTATTCAGGAAACCGTCCAGCATCAGATCGGCGAGGTGCGGCTGTTCTGCAATGCGCTTCGCCCGCCCGCACTGGCTCCCTTTGGGCTGGAGAAAGCCATCCGCTCCCATCTGGTCAGCCAGATGGAGCGCCACCCGGCTCTGACGATCAGGATGAACCTGATGCACGACGGCCAGCGCCTGCCCGAGGAGATGCGCCTGGCATTCTACCGCATCCATCAGGAGTTAATGAACAACGTGCTGCGCCATGCCCAGGCCAGTGAGGTGACCGTACAATTATTGGTTGAAGAGGAATGGGTGACGCTCGAGGTGATCGACAACGGCGTCGGTTTTGACCTGCCCGCCGACTGGCGCGAAATCGCGCGCGGGGGGCATCTGGGACTGATCGGCATCCGCGAACGGGTGGAATTAATCGGCGGGGAATTGTATATCGACAGCGCCCCTGGCCGCGGCACGTATGTCAGCGTCGTCGCCCCGGTGGGACAGAGGGAGTAGGTGGTAGGTGGAAGGTGGCATGACGATTCCACCTGCCACCTGCGATTTATTCCTTCCTCCCCACCAGGATCAGGTTCCCGCTGCTGGCCGGGGAAAACTCTTCTCCATTCATGTTGCCATACAGATGAACATCGCCGAACCCTGCGGATTGCACTGCCGCGCTTAGTTCAGGCTGGGTGAGCGGGTAAAGGTGGGTGGTGAGCACGCGCTGGGTCCAGCCTTCTCCCGGCATGCGCTGAAAGATCACCACATGAAAGTCAATCAGCCCGGTGGGTAAAAAGTCATAAAAGCGCATGAACAGCATTTCACGGTCGCCGGTGGTTGCCTCCTGCGGCTCCATCCAGCGCAATTTTTCAGCCAGCACGCGGTCAAAATTACGGTTCTGGATCAACAGCAAACCGCCGGGGCGCAGGCAGTTGGCAAAATCGGTCAGGGCGTTGCCCACCTCAGACAGGCTGGTGAGGTGCGGCAGCGAGTTGCCCAGGCACAACACGGCGTCGAACCGGGTGGAGCCAAACGCCCCCGCCAATGAGCCAAAACCCGCCGCCCGGGTGGTCAATGAGACCCCCGCCCGGCGTGCATTTTCGGACGCCAGGCGCGTCATCTCGGGGGAGAGATCGGCGGCAGCCACGCGGTAGCCCGATTTTGCCAGTGCAATGGCGTGCCGCCCGGTGGCGCTGGCAGCGTCGAGGATGCTTACCGGACCCCCCGAAGGGGTGAGCGACTCAAGCTGACGGCGGATGAAGGGCAGCTCAAAGGATAGCCGCTCGCTCCAGTTGACAAAATGGTCATAAGAATCACCAAAGGCATCATACATGTGGGTCTCCCGGAAATTGAAGTACAACCATGTCTAATTTATCGCCATTCAGACCCTCTTTGTGATCATATTATAACGGTTTGTCTGGTTGGGGCATCCCGGCGGGGTGCTTTTCCGCGATTACCCAGGCAGTGGAGCCTTCGGTCTCGATACGCACGCTTGCATTGGGGTATTGAAGCAGCCCGGCAATTTGCGGCGGTGACAGGAAGTGGCTGCGCATGAGCGCCAGTTTTTCTGCCACAGCCAGCATCTTCACCCCAAACCGGCGCAAATCGGGTTCTTCCACGATCAGTTGCCCGCCGGGTTGCAACGTGCGCCACAGTTCAGCCAGCGTCCGGCGTTGATCACACACGTGATGCAGCGCATCCACCATGATGATGCCCGCAAAACTTTCATCGGCAAAGGGGAGGTTTTCGGTTGGCGAGCAAACAGGATGGAGTCCATCTTTTCCACGGGCTTCAGACAGCATTTTGTGAGAGAAATCAACCACCACAATCGCTTCGACTTTGCCGCTTATAAATTGCGAGATGCGTCCCGTGCCGCCGCCGGCATCGAGCAGTGCACCGCAGATCGGGAAATGGAGGTGAGACAGCAACTGCTGCGGAAAGCGCGGTTTGATAAAGGTTTCATACATGGGGGCAAGAAAATCGAAATGATCAAAGATGGGCATAAATTTTCCTCAATTTCACCAACGGGCAGGAACGCCTGTTGATAAGTAAACGGTATTTTCCGCCGGGCTGGATTAAGAAAACCAGCCGTCAACCACCTGATTATTAATGTTGATTTTACATCTATATAGACCCTCTTTATAAGAATTTTATGGCTTTTTCGCAGGCATCACCATATGCTATTGCAGAACAAAAAGATCCCATTTCAAGGGGGCGAAGTGGAAATATGTTCAAATCTTGCAGGTGGGCAGACCTGCGTAAACAATCATTATCCGGGAGGTCTATATATGAATAAGACTGCATTCGCGAAAAAAAATGCAGGCAGCCAGGTAAAGTTTATTGACTCCATGCAAACGAGGATGTTTATCACCATCTTCATTACGGCGCTCGTCCCAATCCTGTTATTGAGTATTGTATCCCTCACACAGTCGCGCAGGCAACTCCAAAGCCAGATCATGGATGAGTTGCAGGTGACCGCCAACATGCATGCCGAAAAAATTGATGAATTTCTGACGGCGCGCAGCAAGGATATTCAGGTGGTGGCAGCGGAAGATGCAGTGCAATCGTCTGATCCACAGGTGGCAACAGCGTCATTACAGGGTTTTGCCAATACGTGGGGCTATTTTGAATCGATGGCCCGCACCGACGCCAAAGGTTTCAGCAACGCCAATACCGATGGCAAGGAACTGGACCTGTCTGAACGCGAATACTTCACACAGGTGATGAACACCAAACAGGTGTATGTCTCTGATGCGCTCATCTCAAAGGGTACGGGCAATGTCATTTTTGTGGTGGCTGCCCCGCTGATGGATGGCGAAAATGTGACCGGCATTGTCATCGGTACGGTTCCCATCACCGGGTTGTCCGAAAGCCTGGCATCCGCCCGCAAGGGGGACACCGGGGATGCCTACATCATCAATAGTCAGGGCATTTTCATCACCCCGTCCCGTTTTCTTGAGGAATCGGTATTGACCCAATCGGTGGATACACTGGCTTCGCAACAGGTACTGGCTGGCAAAACCGGTGTGGATACCTACCCTGATTATCGCGGCGTCAACGTGGTGGGGGCATACTCACCGGTGTCCGTCAGGGGCTGGGGCGTGATCATCGAGCAGGGTCAGAGCGAGGCATTTGCTGCGGTCAGCCAGTTGACATGGCTGATTGTCGGTATTGTGCTGCTGGCTGTGGTCATCACGGTCGTCTCTGCAATCCTGACAGCCAGACAAATGGCCATTCCGGTGGTCAAAATGGCCGGTGAGGCTTTGCGTCTTGCTGAGGGTGATCTGGATGTGGCCATGAACATCCGCCGCAAGGACGAAATCGGTGTGATGGTCAATGCCCTCGGCAGCCTGATACTGTACATGCAGGAAATGGCGCATGTAGCCGACCGGCTGGCAGACGGCGACCTGCGGGTGGAGGTGAAACCGCGCTCCGGCAAGGATCACCTGGGCAATGCGTTTGCCAACATGGTGAACGGACTGCGCACAGCCGTCAGCCAGGTGGCGCAGGGGTCGCGGCGCTTGACGGAAGCCTCACGGCAACTGGCAGGTGCAGCCGATGACGCCGGACGGGCCACCAACCAGATCGCGGTGACGATTCAGCAGGTGGCGCGCGGGTCAGCCCAGCAGCCGGAGGCGGTGACCCGCACGTCAGCCTCGGGGGATCAGATGCCCACCGCCATTCAGGGGGTGGCCCACGGGGCACAGGCACACGCGGCCTCGGTTGGGCAGGCCAGCCAGGTGACGGGCCAGATCACCACATCCATCCAGCAGGTGGCGGAGAACGCCGGCTCGGTGCGGCGCGACTCGCAGCGGGCAGCGGAAAGCGCGCGGGAGGGGGCGCGGGTGGTGGAGGAAGTGGTGACGGG
>DAOUGC010000149.1:0-4712 GCA_034429695.1 Levilinea sp.
GCCATCGGGGTCATTCCCCGAGAACCTGTTGAAGAAACGGACTTCACGGTCTGGCAGTAAAACCCACTCAAAGGAAATAAAAAAATGAAAGCACTGGTCGTATTTGATTCTTATTTTGGAAATACAGAAAAAGTGGCCGCAAGTGTGGGCCAGGCGTTGGGCGCCGGAAACGATGTGGCCGTAAAGCGTATCTCTGAGGCAACCCCGGCCGATCTATCCGGCGTGCAACTGCTGGTGGTCGGCTCACCCACCCGCGCCTTTTCTGCATCAGAAGGGACGCGCGCCTGGCTGAAAACCCTGCCCTCCCTCAGCGGTGTCCGCGCCGCTGCTTTTGACACCCGCGCCGAAATGACCGAAAAAACTCCCGGCATTTTGCGCTTCCTGGCAGGCATTTTTGGCTACGCCGCCAAACCCATTGCCGGCAACCTCAAGAAGAAGGGCGCTGTGCTGGTGGGCGAACCGGCTGGTTTTTTTGTACTGGATAGCGAAGGTCCGTTGAAGGATGGCGAATTGGAACGCGCCGCCGGGTGGGCACATTCCCTGGTGCAGTAAGCCAATCAACGAATCCCTATTTGTTTTTACCCACCGGCAGGGTGATTGTAAAACAACTACCGCCCTCGGGCCGATTGCTGGCAGTCAGCCTGCCGTTGTGGCGTTCAACAATCTTTCGGCAGATGGCCAGACCCATGCCGCTGCCTTCGTATTCTGACCGCCCGTGCAGGCGCATGAACGGTTGAAATATTTGCTCCAGATGAGCCTCACCCAGGCCAATGCCGTTGTCTTCCACCCGGATCACCACTTGATAATCATCCATCGTTTCACCACTTACACTCACCCGTGGTGAGACATCGGGATGATGGAATTTAATTGCATTGCCGATCAGGTTTTGCATGAGTTGATGAAGCTGCATCGGGTCACCGGTCACCAGGGGCAATGGACTCAGGGAGACCTCAGCCTGCTCAGAATGGATGCGCGCTTCCAGATCCGAAAGCACTTCCCGTGTCACGCTGTTCATATCCACGCTGGTAAAGTTTTCGCCGCGCGTATTCACCCTGGAAAGTTCAAGCAACCCGTTGATCATATCCTGCATGCGTTCCGTGGCGTTCTGCATGCGGTTCAGATATTGGCTGATGTCTTCGTCCAGTTGGCCGCTCATGCGCCTCCGCAGGCTGCTGCTGAACATTTGAATCTTGCGCAGCGGTTCCTGCAGGTCGTGTGAAGCCACAAAGGCGAAATTCTCCAGTTCCTCATTGCTGCGTTTGAGCTTCTCCGCATACCCGGCCAGTTCAGCCTGCGTACGTTTAAGGTCGCTCATATCCACCACAAAACCGATCAATTCATCCTGTTCAGCGGAATGCACCACGGTGTAACCGATCATGACCGGGATGCGGGTTCCATCTTTGCGAACGTATTCCTTCTCATACGGCCGGTAAAACCCCTGATTCCTCAATGAGTTGAAATTCTCCTCATCCAGGTGATGATACTCAGACGGGGTGATATCGGCAATTCGAATGGTGGCCAGCTCCTCAGCAGAATAACCGATCAGGTTTAAATAAGCGTCATTTGCTTCAAGCACCCTGCCGGACCAATCACGCGTGACAATTCCAATCAGATTGGCATCGAACAGATGGCGCATGCGCTGTTCACGCTGCAAAAGGCGTTCCTGCGTCTCCCTGAAATCGTGAATATCGGTGGCTGTGCCATACCAGCGCGTCACAGCGCCGGTCTCATCTTTCACGGGAATGCCCCGGCTGAGGTGCCAGCGCAAGGAGCCATCTGCCATGCGCACACGGTGCTCAATTTGATACACATCGCCGGTTTCCAACGCATGATTCCAGGCATCCAGGGTGGGTTGCAGATCATCATCATGCAATACAGGCCCCCATTCCCAGTGATCTTCTTTCACCGGCGCAATGCCGCCATACAGATGGTAACGCTGGTTGTAATAATCCACCGTACCGTCCGGTTGGGCCGTCCATACCAGTTGGGGCATGGCATCCGCCAGTTGCCTGAAACGCTCCTCAGAGGTGCGCAACACTCTTTCACTTTCTTTTTGCCCGGTGATGTCGCGCATGGCGCCCACCATGCGTATTGGCCGCCCGGCGTCATCCCGCACCACCCAACCGCGGTCAACCACCTCGGCATAGGAACCATTCTCGCATAAAAATCGATAGGTATCCTCCCAGTTGGTCTCATTGCCATCCACCACCTGATGAATACGGTTCAATACCCGCTCCTTGTCATCTGGATGAATGCGGTCTTTCCAGAAAGAACCTGAGGTGCTGTTGTACTGATGCTGTGGGTATCCAAAAAGGGTGGTCAATGCTTCGTTCCAGCCAATCATATCCGTCAGCAGGTCCCAATCCCATACTACATCATTGGCGGCTCTGGCAGCCAGCCGGTAACGTTCTTCACTGGCCACCAGCCGTCCCTCAGCCTGTTTTCGGTCGGTAATGTCGTGCATGGTTAAGACGCCGCCGGCAGGTTCACCCGTTTCACTGGTGAAGGGGCGCCCATTGAAGCTCCCAATCCAGACATGGCCGCTGACTTTGTTGCTCACCATCAACTCATAACCGGTGAAGATCTCACCCTGGATCACCCTCATCAACGGCCAGCGATCTGATTGGATTGGGATACCGTCCAATGAGGCTACTTCATATTCCCCAAAAAAATCGGCCATTCCTTTTCGCGCTTCTTCACGACTGGAATACCCCATCATCGTGATGGCGGCGGGGTTCATATCCAACACCTGCCCATCCTGTGCAATGATGATCACCCCCTCCATCAAACTGTCCAGCACATTCTGCAGTTGGCTCCGGCTTTCTTCGATGCTGCGGGTAAACTCCATACTCGCAGCCAAATCTTCCATCTGATAGATATTGAAGATCAACTCCCCCCTGGCATTCCTCACCGGTACAGAGCTGTAACTGATGGTATGTTCCTGCCCATTCTGTTTGTTACGCAAAATCACCATGAACTGGGTGATGTATTCTCCGCGCAGTGCTTTGGAAGCAGGCCACTCTTCCAGCGGTAACACCCGCCCATCCAGATGGCGCAGTTCAAATTCATTGATATAGTTGTCCAGACGGGATAACATCTCCTCCACCGATGAAAAGCCGTGCAATGCCAGACCAGCGCGGTTCATGGAAAGGGTTGTACCCTCAGCGTCTGCAATGCCCACCCCAATGGTCAACTGGTCAATGGCTGCCTCCAGCTTGGTGCGTTCCACCTCCAGCTCTTCCGCCAGCCTGCGATAGTTTAATTCACTTTCACGCAGCGCCAGGTTGGATTGTTCCAGCTCCAATTCGTTTTGTTTTTCATGGGTAATATCGCGGCTGGCGCCGATCAATTGCACCGGTCTTAATCGGCCATCCTGCATCTCAAACTCGGTCTTGCCCCATGCCCGCAACCAGCACCAACTACCATCCGGCTGACGTATGCGATAATTCGCCGTATACAAACCATCGCCATTCGGGTTACCCGCCCGTTCCAGGGCAGACCACATCGCCTGTTGATCATCCGGATGAAAATTGGTTTCCACCAGCTCATCATGATTTATAGTTTGTTTGGATGCCCCATACAACTCGACAGCACGCTCATCAAAGGTAATCTGATGAGTCTCGAATGAATAAGTCCAGGAACCCAGTTGGGCTGCCTGCAAAGCCACAGACAGCCGCCTGTCCTGCTTGCGCAGCGCCTGTTCACTCTGCTTGCGTTCGATGGCATAACGAATGGATCGTTCCAGGAGAAGCGGGTTGATTTCATTTTTGGTCAGGTACAGTGTGGCTCCGGCGTGCATGGCTTCCACGTCCACGTCATAACTGCCGCGACCGGTCAGCAGGATCATCGGAGCATTGTATCCACGCTGCACAAAGCGGCGGATCAGATCAATGCCTGTCCTTCCCCCCAGATCGTAATCCACCAGCACCGCCTGATAATGATTTTTCTGCAGCGCCTGCTCACCGGCTTCAAACGTGGGCGCCCATTCCAGTGTGATCTGGTTGCCTCTGGCATCTTTAAGCATGCTTTTAACGATGAGATTATCCTCTTCGTCGTCATCAATATGAAGAACCCGCCAGTTTTTTGCTTCCAATATTTCCAAACCTTCCATAACCGGTCTGCACAGCTCCCATCCCAAAAAAGAGGGTGTGCCAAATAAATTTTTTGGATAATGTCTATCTGATATAGATACAGTTAATTATCCTATAGAAAGCCCGATCAGGCAATGGAAGAAGGCGAAGCAAGATGTTTTCTTTCATTTTTCTCATCTCCCGTTCGCAATTCCTTGAGGTGGACTTAAACTTTTGGTGATTGATTGGTACTACGCATGATGCCAGTTGACTTATAGAATGAATACAGAATAAAAACAAGGAGAGAAACATGGAAAACACATATACCCGCACACTTGGTCGATCCGGCATTCAAGTCAGCGCGCTTGGCATGGGCTGCTGGGCAATTGGGGGTCCCCTGTGGTCCGGGGAACAACCACTTGGCTGGGGCGAGGTGGATGATGAAGAATCGATCCGCGCCATTCATGCCGCCCTGGCAATGGGCGTTAATTTGTTTGATACCGCCAACGTGTACGGCGCGGGGCACAGCGAACGGGTGCTGGCGCGCGCACTGCGTGGCCGCCGCGACCAGGCTGTGATTGTGACCAAATTTAATGCTTTATTCGATGAGACCACCCGCCAGGTCACCGGCTCTGATATCTC
>DAOUGC010000150.1:0-28956 GCA_034429695.1 Levilinea sp.
AACAATGTCTACAACCTGGTTACCCAGCGCTCCATTGTGCACGAGAATGGAACCATGGAGTGGGTTGACGCCAATCTGGGGTCCAAGGTGACCATGAAGTATCCATCCTGCTACCTGGTGGGGCGCAAGGCGCTCGGTGAAATTCTTTCGATGGCGTTTGCAGGCCCCGGACAGCATCAGGATGCGGGCGGCAAGGTGATCCATTTTGCGCCTGAGACCAGCAGCAAGATCACGTCCAAGTCGATCAGCCGCGGCGGTGGGCGTTCATCCTACCGTGGTCTGCTCAAAGTGCACCCCGAGGCGGCTGGTTCGCGCTCCAATGTGGTATGCGATGCGCTGCTGCTTGACCCGCAGTCGCGCTCTGATACCTACCCGTATATCGAGATCGATCAGGAAGACGTGACCATCGGTCATGAGGCTTCGGTCTCCAAGGTGGGCGAGGAGCAGTTGTTCTATCTGATGAGCCGCGGGCTTTCAGAAGAGGAAGCCACCACCATGGTGGTATCGGGCTTTATTGAGCCGCTGGTCAAGGAACTTCCCATGGAATACGCCGTGGAAATGAACCGTCTGATCCAGCTTCAGATGGAAGGTTCGATTGGTTAGAGGTTAACGGCATGGCAGAGACTCCGCAGATTGTAACCCGAGGAAGACGCGACCGCGGCGCTCAGAGCGATTTTTCGTTCACCCGCGAACAAATGCCTGTATCGGTCAGTGAGTATGTTCGCGATTACCGCGAAAAGGCATGGCAGGCTTTCACCAGCCTGTCCATCCCGCATGTAAAAGAAGAAGCCTGGCGGCGCACCGATCTGCGCGCGCTTGGCGCTGAACGCTTCCGCCTGCCGCAAGCAGACGCCCATCTGGATTTGCCTCAGGCTCCTGAAGTGCTGTTGCAGCCGCTGGTGGCTGATCAGCATGGCGGGCAGATTGTGCAATTGCCGGGCGGCGTGCAGGTGACGCTTGACCCTGCTCTGGCAAAACGCGGTGTAATTTTCACCGACCTGCACACCGCAGAACGCGAACACCCGCAAGTGCTGGAAAAAATCCTGGGCAAGGTGGTTGGTTCGGATGAGGGAAAATTTGCCGCACTGGCAGGTGCGCTGGCGCAAAACGGCGTGCTGTTGTATGTGCCGCGCGGTGTTGTGGTGGAGAACCCCCTGCACAGCCTGATCTGGGGGCCTGGCGCAATGCTGGCGCACCTTTCCCACATTCTGGTGCATGTGGAGGAGGGGGCTTCGGTCACCTACGTGCACGAGGCGGCCTCTCCGGCGGAAGACAATGCAGAAGGCTTGCACGCCGGCATCGTTGAACTGTATGTTGGACCCGGTGCAAACTTGCGCTTCGTTGAGTTGCAGTCATGGGGTGAGAATGTGTGGAATATCAGCCACGAACGCGCCCTGGTGGATCGCGACGGAAATTTGGACTGGATCTTCGGCGCCATCGGCAGCCGGTTGACCAAGAATTTCTCGGAACTCAACCTCATTGGTCAGGGTGCCACCGGACGCATGTCGGGTTTCTATTTTACCGACCACACCCAGCACCTTGATCATGATACGCAGCAAAATCACATGGCTCCCAATACCACCAGCGATTTATTGTTCAAGGGGGCACTGCTGGGCAAGAGCCGCTCGGTATGGCAGGGCATGATCTACGTTGCGCCTGGCGCGCAGAAAACCGACGGGTACCAGGCAAACCGCAACCTGGTATTGAGCGAGACTGCACGGGCAGACTCGATCCCCGGGTTGGAGATTCTGGCTGACGACGTGCGCTGTACACACGGCGCAACCGTCGGCAAGATTGATGAGGACCAGGTTTTCTACCTGCTGAGCCGTGGTATCACACGTAATGAAGCGGAACGCCTGATCGTTGAGGGTTTCTTTGACCCAATCATGCAGCGCATTCCTTTTGAAGGCGTGCGTGAGCGTTTCCAACAATCGATTCATAATAAGATGGAAACCTATCTGGGATGAACCCGGGTAAATCAAGCTCCCGGTTCACTGTATGAAGTTTGAGCCGGGAGCTTAACATTTTTGGAGGTGGAAAAACTTATATGGATCTTATGGAAACATGATAGAATGAATAGATTTTACGCAAATATTGAGCACGTACTGCTCTTGAATGTGATGGAGTGACCCATGCCTTCTGTTCCGTTTATGAACCCCCCCGAATCTGAGTTCCTGTTTGATGTTGGCGACACCGTTGAAGTTTACTGCGACCACGAGAAAAGCGGCCAGCGCATACGCGGCTGGTTGAAAGGAATTGTGGTGCAGGTGGATGCCAAGATGGTGGCAGTTCAGTTCCGCACGAACGTATATTTAACGGATGGGTGGATGGTTCCAGATCATATCCTGTGGTATCCGGTTAATTCCACGAATTTGCGCGAACCACAGAAGCGCCAAAAGAGCGATTTACCCCGCGCTGAATAACACAGGTTGCCTGAGATGAGTATACAAACCTCCTTAACCGATACCCTTGGGGTTCGGCCAGATTTTCCTATTCTTGATCGCATGATTAAACCCGGTGTACCGCTGGTTTATCTGGATTCCACGGCAACATCACAAAAACCGGTGCAGGTCATTGACGCCATGGATGCCTACTACCGCCAGTCGAACGCCAACATTCACCGTGGCGTGCACACCCTGGCCGAGGAAGCCACGGCCATGTATGAAGGCGCGCGGGAACGCATTGCCGCCTTTATTGGCGCAGGCAGCCCGCGTGAGTGTATTTTCACGCGCAATACCACCGAGTCGATTAATCTGGTGGCGCAAACCTGGGGAAGAGCCAATCTGCAACCGGGAGACCTGGTGGTGCTGACAGAAATGGAGCATCACTCCAACCTGGTTCCGTGGCAAATGCTGGCCATGGAACGGCAGATCCGGATTGAATACATACCTGTCAGTGACGAAGGTTTGCTGGACATGGCCGCTTTCCATAAATTGCTGGAAATGGGGCCAAAACTGGTGGCATTCACGCACATGTCCAATGTGCTTGGAACCATCACCCCGGCCAAAGAGATCATTGCGGCAGCACACGCAGTGGGCGCATTGACGCTTGTGGATGGAGCCCAATCGGTGCCGCACCTGCCGGTTGACGTTCGCGACCTGGACGTGGATTTTCTGGCGTTCTCTGCACACAAAATGTGCGGGCCCACCGGCATCGGGCTTCTGTATGGAAAAGAGAAGATCCTGGCAGCCATGCCGCCCTTCCTGGGTGGTGGTGACATGATCAAAAAGGTCACGTTGAAGGGTTTTACAACCAACTCCTTGCCGCACAAGTTTGAAGCCGGTACGCCATCCATTGCCGAGGTGATTGGCTTTGGCGCTGCCGTGGATTACTTGAGCCGCATTGGAATGACGCGCATTGCCCAACATGAGCAGGAAATAGTGGCGTATGCCATTGAACGTCTTTCTGAGATCAGTGGATTGCAAATGTACGGGCCAGCCGCCAATCAGAAGGGCGGGGTGGTGAGTTTTTCACTGGCGGGCATCCATCCGCATGATGTTGCCCAGGTGCTGGATAATGAAGGCATTGCCGTGCGGGCGGGGCATCATTGTGCCATGCCATTGCACGAAAGATTCTGTTTACCGGCTTCAACTCGGGCGAGTTTTTACCTATATAATACGATGGAAGAAGTCGATCACCTGGCAGGGGGATTGGAAAAAGTCAAAAACATGTTTGGGTAGGCTGGCAAATGGATGACCTGTATCGTGAAATAATCATTGAGCGTTACAAATCACCGCAGTTTCGTGGAGAGCTCGACCCCAATGACATCACATTTGAGGACGAGAACCCCCTGTGTGGGGATCACATTCGCGTTGACCTGCGTGTGGATGAAAGCGGCGTGATCACGGAAGCGCGTTTCAGCGGGCATGGGTGCGCCATATCCCAGGCTTCGGCAGATTTGCTGATGGAAATGGTGATTGGCCGCAAGGTGGATGACGTAAAGAGCATGACCAAGCAGGATATTCTCGATATGCTTGGCATTGAGCTTGGTCCGGTGCGATTAAAATGCGCGCTGCTGCCATTGAAAGTGCTCAAAGCCGGGGCTTACGGGCTGGGCGAAGCCAGCGATGATCTGGTGGATGAGGAGGGTTGATGGCAGAAGTTGACACCGATAAGTATCAGTTCCTGCGCGTAGCCAGCGTGGATGAGCTGCCGTCTGGTGAGAGGATTTTCCTGGAGATTGGAAATGAACCGGTGGTGGTGTTCAATCTGGCGGGGAATTTTTATGCCATAGGCGACCTGTGCACGCACGATGATGGACCGCTGGGTGATGGCGACCTGGATGGTTATCAGATTATCTGTCCACGTCATGGTGCACGTTTTGATATTCGCGATGGCAAGGCTTTGACCCTGCCAGCCTATCAGGATACGCCATCTTACCCGGTCAGGGTGGTGGATGGGTTTATTGAGATAGGCGTTCATAAATAGTTCTCATTTAAAACCAAAATCCCTTTCCTCTTGGAAAGGGATTTTTTGTTTGTTACTCAATGAAGGCAACTGAATGCACCGATGATGCGCAGGATATCGAACCCTTCTGCGTACTGCCTTTCAGCCAGCGCGCCATGACGGATTAATGTGGCACGGGTGATTTCAGGGTTGAAGTAATATTTTGACTCATAAGTTTTATAACAGGCCAGGGCATCCAGTTTTGCCTGTACGTCTTCCTCATTGACTTCGACCAGAAAACTGGGGAAGAAGCCATAAGACGAGCGAATGACATCGAAACCGAGCATGGTCAGTCCGCGGAAAGCCCGCAGGGCCTCCTCAGTGATGGTGGCGTGGTCCTGATGGATATCAGCTTTGGTGTGAACGAACACGATCTCAGGCCGATAGGTACGGTTGATATCAATGAAGTATTCGAGAATTTCCTGACGGGCATGAGGGAAGCGCCGCGTCTCAAAGGGTCCCACGATCACATTTTGGTCGGGTACACCCAGGCGTTTCATGCTGTCACGGTGTTCATGAACCACATTGGTCAACTGGGGATTTTTCTGATTGTCCGATAGTGTGACGCACAGAACATCCGTTTGTTTGACCACGTGTGCAATCAGCGCTCCGCAGCCGAGTTCGATGTCATCAGGGTGAGCGCCAATGAAGCACAGTCGCCGCCCGTAAAAGGTCATATCGTGGTTCATGTTTGGTTGCATCCCGCTGGCTTACTTGGTGGCGATGAAGCCGCCCACCACTTTGGTCATCACCAGTTTGCCGTCCTGTTTCAAGCGGCGCTCAGCCACCTGGGCGATCTGAGCCATGATTTTCTCGAAGTCGTCCTTGCTCTGGAAGAAGCTGCTCCATAATTTGCGATCTTCTGATAGAGAGGCGCGGGTGTATTCCAGGAAGGGTTCGGCTGTGTCAAAGGAAAGCGGGTTCTCAAAGATCTGCACGTCAACGCTGGCAAAGGTGCTGCGAACGGCATCCAGAATGGCTGAACCATAGCGGGAAGAACCCGGCATGGGTGGGATCACCTTGCCGGTGGCTTCGCGGATGATGTCATAGAAGAGCTGCTTGTTCTGAGGCATGGGACCGGTGGTGAACAACCGCCCTCCGGGTTTGAGCACACGGTGCATTTCGCGGATGGTGAAGGGGATGTCCTCGGCGTAGTAGATGGCAAAACAGCAGGAAGCCAGATCAAACTGGTTGTCTTCAAATGGGAAACGTGCGTTGAAATCCAACGGAATGAAGTTTACGCGGTCTCCCATTTTGGCTTTCAACTGGCTGGCCTGTGCCAGTAGTTCGGCATTGACATCGCCGCCGGTGATATCGGCGTCGCCATTTAAAGCATTGAAAAAAGATTGGACCTGTTTTCCAGCGCCGCAGGCGACATCGAGGATGCGCAAGCCGGGTTTTAGCTGGAGGGTCTCCAGCATCCAGGCGTCAATATCACGACCGCCAAACTTGTTGTGGATGTCAATCCGTTTGAGCAGATCGCTGGTGGTTTCCTGATAGTTGATCTTCATGTGTCCTCACCTGTGAGTTGAATGGGGGTAAGTATAAGGGTGAACCGGACAAACGTCAATCAGACGTGGAATGACATTTGCAAAATTCACGGTTAATTTTGCACTACTTGGAATGTGTAATTAACATATGCGGGGAAGCATCTCTCCGGTGAGCACATCGATCAGACGGGTGGCGCCGATCAATGTCTTGAGCAGCACCCTGCCAGCCGGGTCTGCCTGAACCACGCCAATGCGGGCAGCCTGTTCGCCGTACCGGCTGGCGCGCATGGCGCGCAGAGCGGCGTCGGCTTCATCGGCGGGAACGATGACGATCAGCTTGCCCTCGTTGGCAATGTACAACGGGTCAAAGCCGAGCATTTCGCAGGCTGCCTGAACTGCTGGTTTCACTGGCAGGGCTGCACTATCAATCAGTATGTTGACATTGCTTTGCACTGCTATTTCGTTTAACGTGGTGGCAAGTCCGCCGCGGGTGGGGTCGCGCAGTACGTGAGTGTGAGGTGCGGCTCTCAGCACCGCGTCGATCATATGGTTGAGAGGAGCAACGTCGGACTGTACGTCAGCCTCAAAACCCAGTTCTCCGCGGGCAGACAGCACGGCAATACCGTGGTCACCAATGGAACCGGAGATCAACACCACGTCACCCGGTTTTGCCTGTTCACCGCCAATGGTTTGGCCGGCGGGCAACCAGCCAACACCAGCGGTTGTGATAAACAGACCATCTGCCTTGCCTTTTTCCACAACCTTGGTATCGCCTGCCACAATCTGTATTCCGGCTTCCTGGGCGGCTGCCTGCATGGATTCCAACGCTTTTTGCAGAGTGGCAATCGGCAGACCTTCCTCCAGAATGAAGCCGGCGGTCAAATACAGTGCTGTCGCTCCGCTCATGGCAACGTCATTGACGGTTCCACATACGGCCAGTTTTCCAATATCGCCGCCGGGGAAAAACAACGGCGAGACGATGTGACAGTCAGTGGAGAGTGCCAGGCGACCCCCATCCGCGGGCAGTGCTGATACAGCAGAATCATTGCCCTGCAGCAGTGGGGCGCTTTGCAGGTAAGGCAGGAAGATCTGGCGCACCAGATCATGGGTCATGCGCCCGCCTGAGCCGTGTCCCATGACGATGGTCTCATTGTGGCGCAGCGGAACCGGGCAAACGGGACCCTGCATGGTGATGGGTTGCTCAGAATTGGTCAAGGATGCCTCACTTGCGGCCATAACGATAGTATGCGGCGCACACGCCCTCTGATGATACCATGGTGGCGCCAAGCGGGTTCTGGGGATTGCACAGCACACCAAAGGCCGGGCAGTCAACTGGTTTTTTCTGACCTTGCAGAATCTGTCCTGCGATGCACAGCTCAGATTCCTGGGTGCGGATGTCTTCCACACCAAAGCGGCGTTCCGCATCGTAGTCGGCGAATTCGGGGCGCAAACGCCAACCGCTCATGGGGATCATGCCGATGCCGCGCCAGTTGCGGTCGCATGGCTCGTACACGGTGTTGATCATTTTCTGGGCAGCCACATTACCTTCGTAGGTCACCACGCGCTGGTAGGCGTTGTCCACCTGGCAGGCACCGGCTTCCAATTGACGCACATTCATCAAGATGCCCTGCACCAGATCGAGCGGTTCAAAACCGGTAACGGTGATGGGGATTCCGTACTGACTGGCGATGGGGGGATATTCGTGGTAACCCATCACAGCGCATACGTGCCCGGCAGCCAGAAATCCCTGCACCCGGTTTTGGGGGGATGACAGAATGGCGTGCATGGCTGGCGGTACGCAAACCTGCGAGACGAGCACCGAATAATTTTTTATTCCCAGAGCGTGCGCCTGAACCACACTCATTGCGTTGGGCGGGGCGGTGGTTTCAAAGCCGATGGCAAAGAAGACCACCTGTTTGTCGGGGTTCTCCTGTGCGAGTTTGACAGCATCCAGTGGGGAATAGACCACCCGTACCTGCCCGCCAGCGGCTCGAACCGCAAACAGGTCCTGATGCGAGCCAGGGACGCGCAGCATATCACCGTATGAGGTGAAGATCACATCCGGCTGGGAGGCAACCGCCATGGCTTTGTCGATCAGTTCGAGCGAAGTCACACACACAGGGCAGCCGGGGCCGTGCACAAGTTCGATCCCGGGCGGCAGAAGCTGGTCGATACCGTAATGCAGGATCGAATGGGTTTGCCCGCCGCATATTTCCATGATGGTCCACGGGCGGGTGGTGATGCGCCGGATTTCGTCGATCACGCCTTTGACGAGTCGCTCGTCACGATATTCTTGAATGATTTGCATTGTTAGACCAGTTCTTCGTCGCCGTCCAGCGATAATTCACGCAGGATTTCGAGGGTGGCGTTGGCTTCTTCTTCAGACATGATATTGAGCGCAAAGCCGGCATGGATGATGGTGTAATCGCCAACGACGGCATCCGGCAGGGTTTCAAGGCAGGCTTCGCGGATCACGCCGCCAAAGTCAATTTTCCCCATGCGCAATCCATTACTCTGATAAATATCAACGATCTTTCCAGGTACGCCAAGGCACATATTTCCTCCAGTGATAATGCTCGAATTAAAGCAGATTTTATTTGTTTCGTTGTTTCCAGGCCACAGCGGCCTGTCCAAGGGCGATGCCACCATCATTTGCCGGAACCAGATTATGCAAAAGAACCGTAAAGCCGGCGTTGCGCAGTAAGGTTACACCACGGGTGAGCAAAAGTTGATTTTGCCACACCCCTCCACTGAGCGCAACAGTGGAAATACCACCCTCGTCCCTGATCTGTTTGCACAACTCCAGACCAACCCAGGCAATGCTGTTGATGAAACGGGCAGCCAGCACCGGAACGGCAACACCGGTGCGCCAATCGGTGAGCATGGTTTGCCAAAGCGGCGCGGGGTCTATTGCGTCACCTTTGATGTCCAGTGGATATATGCCCGTTTCATGGGGATCTGCTGCCATTTCCAATTCGATTGCGGCCTGGCCCTCATACGTTGCATACTGGCAAATTCCCAAAAGCGATGATGCCGCATCGAACAATCGCCCCATGCTGGATGTCAGGGGTGCATTCAGGCTGCGTTCGATCTGTGCCGCCACAGCGTTGCGTTCCTCAGCGCATAAGGCTGCCACGGGTGGCAGGTCGGCTTCCCAATCCAGTCCGGCAGCCCGCAACTGTGCCAGGGCAAAGCGCGCCGGTTTGCGTGTGGCAGCATCTCCACCAGGAAGCGGTGTATATGCCAGGTGAAAGCGGCGCTGGTAGCTTTCATAACCACCCACCAGAACCTCTCCGCCCCAAATGGCGCGGTCAACACCCAGCCCGGTTCCATCAAAGCACAAACCAATTACCGGTTGATCCGAAGGCCAGTTGTTATCAAGCAGGCAGGAAGCCAGATGAGCGTGGTGGTGTTGCACCTCAATCAACGGCAAATTTTCATTTTCCGCCAGGGCATGGGCATGGCGGGTGGCAAGATAATCGGGATGCAGATCACATGCCACAAGACCAGGTTGCACCCTGAACAGGCGTTGATAATGCTCAATGCCTTCCTCAAAGGATCGCAGGGTCTCGTAGTTTTCCAGGTCGCCGATGTGATGGCTTATAAAGGCATAGCGATCACGGGTCAGGCAGAAGGTGTTTTTCAACTCAGCGCCAGTGGCGAGTATGGATGGCATCTCAAATGGCAGGGTGAGCGGGTCCGGGGCGTATCCACGCGCGCGCCGTAAAAGATAAGGTGCGTTAAATGCCACCCGTACCACCGAATCATCCACGCGCATGTGAATGGGGCGGTCGTGCAGCAACCATGCATCCGCCAGACCTTGCAGGCGTTCATGGGCTTCGTCATCGCGGTACGCAATGGGTTCTTCGCTGAGATTGCCGCTGGTCATCACCAGCACCGCGGGAAAACCGGTTTCAGGCTCGGTAAGGAGCATATGCAGCGGAGTGTAGGGCAGCATGAAGCCCAGTGATCGCTGGCCGGGAGCCACGCCATCCACAATGGTGGAACCCGGATGTTTTTCGAGCAGGACAATGGGGTGTTGTTTGGATTGCAGCAGCACCGCTTCTTCCGCGCTGATTGCACAATGGGTGCTGATGGTGTGTAAATCAAATGCCATCAATGCGAACGGCTTGGCGCTGCGTTTCTTGCGTTCGCGCAGCGTGTCAACGGCGACAGGGTTGGTCGCATCACAGGCAAGGTGAAATCCACCCAGACCTTTGATTGCCAATATTTTGCCTTGTTGGAGCAACTGACGTGCCTTGCGAATGGCATCATCGCCATCGGTGCGTCCCGTGATTGTTTCCAGCCACACTTGTGGTCCGCACACCGGGCAGGCAGTGGGCTGGGCATGAAAGCGGCGGTCAAGCGGGTCGTGATACTCAGCCTCACACTGTGTGCACATGGGAAAGCCAGCCATGGTGGTCTTTGGCCGGTCGTAGGGAATGTCCTTGATGATGGTAAAACGCGGACCGCAGTTTGTGCAATTGATGAACGGGTAACGGTATCGCCGGTCGGAGGGGTCAAACAACTCCCGTTGACAATCCGTGCAGATGGAGACATCGGGCGAGATGGGGATGAATTTGCCGGGTTGAGGTTGGCTTTCGAAAATCTGGAAGGCGGTATAACCGTTGGGCGGGGTTTCCTCACTGCTGAACTCATCAATGCGTGCCAGGGGCGGCGGTTGCGTTCGCAGTGTGGCTTCAAAGCGATCCAGACCAGCCGGTGAGCCGTTGAGTTCAATCTCAACACCGGCTGAAGTATTTCTTACCCAACCTGTGAGGTGGTTTTGAATGGCAAGACCGTAGACAAATGGGCGGAAACCCACTCCCTGAACAATCCCGCGCACCCGGATCTTTCGTCCGGCGACACTGGCGCTCATGCTCATCCTTTGGATTGAACGGTTTTTCTGCCCTCTGTTTGCTTAACCAGCCATTCTGCCCATGCGTCAATCCCCTCACCGGTTTTGGAGGAAATGGTAAAGGTAACCAGTCCGGGGTTGAGCATTTCCACTCCCTGACGGAAGTAATCCATGTTAAACGGGACGTAGGGTAGCAGGTCGATTTTGTTGATCAGAAGCACGGAAAGACCGCGATAGATGTTGGGGTACTTGTAAGGTTTGTCATCACCTTCCGGGATGGAAGCGATGAGGACATTGACATGAGTGCCGAGGTTGAAGGCAGCCGGGCAGATCAGATTGCCGACATTTTCAACCACCAGCATATCCAGCTCTTCCAGTGGAAGTTGATCGATGCCGGTGGAGAACATGACGGCATCCAGGTGGCAATCGCCGCCGGTATTGATCTGGACGGCGGGCATCCCAGCCGCCAGCACCTTGTCTGCATCAATGGTGACCGGTGCGGTGTCGCCCTCAACCACGCCCAGTTTCAAACGTGGGCTGAGCGCCTGAATGGTCTTAAGAATGGTGCTGGTCTTGCCCGCTCCGGGTGAAGCCATCAGGTTGATCGAAAATACACCAGCGCGATCAAGACGGGCGCGATTTTGGGCCGCCAACTGGTCATTGGCGTCCATGATTTTCTCGATGACGGTCACACGGGTGTTTGACATATTACTTCTCCGATTTTTCGATTTCGATGCTGTCCAGCCAGAATTCTTCTCCGGCGATAACCTTTACATTGGCGCTGGCACATTGTGGGCACACCCTTAATTCATCCAGTTCATATTCTGTATGGCACTCATTACATGCCATGCGGGCAGGGGTGCGGGTGAAATGCAACCTGGCTCCGGCGCAAATGGTGTTGGCGCTGATGATGTCCCAGTAAAACTGAACTGAATCATCCACAATACTGGACAGGCGGCCCATGACGATGTGAATATCGGTGACTTTTGTGGCTTCTGCCTGCAACGCATGGCGGACGGCAATGGAGAGGATGTTTTCAGTTACAGATAACTCATGCATGCCTGTATTATACTACCAGGGAGGAAAGCAAAACCTATAATAAGTGTCATAATTATCAGATTATTAATGTAACCGATGGCACAAAAAACCTCACCCAACCGGGTGAGGTGTGTTCTTTTTCGATTGTGATTCAAACCATCAAATCATCATCACTGTTATGTGTGCATTGAATGAGTAAATTGTATAAGTGCAGGCGGGTGGTCAACAAGTGACTGGCAATCACATTGGTCATTCTCTTCATTATAATATAGCCCATATCGTAATCCTGATCACACAGGCGGCGCATGCCTTCGCCGTCCAACACCACCACGCGCGTTGGGCAAACGGTTACTGCCTCAGCAGTGCGATGATGCACGTAATTGGTCAGGCTGGACCAACCGACGATGTCCAAAGGATCGGCAGTGAAGATGGTGACCGGCCCAAACGAGGGGACATAGGAGTGGAGCTCCACCTGGCCCTCAAGGATGATGTACAGATCCGCCGCGCGTTCACCCTCACGGAAAAGCATTTCGCCTGCCTCATAGTTCGCGAAATGCGCAATGGTCGCCAGGCGTTCAAGACTCTGCGGCTTGAGTTCCAGAAACCACGGGATGGTTTGCAAACAACGGATGATATCGGCGGTTTGGTACATGTAGCCTCTTTGAGCCCACGATGATGGCAGTACATTTTATTTTTATTTCAAAATTGTTTTTGACTGCATACCGGAATGGTTTGGTCTATTATTGTTTTATCATTTATGAATGTTGTCTAGAAGTGTTATCCATCCTAACTCTTTTGAAAATTGTCACAGGCTTTGATCAGCATGTCATGCATGTGAATCATGCTTCAATCCACTTGATGATCTCCTCCGCTGCCATATCTGCCAGTTCATTGGTTCGTTCCGATAGCTTGCGGGAAAACTGGAAGGAATATCCTCTCACCGAGACCAGCAAACATTGCGGACGGGCGTCATACAACCTGTTCATGATCTCGACCAGTGATTGCGGGGTGAGATGGTGAGTTAATGGTGAGTTCTGAAATCGGGCGGTCACTTCCTGGATGTTAACTTCAAGCGGAACAGCGCCGGTATGTGCGTCAATAAAACAAACCCGTTCAAAGGCAGCCAGTTCATCCGCCATTTCCGGCATCAATTGCAGGCGAAACATCAAGTCGGGGTTCTCACCGGCTGGTTCAAAGGTGTCCACCACCAACTCATCCTCCTGGTCGTTTGGCACAGGTCGGTGGTAGTGGCGGGCAATACGTGCAAGCACATGCCAAGCCACGCCGTCATCTTCACGGTCAAGGTTGCCGTAACCAAAGATCAGGGTCTTTTTCATAAGAAAACCGTTCCTGTTCACAAAAGACTTCACCACAGAAAGCAGCGTTGTTCAGGCGTGCCTTCTGTGGTGAAGGTTAATCCGTATCTAAATCCGTGCGTACAAATCAGTCGCGGCGCAGGGTCTGAACAATATTACCCTGTGGATCTTCGACATCGATGATGATCGGCATCTGGCCGATGGCATGTGTCGAGCAGGACAGACAGGGGTCGTGAGCGCGCACAGCGGCTTCCACGCGGTTCAACAGGCCTTCGTGGACCTCAGGACCGGTGATGTAGGTTTTGGCAACGCTGTCAACGGCGGTGCTCATTGCCCAGTTATTGTGGCCTGTGGAAACGATCAGATTGACGCGTTCGACCTGGCCGTTGGGTTTCACCCAGTAATGGTGAATGAGCGTGCCGCGCGGGGCTTCGATGATGCCAACACCCTGACCCTGGAAGTTCTGGCGTGTGTTGAGGATGTCCTTCGAGAGAATATCGGGGTCATCCAGCAACTGTCCGACTCGCTCGATGGCGTACAGGGTTTCAATCAGGCGGGCCAGGTGGTAGTGCAGGGTGTTGCCAACCGGCTTGCCGTTGTTCATGGCCTTCCACTGTTTGTGCTCTTCATTGGCGAGCGGGGTGTGGATGCAATCTGAAGCATTCAGGCGTCCGAGGGGACCCACGCGATACACGCCGCCGGGATAGCCCAGCTTTTTGTAATATGGGAACTTGAGGTACGACCAGGACTCAACGTGCTCGGCGATATAGTCCAGGTAATTGGCCCCGTCGAAGTGCTCCAACTCCACGCCTTCGCGATCAATCAGGCGCAGATCACCGTCATACAGTTCCAGACCGTTCTGCGGAGAGATAAGGCCCATATAGCCAGACTGCAGCACAGCGAAGCGGTTGATATCATCAGCATTAGCCTCAGCCCACTGTTTCATCAACGCCAGGCCGATCTGTGTGGTGGCGATGGCTTCAGCAATACCGGCGCGGATGGTGTCGCGTTCTCCAGCGGAGAGAGCTTTGTTGACGCCGCCAGGAACTGCGAAAACAGGATGTACGCGGCGGCCACCCAGGGTTTGGATGATCTCCTGGCCAAATTTGCGAAGATTGACAGCTTTGAGAGCCAGCTCTGGGTTGGCACCGATGATGCCCACCACGTTGCGAATGGCAGGGTCAGCATCCCAGCCGAGCAGCAGGTCAGGGCCTGCCAGCTCGAAGAAATGCATGCCGTGGCTTTGAATGATCTGGCCCATGTGCATCAGCTCGCGCAGCAGCGAGGCTGGGCGGGGCGGGGGAGCGCCCACCACAACATCAGCAGTCTTGGCGGCAGCCAGGTGATGGCTGACCGGGCAAATACCGCAGATGCGCGGGGTGATCATGGGCATTTCAAACACCATGCGGCCTTCGCAGAATTTCTCAAAACCACGAAACTCATTCACGTGCAGGTAGGCGTGGTCCACCTTGCCTTCATCGGTCATTCGAATGGTGATTTTGGCGTGGCCTTCAATGCGGGTTACGGGTTCGATCGTGATCTTTTGGGATACCATAATAGATTTCTCCACCTATCCGGGACTAATGCCAGTGCAGAAGGTCGTCCTTCAGCTCGGGTTTGCGTCCCTGTGCCAGTTCGCTCAATACATAATAAATGACATCCGCATTGGGAGGGCAGCCGGGAACAAACACATCCACGGGCACCACTTCGCTGACCGCACGAACCTTGGTCATAACAGCCAGTTCGGGGTCATCGGGTATGCGTCCACTTTCGTCAACACTTTCAGCTTCCACATACGCGCGACGCAGGGTTTCTTCGATGGTGAAGAAATTGCGCATGGCGGGGACCCCGCCGAATACAGCGCAATCGCCGAGTGCCACCAAAATTTTACAGCGCTTGCGCATACGGTGGGCAACTTCTTCGTTTGAGGTGTTATTGATACCGCCTTCGAGCACACCAACATCCACACCGGTGGCATCCGGTTCTTTGAGGTCAGTAATGGGAGTGGCACGAATGTCGGTGAGTTCAGCGATGGTGACAATGCGCTCATCGATGTCGAGCAACGACATGTGGCAACCAGCGCAGCCGCACATCCAATCAGATGAAATTTTTGGTTTTGCCATGAGTTCTCCTTATCTACCGCTATTGCCTAAGCAATGGCCACGGCCGGGGTGCGTTGAGTCAGCGCGGCTTTCCAATCGCCGGTGGTGCAACCCAGGCGGGCGGCCAGTTCGGCCAGCACTTTTTCGTTGGTCCACACATCTTCGGGGGCTTGCAGTGACTTGACGGAGGTTTGAACGCGACCCTCGAGGTTTACGTAGTGTCCATCCTGTTCCAGCCAATTTGCCACGGGCAGAACCACATCGGCGGCGGCGGTCAGCGCTGAAACGTAGGTGGCCTGCACAGCCAGGAATGCGGGCTTGCCAATGTTCTGGATCATGCGCTGGGTGGGGGTATCATCACCGAGCGCCAGGTAGACTGCCTGGTGTCCGTCGACTGCAAAGGCTTTCTCCAGGCCGTACTGGGCGGCAGCCACGCTGTTGCCCAATCCTTTGGTGCCAATCACTGCACCGCCGGTCATGGCGGCCAGGTCAAGCAGGGTCTTTACAGAAACACCCTTGCCGTACAGGAAGACCGGTTTCTGTGCTGCGCCAATTTGAGCGGCGGCTTCCACCAGGGCATCGGGGGAGATGCCGGTCTTTTCAGCGGCGGCGATGAGGGCGGCTTCGGGCTGAGCCAGCGCGCCAGTGCGGGCAACGCCCAGTTTGGATATGGCAGCCAGCAAACCCGCCACCACGTCGTTGTCGTTACCCTTGCGAGCCTTGAGGGCTGAATTGGCGAACACATCCAGGGCATTGGCAGCCTGATCAATCACCACCAGACCTGCGCCGTTGGGCAGGATGCGCTTGATGAAATAACCGGCAACAGGATGATTTTCCATCACGTTGTCGCCAATCACCACCACCAGGTCGGCGTTCTCCAGATCTTCGAGTTTGCCTTCGAACGACCGGTGCAGGTCAGTGGCAGCCTGGGTGGCTTCAGCGGTATAAGCGCCTTCTTCCATGGAGGTAACCATGCCGCTGTGCAAGCCATCAGCAAATACAGACTTGAAGGCAAACAAGGCTTCGGCGGTCAGGCGGGTGGATGCCATGGCGGCAACACCACTGCCATTCTTGCCAGCCAGCGGACGCACCTGCGCCACGATGGCGTTCAGTGCTTCATCCCAGGTGGCGGCTTGCAAGCGACCATCCTTGCGCACCAGTGGGGTGGTGATGCGTTCGCGTTTTTCTTCCAGGGGGAGGAAGCGGCCAATCTTGCACAGCACACCGCCGTTTACTTCGGCTTCCCAGTTGCCTTCAATGCGCACGAGTTGATTGTCACGAGTGAGTACGTCCATGCCGCAACCCAGCGAGCAGCCGACGCACACCGTATTGTGATGGTCAACCTGTACTTCTCTTCCGCGGAAAGCGGACTGGCGGTCGATCAGCGCGCCGGTGGGGCAAACCTGAACACATGTACCGCAGGAAACGCAGGTGGACTCGCCCAGGGGCACACCCAGGTCGGCGACCAGGAAGCTGCGCGCGCCACGTTCTTCGAAACCGAGGGTGAAGTTGCCAACCAGTTCACCGCAGGCGCGCACGCAGCGGCGGCACAGGATGCAGCGGTTGTTATCCAGCACAAAGAAGGGGTTGCTGGCGTCCACTTCGTAGGGTTGCCAGTTGGGCTGCAGCGGCCAGTGGGTCATTCCCTCTGCGTAAGCGGAGTTCTGCAGTTCGCAGTCACCACCAGAGACCTGGCAGTACATGCAGAAGTGATTGCGTTCGCTGAAGATCAGGGTCAGCACAAACTTGCGGGCTGCCTTGATGCGGTCGGTGTCGGTATGGATCACCATGTTGTTGTTGACGGGCAGGGTGCAGGAGGGCTGCAAAGTGCGGGCGCCTTCCACTTCCACCAGGCACAGGCGGCAACCACCATAAGGTGTGAGTTTGGGATGATCACACAGGGTGGGGATATGGACACCTGCTTGACGGGCTGCCTCAAGAACGGTTACGCCTTCAGGAACCTCGTAGTTGTTGCCATCAATCTGAATGTTAACCATAATTACTTTCTCCAAGATTCTATGAGACTAGAATATCGTAGTTGAATGGATGGCTGAAATCTACAGCCCGTGCCCACTCATGGGGCAGATGCCGCTTGGGCATACTTTCAACTTAATGTGTGCTTCCAGTTCGGCTCTAAAGTGCGAAAGCACATCTTTGAGCGGGGCGGCGGCCGTCTGGCCCAGACCGCAGTTGGAGAGCTGATAGAGGTGATCGCTCAGGTGAGCCAGGTCATCCAGGTCGTTCATTTTGCCAACGCCTTCTGAGATATTGCACAGGATCTCATAGGCGCGCTGGTTACCGATGCGACATGGATTGCACTTTCCGCAGCTTTCTTTTCGGAAGAAGTTCATCAAGACCTTGGCCAGGTCCACCACGCAGTTGTCCTCATCGCAGATCAACAGCGCACCCGAGCCCAGCGCCACACCAGCGCGGTTGAACGAGTCAAAATCCATGGGGGTATCCTGCAGGCTGGCGGGGATGACCGAACCGGACGAACCGCCCGTCTGTGCCATCTTGAATGACTTTCCGTCCTTCATCCCGCGCCCGTAAATGGCAATGACTTCGCGCAGGGTGATGCCCATGGGCACTTCGATCAAGCCGGTGTTGTTGACGTTGCCAAGGATGGTGTAAACCTTGGTTCCCGGGCTGCTGGGTGTGCCGATGGCTTTGTACCAATCGGCGCCGTGACGAATGATGGCCGGAATGTTGGCAAGCGTTTCCACATTGTTTACCAGGGTGGGTTTACCCCACAACCCGTGTGTGGTCGGGTAAGGCGGGCGGGCGCGCGGCTCACCGCGTTTGCCCTCGATCGATTCGATCAGGGCGGTTTCCTCACCGCAGATGTACGCACCAGCACCGCTGTGAATATGGATATGGAAGCTGAAGTCGGTGCCGAAGAGATTATTTCCCAGCATGCCGGTGGCCTCGGCCTGTTCTATGGCCTGGGTCAGGCGTTGCTGCGCCAGCATGTACTCGCCGCGCACGTAAATATAGCCTTCGGTTGCGCCCACGGCATATCCGGCGATGGCCATGGCTTCCAGGATGGTGTGTGGGTCGCCTTCAATGACCACACGGTCCTTGAAAGTACCCGGCTCTGACTCATCTGCGTTGCAAACAACGTATTTCTGGTCACCGGCTGCCGAGGCCACAAAGCCCCATTTGGTGCCGGTGGGAAAGCCTGCGCCGCCGCGGCCGCGCAAGCCAGATTTCTTGACTTCGGCAATGACTTCGGCGGGGGTCATGCTGGTTAACACTTTGCCGAGTGCCAGATAGCCGTCGTGCATGATGTAGTCTTCGATGGAGTTGGGGTCGATCAGCCCGGCGCGTTCGAGCACAATGCGGTGTTCAGCCGGCATGGTTCCCTTGCGAGCCGATAACCACGAGATGCGGCCGCTTAGTTCGCGGGTGGGCGCCTGGATATCATTAGCCACACGACCCTTGTAGAGATGTTCTTCCACAAGATAGTGAACCTTATCAGGGGTTACCGGGCCATAGATGACGGCT
This sequence comes from Levilinea sp., assembly GCA_034429695.1. Classification (GTDB taxonomy): domain Bacteria; phylum Chloroflexota; class Anaerolineae; order Anaerolineales; family Anaerolineaceae; genus DAOUGC01. The sequence continues at coordinate 18,755 of DAOUGC010000150.1, forward strand.
TCGGGATAAACGATCACCATGGGAAGTGCATCATGGCGACCGACATCACCAATCATCGAAAGAGAAATTTCATCCTCCAAGCCAAAGGTGCGGATCTCTTCCTGGAGGCGGGTGTAGACATCCTGCGCACCGTTCTGCAGGCTGTAAGGGTCACTGGAGACCAGAACCATAGAGCGATATGTTTTCATGGATGCCTCCGCCTACTCGTAGCGCGCCAGAATATCGTGTACCTGGGCGGGGGTTACGTTTCCGTAGATGTCATCATTAATGACCATAACCGGACCGACGCCACACAGCCCCAGACAACTGACCGTCATCAGACTCCACTTGCCATCAGCAGTGGTTTCTCCATCACCAATCTGGAGTTCATCCTGCACGGCCTGCCAGACTTCGCGCCCGCCGGCCACATGGCAGGGAGCACTTTCGCAAAACTGTACGACATACTTTCCAAGCGGTTTTGTGGACAGCATGTGATAGAAGGTCGCAACAGAGAACAACTGGCTTTGCGGTACACGCAACGCCTGTGATACCTGTTCGAGTGCTTCTTTGGGTAAATAACCCACGGCCCGATTGACGTCGTTCAAAATCGGGATCAGTTCTTCACGCGCGGCGCCGTGGCGTTCTATGGCTTCTTGAACGGCTTTTTGTACGGCCAGCCCTTGCTGGGTTGCGAAAGTCATGCTCCTCCTCCAATGTTAGAAAGATAACAAATGTCGGCTAGACTATCTCAATCGCGTTGAAGTTGCAGACCTGCATACAGATTCCGCAACGGATGCAGGTATCGGGATCGATGTGGTGAACCTGACGGCGTTCACCTGAGATGGCATTGACCGGGCAATTACGCGAGCAGACCGTACAACCGGTGCAAGCGTCATCTTTGATTTTATAGGTGATCAACGCTTTACAGACCCTGGCAGGGCAGCGTTTTTCGTAAATGTGGGCTTCGTATTCGTGCCGGAAGTACTTGAGCGTGGTGATCACCGGGTTTGGGGCGCCCTGGCCCAGACCGCACAGGCTGGTGGAAATGATCTGTTCACACAGCATCTCGAGGGTTTCGATGTCGCCTTCGCGACCCTTGCCCTCGCAAATGCGGGTGAGGATCTCGAGGATGCGGCGATTGCCGACGCGGCAGGGAACGCATTTGCCGCAGGATTCATCCTGGGTGAAATCCATGAAGAAGCGGGCGATGTCCACCATGCAGGTGTCCTCGTCCATCACGATCATACCGCCAGAGCCCATAATGGAGCCGACCGAGGCCAGCGATTTGTAATCAATGGGCAGGTCCAGGTACTGTTCGGGAATGCAACCGCCCATGGGGCCACCGGTTTGAATGGCTTTGAAACCCTTGCCGCCTTTGATGCCGCCGCCCACATCGTAGATGACTTCGCGCAGGCTGATGCCAAAGGGAACTTCGATCAAACCGGTGTGGTTCAGGTCACCAGCCAGGGCGAAAGTCTTGGTACCCTTGCTGTCAGCCGTACCATACTGTGAGTACCATTCAGGTCCGTTGAGGATGATCTGAGGGACGACCGAGTAAGTCTCAACGTTGTTGACGTTGGAGGGTTTCATGAACAGACCCTTGACCGCCGGGAAGGGCGGACGGGGGCGGGGTTCGCCGCGCTTGCCTTCGATGGAAGCCATGAGGGCTGTCTCTTCACCGCAAACAAATGCGCCTGCGCCCATGCGAACTTCCAGATCAAAGGAGAAATCGGTTCCCATGATGTTCTGGCCCAGCAGACCCAGATTGCGGGCCTGTTCGATGCCAATACGCAGGGCTTTGACAGCCAGCGGGTATTCTGCACGACAGTAAATGTAACCCTGGGATGAGCCGATGGCATATGCCGCGATGATCATGCCTTCGATCACGGCGTGCGGGTCAGATTCCAGCACGCGGCGGTTCATGAACGCACCGGGGTCACCCTCATCTGCGTTGCATAGAACGTACTTTGGGCCACCCGGTGACTGACGGCAGAACTGCCATTTCTTTGCCGCCGGGAAACCAGCACCGCCACGACCGCGCAAGCCCGAAGCCAGAACGGTGTCGATCACCTGCTCGGGGGTCATTTCAGTGATGGCGCGGGCCAGGCCCATATAACCGCCTTCGGCAATATAGTCTTCAATGTTGGTGGGATCGATCTTGCCGCAGTTGCGCAGGACAATACGAATTTCCTTCGCCTGGGGCGGACCCAGTTCTTCATCGATTACTGCAGTTTCCTGTACACGGAACTTTTCGACGACGCGACCCTTAAGGAAGTGTTCTTCAACCAGATAAGGGATATCATCGGGGGTCAAACCAACATAATGCACACCTTCAGGGTAGACCATCAGGTCAGGTCCCTGGGAAATTGGATCGCCAATGCGGGAGGTCTCCAGTACCTGAATTTCATCGATCAGGCCCTGTGAAACTAATTCATCATGAAGTGCATCTATAATATCATGAGCGCCTCGTTTTAGACATTCCGGATCGACGGATACCAATATGTGAGAACGGAAAAACGCCATGTTTCCACCTTCCAAAATTTTGGACTGCCTTACTGCTTTCAATCAGGGTTAACGGAGAGATTTTCCCTCCGTACTTTCTTTACCCTAGGCTTCGATCTGGTAGTCTTTTACGATGGTTCCGCCAACCAGATGTTCCTTCATAATACGGCGGGCTGCTTCTGGAGTGACGCGAGCATAAGTCACTTTGGGTTCACTGCCAATTTGAACCTGCACAATGGGCTCATAGGAGTCCAGTCCAATGTTGCCGGTTTGGCGCACAATGATGTCGGCCAGATTCTCCGACTCAATGTACTCCAGAATGGCTTTCAACGTTTCGCGAGCGCCAGCGGCAATACCCACAGTGCCCATGCCCACGATGATCTCACGCTGACCCGAAACCGCCTTTACCTGGCGTTTCTGCAGGGCTTCTTCGCGCATTCTTCTCAAGTCTTCGAGCGATTTTACTTTATCCATTTTTCTGCTCCACTGTAGGTTTGGTATTACAGTTTCGATGTTCAATCACCTCTATACTGAGGTGGTAATAGCCTGTGCTTCACGGATTCCATCCTGGATCATGTTGCGAATGTAAGCCAGGATGGAAGGCTCGGTCATGGGGACATCGCCGAGCACCTCACGAACCGGTTCACTGTCAAACTCAAAAACCCGGGCATTGAAACGATAGGTGAGCAACCAGTGAACCTCGGGTGAACCAATCAACAGGGTGATGAAGGTTCCGGCCAGGTCCCCAAGCGGCATGCGGTCGATATGACTGCGTTTGAAGTCCACAAAAATACGCGTGCCTTTGCCCAGTTCGGATTCAATCGTCAGTCCACCATTGCAGGCCTCGGCGGCTGCCTTGAGCAACGGGATGCCCAACCCAACCTTGCGGGTGGTGCGGCTGGTGACAAACGGGTCAACAACCCTGGCCGCCATTTCGGGGCTCATCCCTTTGCCGTTGTCCTGCACCATCATGGTCAACCGGTCGGTGCTTTCATCCTCGGTGACCTCGATGTGAATTCGACGAGCTTCAGCAGAAACGCTGTTCTCGGCGATGTCCAGGAGGTGCAGGGCCAGTTCGCGCAAAGGTTAGCCTTCGTTCTCTTGCAGCGGGCGGACAAGCTGGGGGAGTTTATTGGGCTTGACCCGACCAACCGATTCCTCGTCGATCACGATCACCGGAGCCTGTGAGCAGGCGCCCACACAGCGGCAGATCTCGAGAGTGATGTTGCCATCCGGCGTGGTTTCGCCCGGGCCGATCCCCAGAACCTGTTTGGCTTTTTCAATCAACTGGTCCATCCCACCGACGTAGCAGGCAGTACCCATGCAGAACTTGATGGTGTGTTTGCCGCGTGGGGTGGTGGTAAAGAACGAATAGAAGGATACAACGCCGTGAACAGTGCTCACGGGAATGCCCATATGCGCGGAAACATATTGTTGCATGGCCGGAGAAATAAAACCGATCTGACTTTGCAGTTCGTTGAGAACAACCATCAAGCCGCCAGGCAGTTCCCTGTTCTGTTCCAAAATCCCGTCAATGATGGCCCGTTGTTCTGGAACAACAGTGGGGTCGTTGGTCGGGATTTCGACTGTAGTGTTTGACAGCATCTTTAAACTCCAATTTGGATATAAATTGTGTGATAATCACAGCCCAGTCGATCAAAGTCTACCCTTATCGGGTAAAAATGGTCAATTATCAAATGTCACTTTTCGCCTGGATAAGCCTCCTTGTGAATAATATCACAATCCTCTGATATTAGGATGAGAAACATGTGCTTTTTTGTCTTATTCGCGAATACCTCAGATTATCTCAGGGTAAAAATAATTGCATGCTGCGGCCATCCTGACCGCGAATTGCTTTTCTGATTTCTGCAATGTTGATGTCTTCCACCGTTAAATGAGTGCTACCCAGGTAACCATCCAGCGAGTGCACATCGCCATTCTGAATGAGTGGATATCCTTTGATTTGCGGATACTGCAATAAAGCCCGCTCCGGGGTAATGTGCCGTGATATTTCCAACGCTTCGATGGGAACATCGGTGGGCACAAACCCCAGCACTGCCAGCAACCCAAAGGCTTTGCGGTTGACATGAGCAGGGATAAACAACCCTTGCAGTTCCTCCACCTTATGCCATGCTTCGGTCATGCTGGCATCTGCCGAGCTTAACAGCAGACGTTCTTCCCGGCGGATAAAATCGCCGGTTTCATCCACCACAAATTGCTCACCGAAGAAATCGGGGTTGTTGGGGATGTTGGGCAGATGGTTTTCCACCCAGTTGCCAAAAGTACGAACCTGATCGATGGTGTCGAACAGGCACAGAACGTGAACTTCTTCGCGGGTTTGCAGTTCCATTCCAGGTAGGACAATCAGACCCTTTTCATCGGCGGCAGCAGCTTTTTGCACGGCTTCAATGTTTGCCACAGCGTTATGGTCAGTGATGGCAATGACCTGAATACCCTGATCGGCTGCCTGGCGCACCACAAAAGGTGGGATCATCTCCACCTGAGCGCAGGGGGATAAAACCGTATGGACATGCAATTCAACCCGAACTGTTTTCAAATTTCAACCAACCGAAAGCGACCGTTTGAGGTCACGAAAAACCGCCAGTGAGCCAGCGCCCCGGTCCGGGCTGGAGTACAGGTGCCCGGCGGTAAAGCCGCTTCTGGCGGGTGGGTGAAAATGTTTTACAAATCAGACTTCGCGAATACCCATTTCCCATAGTTTGCCTGCCACGGCGAACGTTTTTTCGTTTGTAGCCAGCAGGGTAATGCCTTCTTCATTGGCCTTTGCGATGGTGCTTTCATCTGGCATGGCGCCTTCGGTGATGATAATGGCAGCCAGATCCAACAGGGCAGCCACCGCCACGATGTTTGAGTGTGATTGCAGGGTGAGCCACAAACTATGACGCCCCGCACCGGCCATGACACAGCTCAAAAGATCTGATGCATAACCGCCTTGTGGTTGGATGGATTTAAAGTCTCCCGGCGTGGTAAGAACGGTCAGATTCAAGGCTGCAATGATTTCTTCAAGGTTCATCATTTGGCTCCTCATGAAGGCCGGTTTGTGGAAGAATAGCCTTCGCCCACGCTTTCTTCCTTTTCGAGAAATATTTTCATCTTCAAGCGGGTGCCGATGTCAGGTTGAGACTCGAGCACCATGTTGTCAACACACCGGGATATGTTGACCAGGCCCATGCCTGCGCCGAAACCCAGTTCGCGGATTTCTTCACTGGCTGTGGAATACCCTGGTTTCATGGCCAGTTCAACATCCTTGATGCCGGGGCCATCGTCGTAGGCGTCAATGGTAATGCGGTGCGGTTCAATTTCAACCCGCAACACGCCTCCGTTTGTGGTGTGGATCACCAGGTTCATCTCTGCTTCATAAGATGCGATGCCGCAGCGACGGGCAATTTGAGGCGTTGCCCCCAGACGGGTGAGAGCGCGTTTGATGTTGGATGAAGCTGCGCCACCGTGGTTAAAATCCCGCGGCTTGATGTTGTAACGCAGGATCAAGCTCGTTCGGTCTGATTCGATATCCTCGAACAGGTGACTGGCGCGGTAAATGCGTACTTCTTCCTGTTGATACTCGTGCTGCAAGGCGCGCAGCAAACCGCGGGTGATGTCACCCTTGGTGAGGATGCCAACGAGTTGATCATCAGAATCCAGAACAGGCAGGCGACCGACCTGTGAGTTGACGAAGACTTTCAGTGCTTCCACCACAGGATCTGTGGATTTGACCGTGTATGGATTGGGGGTCATGTACTTGACCACACTGGAGTCCATATCCATCAGGGTCATGCAGCGGATCAGGTCTTCCATGCTGATAATGCCCACCAGCTTGCCGTCCAGCGTAACCGGCGCGCCGGAGATGCGTCGCTGACGGAAGACCTCCATGACATCGCGCATGGTCATGGCCGGCGAGAAGCTGTCCACGCTGGCGGTCATGACCTCACTAATTTTTAGTTCATAGGCGAGTTCTTCGCCGCGGGTGATGTTCTCAGCAGCCTGATCGGTGATCAGTACGTTTCTTCTGCTTTTGGGCATGTCGCTCATTTAGCAGACGCCTTTCGACGGGTTATTCCAGTTCGGACGGTCCGTCGGGGACCGAGTTTTCCAGGCTGGGAAGCCCGGCAGCATACATTCTTCCACACAGTTCAAACATGCCGAACGGCGAGGAAATTAGCGCCAATCGTTCCTGATTGGCCAGATTGATGGTTTCGGGAGGGGGGTTCTTGCCGCGTACAAAGACAATGGCAGAGACATCGGCCATCTGGGAAGTGCGTACGACCTGGGGGTTGCACAGACCGGTGAGAAGCACAGCCTGTGGCTGAATGTATGCCAGGACGTCGCTCATCAGATCGGCGCCGCAGCCGCCCTTGACTTCGCGGGTGAGGTCGGCTGAGTCGTTGATTAATTGCCCGTTGATTAACTTGATTAATTCATCTACGTTCATGTGCTGCGCCCTGGTCAGTAATAAATTTGTTTGAATATGCCAGTGGATATTTTACCTCAATTAGTTCGAAATGAACAAAACGATTTGGCAAGGATCGGAAAGCAGGATGAGTTGTGTTAAAATGAACGAATATTTTGGGAATTTGGGAGAAAGGAGCCCCATGAAAACGACCATTCCAACCGTTAAAGGCGCCAGAGATTTTTATCCAGAGCAGAAAGCCCTCCATTCCTGGATGGGTGAATTACTGCGCTCTGTCTCCCATTCCTTTGGTTATCAGGAGTATGATGGCCCATTTCTTGAGAAGATCGATCTCTATGCGGCAAAATCATCTGAAGAATTGGTCAAGGAACAGTCATTTGTTTTTCCTGATCGCGGTGGAGAGCTGATCGCCTTGAGGCCCGAATTGACCCCCAGCCTGGCGCGCATGGTCGCACAGCGTCAGGGCGAGCTGGTTTTTCCCATGCGGTGGTGGTCCTTTGGCCCGTTCTGGCGCTATGAGCGTCCGCAAAAGGGTCGTTCGCGCGAGTTTTATCAGTGGAACATCGATCTGATCGGGGTGGATACGCCCGAAGCAGATGCCGAGCTGGTTGCTGTGGCAGCCACATTTTTCAAGAAAATCGGCCTGGGACCAGATCTGGTGAAACTGTATGTGAATAACCGCAAGCTGATGAATTCACAGCTTGAAAAGCTTGGCATTCCCGTTGATTTGCACCCCGGCGTCTTTCACCTGATCGATCGGCGGGACAAAATGCAGCCCGATGATTGGGATGCTTACTCGCTGGAAATTGGTTTAAAACCGGAAGAACTTGAAGGATTAAAGCGCGTACTCGCCAACCCGGAATTGTGGAAGGAACACCCGGATTTTGAACGTTTCTTCAATGTGATTGATGCCATGGGTTTGCGGGATTATGTAGTATATGACCCGGGAGTTATCCGTGGTTTGGATTACTACACCGGCATGGTGTTTGAGGCGTTCGAAAAGGACGGTGGTCGCGCCATCCTGGGTGGGGGGCATTACGATAATTTGGTTGCGGCAGTGGGCGGCGATCATCTACCGGGTGTGGGTTTTGCGATGGGCGATGCCATGATCATGGTGGTATTGGAAAAGTACGGCTGTCTGCCGCAAATGCCGGTGTTGGACGATGCCGTACTGGTGACGGTCTTTGAAGAGAGTCTGATCCCTGCTTCTTATGCGTTTACCTCCGTGTTGCATGAAGCCGGCGTGCGAGCGGTTTGTTATCCAGATGCCGCCAAATTACAGAAACAGCTCAAGTTTGCTGATCGCATGCGTGTGCGTTATGCGGTGATCATGGGGCCTGATGAGGCTGCCGCGGGGCAGGTTACCGTGAAGAACCTTGCCGAGCGTACGCAAGAGACCATGAGCCAGGCGGATGCGGCTGTTTACCTGCGCGAGCAATTGAATCGATAAAATCTTGCATGCAGCGGGAGGTCGTGTTACAATTGCATCCGCTTCAAGATGGTGGCTGTAGCTCAACGGCAGAGCGTCGCACTGTGGATGCGAATGTTGTGGGTTCGAAACCCATCAGCCACCCCATAAGCCACCCGGTAAAGGGTGGCTTTTTGTTTTGACAAACCATCTATCACCAGTGTGTGATGGGCAACCCCGGGCCTGATCCTTTTGGGAGAATTTCATGACAAAGGACTTTTTTACCGAAATCGACTACCAGGGCGAGGATTTCAGAGGGCTCGATTTACCGGGTGAGGTGGTTGAGGATGTCATCTTTGATCAATGCCAGTTCAAACGCTGTAATTTTAGTGAGGCGCGTTTTGTGCGCTGCCAGTTCCGAAAATGCCAGTTCATGCACTCCGATCTCAGCCTGATCAAGATTCCCAAAACATCATTTGTTTCCTGTACTTTCAGTGATTGCCGGCTGGTGGGTGTTGATTGGGTTGAAGCTGACTGGAAAGCGTCGCGGTTGGGCAAGCCACTTTCATTTGAGCGTTGTACCCTTAATTATGGATTGTTTATTGGTTTGAAACTGGAAAAGATGATCATGAAGTCTTGCAGCATCATGCATGCCGATTTTACAGACGCCGTATTAACCGGGGCAACATTTTCGTTCAGTCAACTGGATGAAACGCGTTTCAGCCATACTGATTTGAGTGACACGGATTTTTCCAATGCCAGCGGGTACGCCATAGGGGCGCATGAAAACATCCTCAAGGGAACCCGGTTTTCGTTGCCCGAAGCCATGCGATTGTTGCTGTATCTGGACATCATTTTGGTTGATGATGAAGAGAGTGGAGAGTAAAGCAAGGTAAAACCTTGCTGCGCTGGACATAATTGATAAACTATGTAAAAATAACATCCTGTTCTTTCATAAACGCAATAACACAAATGGATAAAAAAATTGGCTAAACCTGTTTTACGGATTATGTTGGTTGAAGACGATCAGGAAGATTACGAGTTCACCCGCGAACTATTTTCTGCTGCCCATACCATCAAGGTTAAATTGAGTTGGGTATCAAATGCAACTGATGCATTACAGTTGTTGAAGCAGGATTCCTTCGACGCAGTTCTGGTGGATTTCTACCTGTCAAACATTAACGGCGCCAGTTTTATTCGTGAAGCGATTGTAATCCGTGCGGATATTCCATATATTTTGTTGACCGGTTCAGGAAACCCGCAAATCGATCAACAGGCTCTGGATGCTGGCGCGGTGGATTACCTGGTAAAAGGGGAAGTGACCGTTGGGATGCTGGAACGTTCCATCCGGTATTCCATTGAACATGTCAGGCATACACGCGCATTGGAACAGGCGCGCAAGCAAATGGAAATGCTGGCAGTGGCTTTGCACGACAGCAACGAGCGTTTTCGTATAGCCATTTACAAGTCGCCCATCACTGTATATACAACCGATTTGAACTTGCGTTACACCTGGCTTTACAACCCATCATTGGGTTTTACCATTGAGCAAGCCCTTGGAAAACGCGATGATGAATTGCTGCCCGAGGCGGATGTAAGCGAACTGATTGACTTGAAGCAGCAGGTATTGAATACCGGGGTTGGAGCGCGAAAAGAGGTTCTAATCCATGTGGCTGGGCGCCCCGCGATTTTTGACGTAACGGTTGAGCCGTTGATTGACTCTGAAAGTTGCCTGCAAGGGTTGACCGTTGCCGCCATGAATATTACCGAAAGGCGGCGTCTTGAGGAGTTGCGGCAACGTGCCACAGCACAAGTGGAAGTACAGCGGCGATTAATGGAACATCGCGAACAGGAGCGCAATCTAATCGCTCGCGATTTACATGA
>DAOUGC010000151.1:0-3642 GCA_034429695.1 Levilinea sp.
TGTCTGAGATGATATCCCGCTATACTTTCTGGTCGGGTGGGTCGAGTTCCCCCACGGAGGCTGCCCTTGCGAGTCAATTATATGACAAATAAGCCAGGAATCCAAACATCTTTTCAACCATGCAATGACCAATGGTATTACTGATAACAACAAACAACTCTAATTCGCTTCTCCTCCCCCATCGACGTTTTTTTTCGATGGGGGAGGCAGGTCCCGACCGCCGACAATCATGTGCGCCAGGTAAACGGCGCTGAACGGCGGTCGGGAGCGGAGGGGGTGTTCTGACAACACATCCGGTGGGCTGAGAAAGCATCAGCCTACCCTACCACTATTCCAGCCACATAACACACACCAACACGCCAGCCCACCCCACAGTGAATCCCCAACCTGCCCATTTGACTTTCCTGTGTCCCGACGGATCAAAAAACCCACCCCGGGAGGGAATCCCGGGATGGGTCTGACAGATTGAGAAACAGGTTTATCCGCTAATGGCTACTTGTTTTCCACATCCACCACGCTGCTCTGCGGGGCAGCGGTGACGGGCTGCAGGGGCAACACCAGCCACAGGATGATGTAGATCAACAGACCGTGCCCGCCCAAGAGGAAGAGCAGGATGAAGATCAGGCGGAAAATGCTGGGGTCCATGTTGAAGTAATCACCCAGGCCGCCGCACACACCGCCCAGCATGCTTTCAGTTCTGCTGCGATAAAGTCGTTTTGCGTTCATGTTCATATCTCCTTCACCTATATTTACGAGAAAACCATTAAATGGTTGCAAAAGCAAGCCCAAAGGTTGGGAATTCCGGTTCAGGCTGCGGGTTGTTCCTCAGGTTCAGGGACAACGATCTCCGGTTGGGCTTCGGGCTTGATATTGCGCAGCAACCCGGCAAACAGCGCAGAACGCGGCAGCAATAACAGGCTGGCCACACCAAGTGCGGCGCGCAGCGATACCCGGTTGCCCACCAGCCCAACACCAGGCCCACCCAGCGTCTGCCCCAGCGCGTTGCCCTGGCTGACCATCGAAAGCATGGTGGCGCGCAACGAGGGTTCCACCTGGCGCACCAACCATGCGTCGTACAGCGGGTAGTACAGGGCATACAGGCTGCCGGTGACCATGAGCGTGGCTGCCATCACCCAGAAATTACCCGTGACAGCAAACACCAGTTGTGATGCCACCGCTGCCAGGTTGAGCAGCAGCAGCAGGCGCGCCGCTGAACGGTCGGAGATGGCGGCGGCTTCCATGCGGCGGCGGGCAAGCGCCACAACCGCCGTGCTGATCAGGCTGGAGGTGATGCCGAAAATGCCAAACCATACCACCGGTTGCAAGCCGTCCAGCACGGGCAGGCGAAAGTTGTTGAGGATGTGCGCCTCCCACAGGCGGTCGTACCCCTCGGATGCAGCGCCGGTGACAAAGTTGACCAGAAACAGGGTGAGCAGCAGGCTGCTGGAGCGCAGCAAACGTGCACCGCTGGCAAAGGTTTTCATGGCAGGAGCAAACAGGTTGCCCGGTTGCCGTTGCGTACAGGTGAAACCGGTCTCCGGCATGGCAAACGCCAGGAACACCCCGATGGATAAAAAGATCCCGCCGCCCGCCAGAACAGGCAGGTTGAGCGCCAGGCTGGCAAGCGCCACGCTGATCACGGTTCCGACGATGCCGGTGATGCGCGCCAGTTGCCCGGCGCGGATGTAAATGCGCCCGACATGTTCTCCGCCCACCTCGTCCGCCAGCCAGGCGTCCAGCGCACCGGAGAGAAAGGTCTCACCCACGCCGCGCACCACCTCGGCAGCCAGTACAAAGCCAAACACCGGCAGGCTGCCTTCCAGCAGCCACGCGGCAGACAGGACAAACATCCCCAGAATCACCGACAGACGACGGCTGTAGGTGTCAGCCACCACACCGGTGGGGATCTCAAAGATCAGGATGGTCAGTTCAAGCACCGTACCCACCAGCACCAGTTGCAGCGGGTTCATGTGAACCCGCTGCACATAGTAGACTGCCAGGGTGGTGAACATCACTGCGTGAGCCAGAGCCATGCCGGCCGTCAGCGCCAGATAAACTTTCTCAGCCGGTAAACGGCTAATCCCCTTCAGACGCATCCGGCTCCTCCCACAGCTCCAGGTCTTCCAACAGTTGCGATTTCTCGCGGTACTGGCAGCGCCGCCACATGGCGGTGGCCAGTTGCACGGGGTCCTCGCGCACGCCGTAACGCCGGAAATACTGCACCAGGCGGGTCACGTCGCGGGTGAAGATTGAGAAGGCGTCCGGATTTTGTTCCGGAACCACGGCCTGGGGCAGATCGATGATGCGGTAATCGCCATCCCAGTAGAGCACATTATAGGCAGACAGGTCACCGTGCACCAGCCGGACGGACAGCATCTTCTCCACATCCGCCATCAAAGCGGCAAACAGGGTCTGGGCTTCATTGCGGGCCAGGTTCACCTCATGCAGGGTGGGCGCAGGCGAGTTGATCTCGCCCAGGTATTCCATAAGGATGGTGTTGTGTCCGCGCGCGATGGGCAGCGGCACGCGCACGCCGGCTGCGTGCAGGCGGGTGAGCGCACTCCACTCATGCTCGATCCATGAGACCTGCAGGAACTGCTTGCCGCGCCGTGTGCCTTTTTCAATGGCATGCATGGCACGGTCGTCATTGAGTTCCTTGCCCATGTCATCCAGGATCACACGGTTGGCGCGGTAGCGCACGTCATTGCGCAAGTTGCGGAACATGCGCGGGCGGTAGACCTTGGCCGCCACCAGCTCCCAGGCAACGTCATCTGGCGCGGTGCAGCAATACACGTTGGCTTCCTTGCCGCCCTTCACCTTGTGGAGCACATCGGTGATGTGCCCGTCGTCGTAGTACTCGCCCAGGTAGTTCAAGATCCATTCACGCTCATGGTGCGAGGCTGCCATGCTGGGGTTGAAGACATCCGTGGCGCCCACCAGGTTGAGCGAGCCGTACTGCACCACTTCATCCAGCACCGCGTGCTCAGAACGTTCCTGTTTGCGCGAGCTTTTGCGGTCGCGGCGCTTGGCGCGCCCGGCCACCATGTCCATATCGTCAAGATTAATCTTCGCAAGATTGATGCGAGGCATAAAGGTTGTTCTCCAAAAGAATCGTCCAGTTTACGTCAATGCGGCCAAAAAATCCGCCTTCGATACTGATAATGGGTTGGTTCACACTCATGTCCGGCTCCATATCTGCTGGCAGGCAAACAGGCGCGCCAGCGGGGTGAGGCGGTCTGAACGGGTCTGAAATTGTCAGTGGTTGGGAAAAAAAGAACCACGGGCATGGAGTGCACCCGCGGCTGAAGCGTTCAGCAGATTCAACGGCAACCGCCGTGGATCAAACGGAGAGGGGCGCACCCATGCGGGACAACACAAACCCGCCAGACAGGGTCTGGAAAACAGGGACTCTTGAGATTTGCATATGAGTGCGACACCTCCTTTCAGGTCAGATTTGTCTTGCTGGTTGATGATAGCACGCGCTTCAGGCGGTGTCAAGGAAGGAAATCCCGTGTTTGTCCCAAGAACGGTTGGCGAAAAGGCGAAAATCGGTCGAGGCACAATGCGAACCTGAGGACAACGACGAGCTAGTTCACACCCACACCCGCCACCATCAACCCACTCGCCATACCTGGCCAGTTC
>DAOUGC010000152.1:0-3356 GCA_034429695.1 Levilinea sp.
CATTTTTCTACCACACCCCCGGAACCAGGCGGTATCGCACCCGGCCGGCGTACTCACGATAGCCTTCCAATTCCTGCTGCAAAAAGCGGTCTTCCAGGCGGGTGCGCACAACCAGCGGGATGAGGCAGACCAGAGCGGCAACCCAGGCCCAGGTGGAGTTCAACAGCATGGGGCCTCCCAGGCTGGTCAACAGGATGCCGGCGTAACCCGGGTGACGGACCATGCGGTAAGGGCCGCTGCTGATCACGTGATGCCCGCGCTCGCTCTGCAGGCGCACCGTGCCGGAGAAATAGCTGTTTTCGATCAACGCCCATGAACTAAAGGCGTATCCGGCCACCAGCAATGCCAGCCCAACCAGCCGCCAGGGTAGATCAAACAGATTACTCCATGCAAAACGCTCATCCAGACCGGCGACAACGGGGATCAGGGCCGGGCCCAGCGCAACCAGCGGGGCAAGCACGTTATCCCATGCTTGGATGTTTTTATGGTCCAATGAGGTGGCTCGTTCAGCGAGGATGCCAGGATTGCGGCGGGCAGCCAGCGCCCGGCTGATGAAAAACGAAAGGATCCACAGCGCGAAGAAAACCCAGGCTTCCCACCAATCCCAACGCCAGGCGATCAGCATGGGCAACAACGGCAAGATCACCAACACCAGCAGCAATTGAATGAACACTTTTACAACATTGACCTTCTGTTTCTGTTCCATTTTTTTTCTCCTTTCACAATCACCACTTCAACCCGCACCAGCTCAGGCAAACCAGGCTTTCGTCGGTTGCCCTGGCAATGGTGCAGGCGGTATAACCAAAGCCATGCTGCATGGCAAAATCGCGCGGAATATTGAGCAGTTCAGGCAGCATGGCCATGTACAGCCCACCGTGTGCCACCAGGATCAGGTTGTCCCCGGTCTGCCGATGGCGCTGCACCAATGTTGTTATGAAGGGCATAAAGCGGGCGCGGATCTCGCTGTAGCTCTCACCGCCCGGCATTTTGCTGTCATAATCGCCGCGCAGGAACCAGTCTTCCTGTACGCGGGTGTGCCATTCCCAGCCGGTGGGGTCGGTTGTCCCCTCATAGATCCCCACATCCCACTCGCGCAAGGGTTCAGCAACCTGCAACGGAACCCCCAGGCGCTCCGAGAGGATGCCAGCGGTTTGGGCAGCGCGCAACACAGGGCTGTGATGGATGCAGGCATATTTTTCCCCGCACAGTTGCTGCGCCACGGCTTCGGCTTGTTCCACACCATGCGGAGTAAGGGCATGTTTTACGCCGCGATTTGAAAATTCGTGCAGCAGATTTGCCTGGCTCTCGCCGTGACGGACAAAATACAGTTTCACGCCGGGTCTCCAAACGTGTACACCTGCGGTTCGCCAATTTCAACGATGTGCCCGTCAGGATCGCGAAATCGAAAGACGCGCTGCCCCCAAAACATGGTTTTTACCGGATGAATGATGGAAACATGGTCTTGGATGCGTTCGTACATGGCGTCAACATCATCACTTTCAAAATACAGCAGCAGGTTATCCTGCCCCCAGGCCTCCTCCCGCCGGACGGGGGGTTGACCAAAAATGGTCTCCAGCAATGGCTCAGCCTGATGAATGGAAAAATGATCCTCAAACAGGACAAATGCCCCTGCGTCTTCCACCACTTTTAACCCGAGCAAATCGGAGTAAAAGCGCGTGGAAGCAGCCACGTCACTGACGAAGATAACCGGGTTGGCGAATCGAATGTGTGCCATATTCCCGTCCTTTTTGTTTGGAATGGATTAATTAGGTCATTATACAACTGCTCCTGCAAGCAAAAACCACAGATTATCTGAGGGTATGAAAAAGCCCTCCACTTGGAGGGCTTTGTGAACGGATTGCTGTGACGCTTGTTTTACTTCCACCAACACCGCGCGCACGATGATGCGCGACAGGTAGGTGTCTTTCTTATCGTTGTAATTTTTGCAACCAGACGGGTGACCGCGGCATGTGTCATCTGACAGCGCAAAAACCGAGCAAAAAATTCACGAGGGCGAATACAACCGCCGCAAGCGTACCTTAGGTGCGTTCCACTGCAAGGCGGATCACCTGCTCCAGGTCTTCCAGCGGCAGGGGTTGCCCGTTGATCAGGTTGATGCTGGCTTTGCCGGTCTTAAAGCGCGGGTTCTTGCGTTTAAATTCTTCGATAAAAGCCGGGTTGTTGGTGTATACCGATGCCCCACCCTTCCAGTACCCCAGGGCCACCCAGCCGTTTTTGGCTTTGTAGGTCGGTATCTGGTAAGAGATGACCACTTTGGCTTCGGGGTAGAGCTGCAGAATCAGGTTGTGCAACTGGTCAAAATGCGGCCGGGTTTCGGCAGGTACGCCTTCGATATATTGTTGGACATCAGGTGCCAGCATGGGGTTCCCTCCAGGAAAATGATTAATGGATAGGTTTTGCTTGCAGGTTATGAAGAACGCGCTGGTTCGAGCACCTGCTTTTCCAGACGCCGGTAGCTGGTCTCCATGCCGTCGGTCATGCCAGACTCCAGCACCTGGTCGCGGATCTCTTTTGAGTTGTAACGCACGATGGTGGTGGTGAGGGTGCCCCCCTGATGATCCTCAAAGATGAGCGTATTGAGCGTCTCGCCGCCGGTCCAGTCTTCGTCAAACAGCTCGGTGTTTTCAATGCGCTGCATGGGTTGGATGGCAGTGTATGTGCCGCCCATGCCCATGATCTCACCGGATTGATTTTGCCAGACGTAGCGGAACTTGCCGCCCACCCGAAAATCAACCGTACATTCCTTGAAGGACCAGCCGTCGGGTCCCCACAGCCAGCGCCGGATAAGTTCGGGTTTGGTGAAGCAGTCGTACACCAGGCTGCGCGGGGCATCAAAAGCGCGGGTGATCACCAGTTCGCGGTCGCCGCGGGTGGTTACTTCCAGTTGATGGGTCATGCAGATTTCTCCTTGTACCTGTAAATCTTGTACCTGTAACTCCTGTGGATGGATCGGATGGCTATGAAGCATCCCCTTCTTCCCGAAGTTCGTTCAGCAATGCATCCAACCTTTGATAATTGCCTTCCAGCAGGTCGCGGTAGTTTTCCAACCAGCCGGAGACCTGGGCCAGTGCAGCCGGTTCGATGCGACACGGGCGGCGCTGCGCATCGCGCCCGCGCGAGATCAGCCCGGCGCGTTCCAGCACCTTTAGGTGGTGGGTGATGGCTGGCTGGCTCATCGAGAACGGCTGCGCCAGTTCCATCACACTGGCTTCGCCCTGCGCCAGGCGGGCAAGGATGGCGCGGCGGGTGGGGTCTGCCAGGGCGGTGAAGACCGCGTCCAGCTTGTCGGGGGAGGTCATATAACCGATCCTTTATATAACATGGTGTAAATATAA
>DAOUGC010000153.1:0-2516 GCA_034429695.1 Levilinea sp.
ACCCCGTCGGTAATGGAATTATTCAAGAGGGAAACATAATGCTGCTCACGGGATGCCGTATCATGCTTGTGAACGTCACCGGTGGTGTAGACCAGCAGGTCATACTCCGACTCAGCAATGGCCTGGTTGACGCCCTTCATGATCTCGAAAGCAAACGGGAAAGCAATGTCGGGCATGATCAGGCCGATCAGGTGGGTGCGGTGGCTGCGCATGCTGCGCGCCGCAAGACTTGAGGTGTATCCCAATTGACCGATCACCGCCTCAATGCGGTGCTGGGTCTCCTCAGCCACATCAACCTTGCCATTTAATACCCGTGAAACCGTGGAAACCGAGACACCGGCGGTTCTGGCGACATCTTGAATTGTCACTGCGCGTTTTTTATTGGGCATCGGTTTTACAGGGGACTTACCGTGGTTTCGGCATCATTACCGGTATCGTTACCGGCATATTGATTATTGCATAAACCGTTACAAGAGTCAATAGGTTAATTCAATTAATTTACTAAATGCACATAAAAGCAGCCCTTTTCAGCCATTTCAGTCTTGCCACCGGCTTTAATACATTTTTTCGAATGACCGCTTCCCGGCAACGAGAACCGATCAACTCAGGCGCACACCGCCGCAACGTTTTATCTTCGCAGAATCGCACAGATACACCCGATCATTGTCCAATCACCTTCACCCCCATGGCATCTTTTGGTATATTATTTTCACGGAAACAATTGTTTCTTAAGCTTTGCTCACTGGAAAGATCATTTGGAGGAACCATGTTTGCCTTGCTGTGCGTGATCGATCAGGTGGATCATTTGGACGCAGTTCTCGCTGCCTGGAAACATGCCGGTATTCGCGGCGTTACAGTTATCGAAAGCACAGGCATGTTTCGGGTTATCCAGGCTGCCAGCATTCCGATGCGTTACTCTTTTGGTGCATCCAAACAGGAAAGTGGCAACCTGACCCTTTTTGCAGTGGTCAACAACGAGGAATTAATTCAGGCTTGCCTGGTTGCAACAGAAAATGTGGTGGGCGATTTTAACCAACCCAACACCGGAATATTTGTCAGTTGGCCGCTTGGCTTTTCAAAAGGTGCAAACAAACAAAATAATCAAAACGAAGAAGATGTGAAAGCATGATGTGGATAACCTTCCTTCTCAGTGCCGCTGTCATTGTTTTTGCCGCCACTCAGCTTGCAAAGTATGGTGATATTATTGCCACGCGCACCCGCCTCGGTGGAATGTTTATCGGCATTTTACTTTTGGCTGGCGCAACCTCACTGCCCGAGCTGCTCACCACCATCAACTCCATCTCACAGGGAATCCCAAACCTGGCCGCGGGGAATTTACTGGGAAGCAATATGTTTAACATGTTGATGCTGGCCGTGATTGATCTTGCCGGGCAACATCGACGCATTTTGCGCAACGCAGCTTTAAAACATGCCCTTTCCGGCAGCCTGGCCGTGATCATGATCGGCATGGTGGTGTTTTTTATTCTGGCGAAACTGGAACTCAGTGTGGGCTGGCTGGGCGCTGGAAGCATCGTCCTGATCATCACCTATGTAATCTCCATTTACTTGATCCAGCGTAATGCAAGCCCACTTGCGGCGACAAATGAGATCGTTCCAGATAATTATCCCAGCCTGCTCAGAGGCATCATCGGCTTTGTGATCGCAGCCGGTGTCCTGACCCTCATTACTCCGCTTCTGGTGAAATCCAGTTCACAGATCGCAGAAGTCACCGGATTGGGAACGTCATTTATTGGAACCACTCTGGTTGCCATTGTTACATCACTCCCCGAAATGGTAACCACATTGGCTGCCATTCGCATCGGCGCAGATGACATGGCCATTGGCAACCTGTTTGGAAGCAACATGTTTAATATGTTCGCGCTTGGACTGACCGATCTGTTTTATGCGGATGGACTGTTTTTAAATATCATAGACCCATCATTCCTGCTGATTGGAATGTTGGGTCTACTGATGACAGCAGTGGGATTGGTGGGCAACCTGGCTCGAATCGAAAAACGTTTGTTTTTTATGGAGGCGGACGCTCTGCTACTGATTGCCATGTATGTGGGTGGTTTATTGCTTTTATTCAGCCGGAGCGTTACACCATAACCTCCCTGCACAACCGTCCGTTCAACCGTTACTGAAACTGAAAAAATGGGGCATTGAACAGGACCAAGGCAATGATCGCCAGATCGATCAACACACCAACCGGCAACCAGGGGTGCCAGTACAGACCCAGCAGGATTAAAGATACGACAGAGCCACCGACAGCCAGGCCCTGCCATAAACCCGTCATACCAGTGGCAAAAATCAAGGCCAGCCCTGCCAGGGTATACAGCCCAACCACAAGCACCCAAAGCGCCCAGCCCAGCCTGCGAACCACAGCACCGGGCAGGCCCAAACGCATGATGGGCCAGGCCGGGTCAACAGCGTCGCGCCACCAGGCCGGCATGAACGGTGTGCGCATTGCACCCGGTTGCGGAACCGGCACGTAGGTAAGACTCATGTGAACCCAG
>DAOUGC010000154.1:0-4847 GCA_034429695.1 Levilinea sp.
CCGTCAGTTTCGATGATGACCGCGTCATCGGCTGGCTTGAGCGGTGCAATCGTGCGGTTTGAATCAATATCATCGCGTTTCATCAATGATGCCAGAATCTCATCATAGGGTTCCATCTCGCCGCGCGCCACCTGTTCCTTGTGACGGCGTCTGGCGCGTTCCTGCGCGGAAGCATTCAGAAAGATTTTCAAACCAGCATCAGGGAAAACCACTGTGCCAATGTCGCGCCCTGCCATCACCACCCGTCCCCGCCGCCCAATCCTCCGTTGCTGTTCAGTCATTGCGGTTCGCACCCTGGCATAGGCCGACACCTGCGATACATTGGCGTCCACCTCGGGAGAACGGATCAACCACGTGGCATCCTCACCATCCACGATCACATCCTGTTTACGCTGATCATCCACAGAGGGCGGTTGCACATCGATCTTCATTTGTTCAGCCAACAGCGAGACGGCTTCCTCATCATTCACCCTGCCCAGTTTCCTGAGTGCTGACCAGGTTACCGCCCTGTACATGACCCCGGTATCAAAGTACATATAAGCAAGGCGCTTTGCCAGCTCTTCAGCAATGGTGGATTTCCCGGACGCTGCAGGTCCATCCACGGCGATGATCTCAGGTACATTCATGATTGACGGGTCCTTTTCCTGACTATGATGACGAATGATGTTCAAGGGGCACTTTCCGGAATGATTTCAACTTCTGCCTCTGCGCTGTCCTCCACTATCGGTTGATCGCGCAACCCGGGGAAACGGTCGGTTCGCACCCATAACACCACCATTTGCTTGTCCATAAGGACAGTACGGGTGACCGCCCATTGAAAATATTCGCTCGGGAACAAATTCTTCCAGGCTGGCTGCTGTCCCAGGATAAAATCGTGCCCGGAATAATTTGCAGACGCCGCCAATGATTCCTGCATGGGGGTCAACACCATTGATGGTGATGCATGGATCGGCAAGGCATTGACAAATTCCACCGCACTGTAATTCCGCAACATCCAGCGCAACGCAGGCGTATCCACACCAGCCACAACCAGGTCAAGCCCGTCCCGGCTGGGGGTGTTCCATTCAGCCACATCTCCAATCGTATCCATCAGCAGGTTGGACCTCACCACATAATCGGGTTGAGACCATAATTCAGAGGATACCTGCTCGCCAAACCCGCTTGCTGAGCTGCTCGCGCCCAGCGTCAGCAGGAGCATGGCGGCAGCCAGACCACCCGCCAGACCAACCAGCGAGGTGCGCAAGTTCCAGCCCCAAGTAACCAGCAGCGTGATCAGCAGAATAATGGTTATGGAAGCCAGGATCAAAGCCAGACTGATGCGTTGTGCTGATTCGTCAAGCGAAAATCCACGGATCAGCTCAAGCAGTTTGCTCCAGGCAAAAAGGCACATCACAAAAACCAGTACTGATTGGCCAATTGCAATCCAGCGGGTTTCCTCCCCCACCCACAGGCGGGAAGCCAGAAAACGGACCGCCAGCAACCACAACACGGGTGTCAGCCAGATTAAGAATGATGGATCTCGTCCCGGGTAGATAATCACGAACAACAGTACAAGGAAACCCCACACCACCAGATGGGTCCTGAAACTTTGAAATTCCCCATCCTTGAAGAAAATTGACAGCACACCAAAAATAAGCGCAAATGGGATGTAAACCGGCAGGGCAATCAACATCTGTGAAATGGTCACACCGTCCCTGGTTCCCCAACCGGTAAAAAAGTCCGCCAGCCCTCCCAGAACGGCTCCAAACCCTGCAGGCTGGATCATGAAAGCCGTCCCCATCAGCAGGATGCTGCTGGCAAACCCGATCAGCCAGGTTTTCCAGACAATGCCAGCAAAGAAAGGCGATTCCAGCAATTGATAACGGCTTACCGTGCTCTCATCCTCTTCACCCTGGGGTTTGAAGGCATATACCAGCAACGGCGTCAACAGGAAAAACAGCAAACCCAACCAAAAGTTAACTCCGCTCAACAACGCCAGTCCAGTGAAAACACCCGCCTGAAATGAGCGTACATTCCAAAACGCCATCACCGCCAGACCGAAGAAGACGAATGCCAGCATGGCGCCCCCTGCCTGCCGCGAGGCGGCGACCAATGCAGGGTCAAGTGCCAGGGCAAACGCCAGGGCAAGGGCAAACCATCTGCCCAGCATCCCCCGCAATGCACGCGGAAAGAGGATCACCACACTGCCGGCCAGGGCGGGCAGCAAACGGGCAAGAAAGTCGCTTGATCCGAACAGTGCAAACAACCCTGCGGTGGGCAAAACATACAGCGGCGGTGATGAAAACACCAGCGCTTGTCCGGTGGCCAGCTTGAATGCCTG
The DNA here is from genome assembly GCA_034429695.1 of Levilinea sp. Lineage (GTDB taxonomy): Bacteria > Chloroflexota > Anaerolineae > Anaerolineales > Anaerolineaceae > DAOUGC01. The sequence continues at coordinate 2,321 of DAOUGC010000154.1, forward strand.
CAGCGCATGAACCGCCTCACCATCGGTTAAAGACACAGATCCAAGGTTGACCAGGCGGGCAGTCAGGGCTGCCAGCAGGGCAAGCAGGTACAGACCATCTTCCCAGGTTGGTTTGCGTTCATTCATCTTCGTTACCTTTTCCCTGGCTCAAAGGTTGTCCGGTTTCATAACCGGGCGCCTCGTAAATTTTCACGCCGTTTTGGGCAAAGACCAGCGGCATGTACTTCTGGAACTTCACCTCACTTACACGATAACTGTTCATTTCATTGAACCCGATATGGACGTAACGGATATTGTACTGGCGCAATATCTGCTCGGCTTCCATCCAGTCAGTGGTCTCATATAACCGGCGGATATCCTCAATGCGCGTGCCCATTTCCTTTGCCCCACCCCGCCACTGGCTGACATGCCCTGGCCAGCCGAGCAATGCCGGTTGTCCGGCAAAAGTGGACATCAACATGGTATCCGGTTGGTAACTGCCCGCCACAGCTTCCACCACCACACCATAGGGAGCATCCCGCATCCATTCGATCGCCGCACGCTCGTCCGGGTTGCCTGTGGCAATGAAGCGGGTTCCATCCAAAGTGAGCACTTCGCCGATACGGGCAGTTGGATCATTCTTTAATCGGTTGACCACTCCACTCACCCGGGTTGAAAACCCAAAGAATGGATAAACCAGCCCAATGAGGATGATCACAATACCCGCCACCGCCCACAATGCACGGCGGCTGCCCCGCATGGACTGCAGCACATAAATGGTGGCGTATGCTGCCGCCAGGCTCCACACCATCCAGACCTGATAATAAAACTTAAAGATGGTGTTCATGCGCCAGCCAAATTGATCGCGCAAATAGAAGAATTCAGGACCAATCGCCATCAGGCTGCCCAGCAGCACCAGCAGCAGGACAAAGCCGTTGGGAGAGATGGGCTTGAAGTTCGTGGACGGTTGTCTTTCCGGCTCCTGTTGATTGCGGAAAGTACCCGCCAGCGCCCATGCCAGACCAATCAACCCAAGCAAGGTCAGCCACGTGCCCGGTGCAGTGAGGCGCTTGATGAGCGCTTCCACAATCAAATTATCCCCGGCGCCAGCTCCCTGCGTATCGGCAAATATCGAACCGGTGGAGATCATATTGATACCGAGGTTGGAAGCCGGGTTGCGGGTTGCCAGTGAATTTCCAATCACCGGCATGAGCATTAACAGGGTTCCGACGAGGAAGGAAGCCAACCACAGACCGCCAATGAGCCATATCGCCGCTTTAAAGCCGTTACCCAGGCTGACCTTGTGCGCACGCTGTTTCATCATCCACAACAGCCAGCCAAAGATCGGAACCAGCAGGGTTCCGAACATGACCCAGAAATGCGCTCCACGGGTGAAGAAGATCAGACTGGGGAAGATGCCGCCTGCCTGATTTTGAAAACCAATGTAAAACGGCAGATAAATGATGATGCCAAACAGGGTGATCAGGAAGCAGATCTCCAGAAACTCCCAGAAACGCCGCCATTTCCAGCCGTCACATTCGAAATGGATCATGGCAACCACAAATCCAAATAACGCGGTATAGATGGGGAAGTCCCATGTGTTGAGAAACCCCAGCCCGCCCATGGTGATCACCGCCAGCCAGAAGATGGGTTGCCCCAGCCATGCAACCATCTCCAGTTTTGCCAGCGGCTCGCGTCGGCCTTCCAGCCTCGCGCTGCCCCATGCCCCCAACCCCATGCCGGTCGGAACCGTCTGGCGGTCTGAAAACCACAGGTTCAGGGCAATGCCGATCGCCAGCATCACAAACGGGATGGAAAGCACGTGCGGGTGCAGATCGGCCAGCAGGAACGAGAAGAAGGGGAACTCGTCAATGATCTCACGCCCAACCACACACACCTGACCCGCCGCTGCCTGTGAGTAGTGGGTCAAATCAAAATCGTGAAGAATACGCGAGGCGCGCCACCACCAGATACCGCCCAAGCGCACTGGTTCAAAACTGACGGACGCGGGTGGGGCGCACATTTCCTGAATGTTCAACCACTCCCAGAAACCTGAACGCCTGGTTCCATCCGGCATGGTCTTCCAGAACACCCCCAGCCGGTGCAACAGGTCAAGGAACCCCTGTGCATTGCTGACCACCAGCACATACACGGGCGCGAGAATTGCCCACAACGGAGCCGATTTTGCTTCCCGTTCGTCCGGGTTGGTTTTAATCCGCGCGAGCAAATTATGCACAATACCATATGCCCCAATGGCAGCCAGGGCAAACCATAGTGAGATCGCCAGGTTAAAGGCAATCCCCGAATCCACGCCGGTGATGCGCGTGATCATGGCAACCATCAGGTAGCCAAAGTAGTAATAAGAGATGGAATAATCCGCCAGCCACGGATCGGCGGGCGGGAATGTGGGCGATTTGAGGATGGAATTGATAAAAGCCATTTCCATCGGCTTTTCTGTACCGGCAATCTCGGGGCTGGCAGCGCGGAATAATGCCAGCAGCGCAAAAGACACAAAGAAGACAATCTCCACCGTGCGCACGCCGACGCG
>DAOUGC010000155.1:0-3137 GCA_034429695.1 Levilinea sp.
AGATTTTTGCAAAAGCAGGAAAAGAAACGCGAGAAGCACCGGGGGAGGTGATTTTATTCTTCCACAAACACCGCTGTGTACGCAGCATCCCCATCCAGTGTGACCACCAGTTCCTCTGTGAAGAATTCCTCGCCACTGGCATTCACCCATTTTTCAAAACGGTAACCGGGCAGGGGGATTGCAGTGAGTTCCACTGGCATGTCCGTGAAATACACACCGCTCCAGTCGCCGGGGTTCGGGACGCCGGGCGTACCGGCCACGATATCCACCGTATTGACGCGCACGTAGCCCATGTCTGGGGTGGACATCAGGTGCAGGTTGGCCGTGCCGTCCAGCGCGAAGTAGTCGATCAACTGCTGGCGCATGGCGGCGGGGCGGTTCTCGGCAAAGTAGCGTAGCAGGTCCACATCGGCCTGCCAGTTGTCCAGCGAGCCGGTCTCGCCCTGCCAGCGGGCAATGTGTTCGGCAATTTCAGGGGCAATCACGGCTTGCATCTGGTCAATCTCACTTGCCACACGTCCCGGCTCGAAGGACGTGTTGAGGTGGTCGGCAAAGCGGCGCAGGAAGCTGGCTTTGAAGTCGGGGTTCTGCAACAGTGATCGGAACAGCGTGCCGGCATCTTCGTGCCAGTTGGGGCTGATGGCGTTAATCAGGTTGTTGCTGTTGACGGCTTCCATCCCATTGTTAAGGCCAAAGCCAAAATCGGTATCAAACACCATCCAGCGCCAGCGGCCGTCCTGTCCGTAGGGGGCATTGGGTTCATATGCGCTGGTTTTCTTGCGCCAGTACTCCACATTGACGTGCGGCCAGTTGTTGTTGTCGCTGTAGATTTCCAGAATCTGATAATCAATATAATTCTCAACGTCCATTTGGGTCTGGATGAAGGCGTAGTTTTCGGGATCTGTCATGTCCTGCGTTTTTACAAAATCCAGCAGGTTGAGATAAGCCTGTTCATCTCCAGGAGTTCCCACAGAAAGCAGCGCATTGTCGCTCAGCATGACCACTTCTTCAGCCGGAATGCCGTAATGATTTTCGATGTAGTACTCATCCAGGCGCTCGCGCAGGTTGTGAATGCCCCAGTACTCCCCGTTGATGAAGACGACGGCCGACTGGTAAGCCTGAATATCCAGCCGGGTATGTTCGACCAGCTTTTGGATGAGCGCATCACGGAACATGGTGCGCTCCCAGTCGTTGCCCGAGTTGCGCATCAGGAAGGTGGTAAACTGCTGGATGGGTTGGCCGGTGGCAGTGCTTGTGAGCCCCGGAAAAAGCTCATAAGCCACGACGCCGTTGCATCCCTGGACGCAATCGGCGTAAATGCGCAGGCTCTTTTGAGCACGTTCTCTGGACATGGCGCCGTGAATGCGCATGGTTATGTTTTGTGAAAAGCCCGGTTTTCCATTCGCATCAAAGTACTCAATGTGCGCAGGACGCTCCCAGGCTGCCCCTCGCTGGGTGTAATTGGCAGGAAATTCCCAGGTGTTTAAGCCCGAATCGGGATTATAGGCAGCGGCGTAGATGGGGCCCATCATATAGAGACCGTTCTGGTAATCAAACAGGTAATCCGGCTGCGTGGTGATCGAGATTACCGGAAGGGAATAGCGTTTTTCCTCATCGACCAGATAAGTGTGGGTGATGATGGGGCTGCTCTGGCCGTCAAGGGAAATCACCCGGGCACGCACCACATTGACCTTGAACACTTCCCCTTCCGGTGCCTGCCAGCGCGGGGATACGTCTTCGATCATGGAGTAGAGATTGGGCTCACCAATCCGGGTTTTCACCGGGATGGGCCCGGTATACAGCAAGGATGAGGATGTCGGTTCAGAGCCATCCAACGTGTAGTAGATGCTGACATTATCCAAATTGGTGGAAAGGGTAAGCTCAAATGGCTGTGAGTAATATCCTCCGACGGCAGAGAAGACCGGTGCTGCCAGCGGGGTATATTCAGGCAGGAGGTAAGGCAGGCGGGTGGTGATGTTGTTCCAGTAGGCACGCACAGGAGCGTAGGCATCCACCGATGTCAGGTCAAGTGGGTTGTCGCGTATGTCAACCGTGGCAGTGATGGCAAGATCAGGGTTGTCCTGCAAAGCGCCCTTTGCCATCAGATCGCCCAGCAGGGAAATATCAGAAATACCGCAGTTGCGGGCATCCAGGAATTTGAGGTGATCCAATTGGGATAGAAGATTGATTTCATCACCAACCGGTACATCCTGAAGATCCAACTTGTCCAAACGATCAAGACCGGCAAGCGGGCGAATGCTGACAATGTTCCGGTTTGCCTGCAAACCCAACTCCTCAAGGTTGCTCAGGCCCGACAGGGGGGAAATGTCAACAATGTCATTGTTGGCGAGATGCAGTTCTTCGAGGCGGCTTAAACTCTTCAGAGGAGCAATGTCTGTGATGTGTGCATCATTCAGACTGAGAAGCTGCAAGTGGGGTTTGTCCCCCAGTGCGTCAATTTCATCACCAACAGGAACGTAGTCCAGTGTCAGGGTCTTTAATTGGCTGAGGTTTTCAAGCGGCGCCACCGATTGAATGGTTTCGTTGCCATGCAGATACAGATGAATGAGTTGCTCCGATTCGGCAAGTGGCGACAGGTCAATCACTTCATTATTTGCCAGGCTGAGGAATTTTAAGGATTTCGCCCCCTGCAAGGCGGCAATATCCTGCACAAGGTTGTTATCCAACCATAATGTTCTGAGATTGGTCAGTGATGAAAGAGCGGAGATATCCTGAATGCCATTGTCGATCAGGTTGAGTTCTTTCAAGGAGGTGAACTCACCCAGCAGGCTGATATCAGTCAACCGGATGCGTTCTCCGGTGATTCTAACCACCACGTTGTAGCTCAGGTCGAGCTGCTCAAGCGGCATGTCTGCGAGGGCGGCGAAATTGGCGCTTTGCAGGTCAATCAGGCTGTTGTTGGAGAGGTTGAGCTTCTTGAGCTTGCGCAAGCTGGCCAGCGGGGAGAGGTCTTGAATGTTGTTGCCCTGCAGGTTGAGCACGGTGAGGTTGGAGAGGTAAACGATATCGTCGAGAGTGGTAATGCCGCGGTTGGAGGCATCCAGTTCGGTGATCTTGCTCAACTGGCTGGTGTGGATGGGCTTGGCGGGAACCTCAAGGCGTTCGCGGATGGCAGC
>DAOUGC010000156.1:0-9631 GCA_034429695.1 Levilinea sp.
GCCCACGCCCGTGCAACACGGTGTCGATCACTGCGGCGGGGTCCTGCTGGGTGACAAATTCATTGCCGCTCAATGCCGGACCCACCTGCCCCTGTCCATTCTCTCCGTGACAACCTGCACAGTTGTCTGCAAAAACCTGCTGTCCCTCCTCAGGCGATGGCTGCTCCTGTCCGGAGGATTCACCGGTTGGTTCCGGTGTGCCCTGTTCATTGGTTGCCTGGGACGTGGTCTGGCGGGATGGGCCAACGGTTGGGGTGACAGGTTCAGCCTGCGACTGCCGCGTCACACTGAATTCCAGGCTCACGCCTCTCCCGGCGTGGTCTTCCAGCGGGTCAAACATCACATATCGTCCGGGCTGCAAATCCACCAGCATGGTTTTGGTCTCGCCCACCGCCAGCGCATCCGCAAAGGCAAGCTGTGTTTGCGGGCCGTGGAAAGCAAACCCAAGCGGACGGGTTCCCACGTTGGTCACGCGCAACACAGTGATCCCCGGCGCGGGTGCTGATTCGGACAGATCCAATCCCCAATCAAATATTTCGACCGCAATCACTGGCGAGGCCGGTTCCCCCGACGCCATGACGATCTCCCCCTTGAACAGCAGGATCACCATGACCAGCGCCAGGGGGAACATGTACATCCACCGCTGCAGCGATGTTTTACTCATTGCCATCTGACCTTTGCTCCTGTACCTGTTGTGGGTCCACCTCCGAAGCGGCGTTTCCCCACGAATTGCGGATGAACGAGATCACTGCCGCAATTTCCTCATCGGAAAGCTGGTCTTGAAATGCGGGCATTTCCCCCCGCCCGGTTAAAACCGTATTGATCACCGGAGCGGGGTCCTGCTGGGTGACAAATTCATTGCCGGCAAGTGCAGGTCCCACCTGCCCGCTTCCATCCGCTGCATGACAGGCAGCGCAACTACCGGCAAATATCCCCCCGCCCTGTTGCAGATTACCGGAGTCTTCCGGCTCAACAGTGGGAGTGTTTTCGCCTGTCGAAAACAAATTGGTTATGGATATACGCAACCGGTTCAAAACTTCACCTGCCTCAACATCCCCACTCAAGGTGTACAGGTAGGCGGCAATATGCCCGGCTTCATCCTCACTCACCCCAAGATTGGGCATGACCGTACCGGGTTCAACGGCCTGGGGAAAGCGGATCCATTCCACCAGGTTGCCGGGGGTGTTGGGCAGGTTCCCGGCAATGTACTGCCGATCCGCCCAGTCGGTCAATGGCGGTCCCACGTTGCCATCCGCCTGACGGATACCGGGGATGGTGTGACATGCGCCGCAACCATAAGCCGCAATGAACTCCTTTCCCTGTTCAGGGTCTCCCCCGGGAACCACTTTCCGCTCCGCTTCCGGCGGTTGGCTGGAGCCTTCCTGCTGCTGACCTTCAGAACCCTCTCCGCCCCCTTCAGCGCAGCCGGCCAGGAGCCACAGGCTGGTGATGACGATCAGCAGCCCAAGCATAAACCGGACAGGCATGGTACCAGTCTTCCCCATTACCGGCAGCACCCAAACAACAGTAATGGATTTCTCATCAGCAATTCTGGCAAACCTTTCGTTATCATTCTATGTGCTTCCTTTCACCTCAAGCGCGATTTTCCCCAGGTAGTGCTGTTCGAGCATACGGTGTGCGTGAGCAGCCTGCGCCAGTGGGAAGGCGTGAGCGATGTGCACATGAAACGGGCTGCGCTCAATCCAGTGATTAAGCCGCTTGAGGATATCCGCATCCGGCTCTCCGTTGTAACCGTAGTCCTGGATATCCAGATTATCAGCCACCTGGATTTGCACACCGATATGATAAGCTACCCGCCCCCCACTGCGGATCGCTCCCAGTGCCTGCTCTGCGGCAGGTCCACCTGCTGTAAAAAGTGCGGCATCCAGCCCTTCAGGGGAGAAAACCCGCGCTGTCTCCATTACATCTTCTTTGTGCCCATCCACCACTGCTTCCACACCCAACTGTCGGGTTAGCGCGACACCGTCTCTGCCTGAAGCGACCCCCAGGACCCGGGCGCCCATACGCTGAGCCAGTTGCACCGCCAGATGACCAATGCCACCGTTGGCGCCAAAGATTAACACCGACTCGCCTGGTTGAATGTGTAACGTATCTTCCAATCCACGAAGGGCTGTGAGTCCAACTCCTGACATAACACCCGCCTGTTGGATTGTCAGCCCGCTGGGAATGTGTGAAACCAGGTTGACATCGACCACAGCGTACTCTGCATACAGTCCGCCTTTGGGGTTCAAAAATGCCGATGTGTACACGGGATCACCCACGTGAAAATCTTCCACGCCATCACCGAGCGCGGCAATTACCCCTGAACCTTCTGATCCCAATACATAAGGGAATTCTGGTTTTTGTCCAAGCATCTCAGCGTAGCCGCCCTCACGCTCAAACGGGTCCCATTCACCCACCCCGGCCCACTCCACACTGATCAACACCTCTCCTGCACCCAGTTCAGGGACCGGGATGGTCCGATAAATGAGGTTTTCTGGTCCTCCAAATTTTTCCAATACAACTGCATTCATGGTTTCTGGCAATTTATCCATCAAAGCAAACTCCCCGTGGTTCCTGAAATCCTGCCTGAAGTACCCTATAAATTCCAGGCAACTACCAGTTCACCCCACTTTGGCATGGCTGGCAAAAAAACCGAATCCCGGTCTTTATCTGTATTCACACCTCCCACCCACTTTATTGGACACATGACTCCAGAAACAACGGCGGAATTCCCATCAACAGGATCAGCAGGGCAAAGACGAGATTGAGAAGCATGCCGGAACCGGACATGAACAACGCCGGTGATGCCACCAGGCTTTTCCGATCAAACAAACGTTCGCCCCCCGCCTGGCGAAAGTTGCGGTAGGCAAAATACCCACCCAGACTCACTGCAATCAATGCCGCCACAGTCAGCCCCACCACAATCACCCCCACCAGTTCCATACCAAACAATTGCGTCATAAGTATCCCTCCCCTGCAGGATACCTCAACCAGCAGGTACACAACGATAAAATGTACACTCCAGATGACAGGGCCTGAAACGAGTCCGAGCCATAATGCCCGTGCCGAAGGAACCTTGTGTGCCGTGGGTGACATACTCATTTCTGTCAACTCCTACACCACACCCGGGCCAAAATAAAGCGTGACAAACACGATCAACCACACCACAGCCACAGCCAGCCAGTACAGGGTGATATTGATCACCGCCACATGATCATTGGCGTCGTACTTGCCCACCCAGGTCCAGATCTGCACCAGGATGTTCATCACCAAACCAATCGCCAGCAGGCCAATTGCAAACCAGGCCAGAATGAAAAACAGCGAACCAAAGGCATGTTCCTGCCAGTCAAATGGAACCTGCGAGAGATTGCGCACCTGCAGCCAGAATGCAGCCGCACCAAACACCAGTGCCAGCGGCAAACCAGCCTTCAACCGGGTGCGCCTGTTTTTGGCGATCTGTCCGCGTGTCCATGCCATGATGCCCGCCCCAACGGCAGCCAGCCCCACTGCCGCCATGGGCAGTAGCGGGTCGGGCATGCTCACCCCTTGCGGGGGCCATACCGGGTTTTCCAGACGGATATACAGGTAGCTGAACAACAGACTGGCCAGGGCAATCGCGACAATCACCACAGCCATCACCATTGCGCCCCGATCCACGGCGTGACTGCCGTAGGGCCTGACCGGTATGTTGTATTTCTGTTCAAAGGCATGTTCCTCCGCTCTGCTCAGCTTTGGATCATCCGGCCAGTGCCAGCCCACCAGCGCAAACAGGACAATGCCGATGCCCACCAGGGCGGCTGTGTGCAGGTTGAATACCTCGGCTGCAAAAATGGTGACCATGCCGACCGAGGCAATGAAGGGCCAAAGCGACGGAGTGGCAACCCGGAAAATTTCCCTGGGTTGGGCATCCACCGGGCTGGTTACCACCACAGCCCGCCAGTCAAGCGGCCATTTCACCAGTGCATTGGTTAATCGCTCGGAGTATTCAAGAGAGTCTCCGGATTCTTCCACCTCCACATCCGGCAAATTACCTTCCTTTCCCTGCACAACATCATCATGTTGTTCCCATAAGGGGTGGCGGCTGCGCACCACCGGTATCCGGGTGAACGCGTGGTTGGTTGGCGGCGATGCCACCGCCCACTCCAGCGAATCTGCGTTCCACGGGTTTCTGCCGGATGGTTCGCCTTTTTTAATGCTGTGGAACAGGTTGTACAGGAAAACCGCAACGGACAGCGCGATCAGAAACGCCCCAATGGTGGAGATCAGATTGTAGACATCCCATCCAAAACCCACCTGATAGGTGTAAACCCTGCGCGGCATACCCAGCAGCCCCACAATGTGCATGGGGAAAAAGGTGATGTTAAACCCGATGAACATCAGCCAGAAGTGCCAGCGCCCGATCCTTTCATTGAGCAGCCTGCCGGTGAACTTGGGCAACCAGTAATACAGTGCGGCGAATATCGGAAAGGTCACCCCGCCGATCAGGACATAATGGAAGTGCGCCACCACAAAAAATGAATCGTGCACCTGCCAGTCGAAGGGCACCACCCCCACCATCACACCGGTGATCCCACCGAGTGTGAACAGGATCAAGAAGCCTACGATAAACAGGAAGGGGGTTTTCCACACAGGGCGGCCCGAATAAATGGTGGTGATCCAGGAGAGCACCTGCACCCCCGATGGCACGGCGATCACAATACTGGCAGCCGAGAACAGCGTCAGCGCCACCTGCGGCAGGCCAACGGTGAACATGTGATGCACCCACAAGCCAAAACTGATGAATCCGGTTGCCACAATGGCCATGGCGATATATGTGTACCCTGCAATCGGGCGGCGCGAGAAGACCGGAACAATCATTGATACCATTCCGGCAGCCGGGACAAACTGCAGGTAAACCTCCGGATGCCCAAAGATCCAGAACAAATGCTGCCACAGAATCGGGCTTCCCCCCAGATCCGGGTTAAAGAACTGGGTGCCGATCTTGCGATCCAGTTCCAGCAGCGCGCTGCCCACGATCAGCGGGGTGAAGGCAAAGATCAACGAAAAAGCCATCACCAGCATGGCCCAAACGTAAATGGGCATGCGCCCGATGCTCATGCCAGGCGCACGCATGTATAGAATGGCGATGACGATCTCCACCCCGGCTGATATGGCTCCGATCTCTGCCACACTCAAAGCCAGCAACCAGAAATCCATGCCGATCCCGGGTGAGAATTTGGGTCCGCTCAAGGGTGCATACACAAACCAACCGGTATCTGGCACCGCATTGAAAAAGAAGCTCAGGTAAAACAGGATGCCGCCAAACAGAAACGTCCAAAAACTAAACGAACCCAAACGCGGAAAAGGCATTTCGCGATTACCCAGAAATAACGGCAGCGACAGGATCGCAAAACCCTCCAGGAACGGCACGGCAAACAGGAACATCATCGTGGAACCGTGCATGGTGAATAGCTGGTTGTATTCGGTTGGGCTGAGGAAGGAACTCTCTGCACTGGCAAGCTGAATGCGCATCAATAAAGCGTTTATTCCCCCCAGTATAAAGAAAGCAAAGGCTGTACCCATCACCCGGAAGCCCAGCGCGTCATTTTGGATGGCGCTCAACCAGCCAAAAAATCCCTTTGGATCCGCCCAGGTGCGATCCAAACGCTGTTCAGCCTCTTCATACGAAATCGATTCGTTGAAATCGTATTCCTTTTGATTGGTGTTCCCCACTGTTTGTTCGTCTGTCATACCCGCCCCCTACTCAAGCGTCATAAGAAAGTCAATCAGCGCGCGAAAATCATCGGAAGGAATCTCGATGTTTGGCATCTTGTTGCCCGGTTTGATTCCCTGTGGGTCTGCCACCCACCCGCCCATGTTGCCCTGATTATTTTCCAAAGTGCCGGCTGCGATGGTCATGCGGCTGGCCACGTGGGTCAGGTCGGGCCCGGTGGTTCCGGCAGCCTCGGTTCCGGCGATGGTGTGACAACCAGAGCAACCATACTGCATAAAAAACTGCAACCCCTGCTGATAGTAAGGATTATCTGAAACGCGGGCCGCCTGCTGCTGGTTTTGCACCCATGCGTCAAATTCTGCCTGTGTTTCAGCCACCACCACAAATTGCATTTTTGCATGTTGCGCACCGCAAAACTCAGCACATTCACCCCAGTAAGTACCTGCCTCGTCCGCGCTGATCCAGAAGGTGTTGACCTTGCCGGGGATGACATCGCGTTTGCCGTGCAATTGCGGAACCCAAAAACTGTGGATCACATCGGGCGAGCGCAGATCAAGCAGCACGGGCACGTTCACCGGGATGTGGATCTCGTTGGCAGTCACCACGCCCAGTTCGGGATATTCAATCTGCCACCACCACTGTTGAGCCGTTACGCGAATCCCAAGTTGCGACGGCTCATCCAGAGATGAGACCTTGCCGAGGACATTCACGGTAAACCCAAACACCACCAGAAGGATGATCGTGGTGACACCCACGCCGGTTAGCATGATCCACAGGCGTTCTTTGCGGGTGTTAATCCGTTCTCCGGGCGGCCTGCGGCGGATTAACCCCACGGTCAGATAGATCATCACCACCAGGAAAACGAGACCGCCGAGGATGAACAGCAGCCAGCTCAACCAGGAAATTTCCTGCGCAGCCGGTCCTCCCGGGTTCAAAACCGAGGGTGAACGGCTGCTACAACCGCTGATCAATAACAGCCCCGACAGGCAAATGCCGATGGTGTGCAGCTTTATCTTGCATGACTTATTTAAGGAAGAAAGGGAAAAAGACCGCACATCCATGGATTAAGTATAGGCAGGCGGGTTTGCCTCATTAAGCGAGAAGATTCCCCGATGTCAGGCGGGAGATTCCCTATCACCTGCGGGAGTTCCCCTGTATATACCCGCTTCTCTTAATAAACTATGCTTAATGTAAATGGTTGTCGACCCTGAAGGGTGGTCAAACAGGGTTATTTATGGTTCGGGCACGGGCAACGGTAACATCCCCGGTTTTCCCCCAAATGATCCAATCACGGTCCTAAGGACACACAGGCCACCCCCGCCGGCTTGACCTCCATGTGGAAATATTCGATATGGCTGCATCTCCACCAGTTGTTTCCAGTGAACAAACCTGTTCATGGGGATTACGATTGGCAGGCCCCCGGGGATTAATCCATGTGATGCTCCCTGTGGAACCCGCAGGGGGATTGACTGTAGGAGTAAAAAATGAAACCAAATAAAAATTGGCTGTTCAGTGTGATCCTGATATTGACCATTAGCATGTTTAACACGTCCTTCATGCTGCAGGATTATGAACGTATTGAGATCGAGATCGCCAGTGACGGTATCACCATGGGCGACACCCCTTCATCCGGTACAGTGCTCCTATGGATCACCAATGCCGACCTGGTTGAGCACAATGTCATGATCCAGGGTCCAGGCCTGGAACGCACCTTCCTCTCTCCCATTCAACCGGGACAGACCAAAACCATGCGGGTGGAATTCTTTAGCGGCGACTACACCATCAATGTGCCTGATGGCAGCCTGCAGGCACAGTTCAGCATCTCTGGCGGTGCGGCTGACGGCGATGAGGCGGAGAACCCCCCGGCGGCGCAGCAGAGCGGGCAGAATGGGGATCAACAGACCACACCCACCGGTCAGGCACAACAGGACCAGCAATCCACTCCCACCCAGCAGGAGGGCAATGGCCAGCAGGGTGGTGATGGAGGGCAACTCATTCAGCAAGGCGAACAGGTATTTGAAAGCAACTGCGCGAGCTGTCACGGTCAAAATGGACAGGGGCAGGTGGGTCCCGCATTGAGTGGGAATGAGTTCGTCACCCAGCAGGATCCATCAGACGTGATCGACACCGTGCTGCATGGCCGCTCACAGATGCCTGCATTTGAAGATCAGCTTTCTGATGAAGAGATCGCCGCGGTGATCTCGTTCATCCGCAATAGTTGGGACAACAGCGCCTCCAACGTTTCACCCGACCAGATCGGACAGGGCACGGGAGGGGAACAGCAAGGCCAGCAAACCACTCAAACCCCGGGGGGCGACAATCAAGCTGATCAGCAAATGACCCCCACCCCCACCCAGGAAAACCAGCAAAGCGGTGATGAGGGGGTGCCGGTAACTGGTGAGCAGCAGGCGCCGGGCTACAGTGTGGCTCAGGTTGCCCAGCCGGGACAATCTGGCAGCCTGGATGTACAGGTTGATCTCGTAAAAATCGCTGAGGGTTTCACCGATCCCATCAATGTGGTTGCCGCTCCTGATGACAGTGGCCGGCTGTTTGTGGTCGAACGCAACGGCATCGTACGCATCGTTCAGGATGGTCAGGTGGTGGAAGAACCATTTCTCGACATCTCTGAAAACACCCTGGACACCTTCCTCGAACAAGGGTTGTACGATCTCGAGTTCCATCCTGACTTTGCAGAGAACGGCAGGTTCTACGTGCACTTTGCTGAAGTCCTGCGCAACGGCGACAGCATGATTGTCGAATATACTGTGTCGAGTGACAACCCCGACCAGGCCGACCCGCAATCAGCGCGTCAAATTATGCAAATCGACCAGCCTTATGCCAATCACAATGGCGGCGAACTGGCCTTCGGACCGGATGGTTATCTGTACATCGGTTCCGGAGACGGGGGTTGGGAGGGAGATCCTTTGGAAGCAGGACAGGACCTCTCCACGCTGCTCGGAAAAGTGCTGCGCATTGATGTAAACCAGGGGAACGGATTTGATAATTACAGCATCCCGGCGGACAATCCCTTTGCGTCCAAACAAGCGCTGGTGCAGTTATTCGACATCACTGAGGAGGAGTTCGCGGAAATCCACACTGAGGCAAGACCAGAGATCTGGGCATGGGGTTTGCGCAACCCGTGGAAGTTCCAATTTGACCCGCAAACGGGCGACCTGTACCTGCCCGACGTGGGCCAGAACCACTGGGAGGAGATCAACTTTCAATCTGCTGACAGCACAGGCGGTGAGAACTACGGCTGGGATTATCTGATGGGTTCGCATTGTTTCCCGGTGGAAGCCGAATCATGCCAGCCGTTTGGTGTGCTGCCGGTGGCGGAATACAGCCATGCCCTTGGCAATGCCGTGGTGGGTATTGGGGTATACCGTGGCGAACAGTACGCTTCAATGGACGGTATCTACTTTGTCTCCGATTGGGGCTCAGGGCGTGTATGGGGGCTGCAACGCAGCAACGATGAAGAGTGGACCTTTGCCGAACTGATCGATTCTGATCTGCACATCACTGGGGCGGGACAGGATGCCGATGGCAATCTGTACGTCACCAGTTGCAATTGCGCCTACGGTGGTCCTCCGCCCACTGAAAACCCGCCAGGTGCGCTGTGGATGATTGTTCCAAAAGGCGAGGGACCTGAAGGCGCCGAAATCGCCCCTGCGGGTGAACAACCGGACCAACAGGACCAGCAGGACGACCAGAGCCAGGCAACCCCCACACCGGGGAACGGCCAATCGGGACAGGAACAGGCCACCCCAACGCCTGAAGATTCTGGCGACGGAGAATAATGTCACTCTGAGCGAATGACACCAACAGATACAACAACCCACCCCGTCTGTTGCTTAACCAGCAGCAGGAACGGGGTGGGTTCGTGTTAATGGCGCAAAAACCAGACTTCCACCCTGT
>DAOUGC010000157.1:0-20201 GCA_034429695.1 Levilinea sp.
GTAAGCAATTTTTCATCCCCATTGATGGGTGCAGGTCGCTCCCAACACTTTTCGGATGGTGGATTGGTGTTCTTCCAATCCGCCATTTCCGTGATTAGCAGAAATTAACGGCGGGAAGGAAGTACGCCATCATCTGTTCCAACGAATTAGTCCAAGATGAAAAAGGTGGGGTGAGTCGCCAGCGAAGCTGTTGTGCCCTACCAAACACAAATTGGCGGCTTGGAAGAACACCTCGCCGGTGAAACGGGCGCTCCGCCCTACAGGCTGCGAGCAGGTCGTTACAGAATGGATAAATCGGTGGGTCGGGAAAGCTCCGAGCCACCCTGCGTCCTGTGGCAACTCAAATCGGCGGCATGGAAGAACACCTCGCCGGTGAAACAGGCGCTCCGCCCTACAAAAAGCACGAAAAGAGTTTTGATCCGTGTAAATATGGAAAATGAACCCGCTCATAATTTGGTAGCCCACCATTATTAACCACACATTCGGTGGGCTTCCTGACAGCAACCATCAACAAATGGACGAAGGCGATCAGATCTCTCTACTCCCCCATCGACGTTCTTTTCGATGGGGGAGGTGCTGCCGCTGCGCTTACACCGGAGGGGGTGTTTTTTGCGGTGCAATTATCAAAGGGTGGGCTGAAAAAACTTCAGCATCTGTTCCAACGAATGAGTCCAAGTGGTAGGGTGGGCTGAGAACGCATCAGCCCACCCTGCACATACTGACCTTCACCCGCCTGGCTGTTATTCTTTACCCGCTTCCATACCCCAACGGATGCAATGGTTGATGGCTTCATCTGCAGGTACGGGCTGCCGCCTGGAGAGGGTATAAACCACGTCGTGCTTGTGGCAGTAATACAGTTCATTCCATTGCGTAAGCAGCAGATTGTATACTCGCAGGTTGTCCTGATAATCCTTTAGAGCATTCTGGTATTTCTCTTTTGACCCATTGAGGTTATTCACAATCATCATCAGCAAGAAACCCGCAATACCCCCTGCAAGTGGGCCCAGGCAAAATAGCCCGAGCAGGGTGGTCGGTAATGAATCTTCGCCAGCTATTACCTCAGCAATGGGCCAACCAACAAACAGCCCCAGTATATACAGGGGTATCATCATCCACCCGGGTGGGAAGAATTCAAAAGAGGTGTGGTTGGGTTCCACCGGGGCAGTGGGCAGCGCCAATTTTCTTGCCAGGTTGGATTGACTGGTTTGGTAACTGGTGGTGGTGGCAGATGATCTCGCATTGCCTATATAATCGCCGGTTTGCTCTGAATATATGCGGCTCTCTCCGTTGCTGGTGGTGCTGCCGCGGCTGACGCTGGTGCCGCCCTCCACAATGGCGGATACCTTCTGGATGGCGCTCGCGTCGCCGCACAGGGGGCAGTCAAACTGGTGCTCAGGTCCGCGCACTTCAACAATCACTTTTTGTGGTTCCGGAGCCGCCCGCCCGCATTGGGGGCAGAATTTAAATGTGTCGTCAAAAGAAACCCCACAACCAGCGCACTGCGGCATAGCAACCTCCATGAAGGTGGAAATAGTGAATAGCCTGGATTGACCCGATTATACAGATAAAAGCTTTTCTTATAACCATCTGACACAGATAATCCATTTTCGAAAATTATCCGCTGATAGTGCGGAAATTATGACTGTTGGAAGGCAATCAGGTCATACAAAAAAACAACCCCCCGCGGCTTTGCAGGGGGTTGTGCTTGTGTTTGTCTTGACTACTCTTTTGGCAGATCCTTGTCGTCGGGGTTGACGTATAACGGCTCAACCGGGGCAGGAGCAACGGGTTCCACCGGAACCATGCTGCCATCTGCGGGCAGTCTGCCGGTCAAACGGCGGTAGGTCAACGTCCAGGCTGCGCCAACGTAAGCCTGCAGTACACCACCCAGGAAGATGGCTATGGGGATGTACAGGCACACCAGGCCAATCGTCAGACCAATGCCGCTCATGACGGCGCTATCGTTGCCACTAACAGCTCCCAAAATGACGGGCAGGAAGGCAATCAGGACAGGCAGGCCAATGATAAAGCCGATGATGCCGGCGCCGATGCCGAGGATCAGCGAGATCAGGATGACCGGACCAAGGTTCTCGCGCAGCAGGTTCCACGCGCGCCGGATGCCTTCCATCACATCCACGTTTTCGCCCACAATGGCCACAATGGTCAGCTCGGTGATCACGGTGATCGCCCAGCCGATGACGATTGCCAGTGGGATGATCAGGCAGATGCCGATACCCAGTGTGAACAGTGCAAAGAAGAACGCCACCAGGCCAATGACGATGCCAAACACCCACAGAATGACGTTGAACAGGATCACACGCCAGAAGTAGGGGGTCGAACCGCGCCACAGTTCACCAAAGGTCAGCTTCTGAGCGCCTTCGTCAGAAGCCCATGTGCCGCGCACCAGGCCGATGCGGCCGAAGGTTCCCAGCGCCAGGGCGATCAGGCTGATGATCAGCGAGAGGCAGATCATGGCGAGGATGAAACCGCCGATGTAGATCCAGATCGTGCCATCGTTTGCAGCGCGTTCCAGCGAACGGCCCAGATCTTCCAACCAGGGCATGTTGAACGGCATGTTATTGAAGTCGTTCCCATTCATCTGGTAGTTGACATTGTTTCCGCCGCCACCACCGCCACCGCCGCCGCTTTGATTGCTGCAACTTGCCAGGATGCCGAAGATCCACAGGACTTTATGTTTCCAGATGGTCTTCCAGGCTTTTGAGAGAATTTCACCGTAATTCATGTTCCGCTCCATTCTAGTGATGCAGTTGTTTCAGGATATCCATTGAATCCATTAAACTGCCGATTTCAGAAGAATAACCACATACAATATACGTTATTCCCACTCAATGGTTGCAGGCGGTTTTGAAGTTACGTCGTACACCACCCGGTTGACGCCTTTGACCTCATTAACAATGCGGTTGGCCACGCGGGTGAGCAGTTCTGGCGGCAGGTGCGACCAGTCGGCGGTCATGAAGTCATCGGATGTAATCGCGCGCAGGGCGATCACCTCCTGATAGGTGCGCTGGTCGCCCATCACGCCCACGGAGCGCACGGGCAACAAAACGGCGAACGCCTGTGCGCTGCGCTGATGGCCGTCCTGCGGTTTACCCAGCCAGCCTGCCCCGGCAAGCTCATGGGTGAAGATGGCATCGGCGCTGCGCAGCGTTTCAAGCCGCGTGGGGGTAATCTCACCCAGGCAGCGCACCGCCAGCCCCGGCCCGGGGAAGGGTTGCCGCCATACCATGTCAGATGGCAATCCCAGGGCTTCACCCACCGCGCGTACCTCATCTTTAAATAAATATCGCAACGGTTCGATGATTTTGAATTGGATATCGGTTGGCAGGCCGCCCACGTTGTGATGGGTCTTGATGCGGTCCGCCTTGTTGCGGTCCGGCGCTGAGGATTCCACCACGTCGGGGTAGATGGTTCCCTGAACCAGGAAGGGAATTTCACCCAGTTGTTTTGCCTGGGCTTCGAACACGCGGATGAAGGTTTCGCCAATGATGCGGCGCTTTTTTTCCGGTTCCTGTACGCCAGCCAGATTGGTCATGAAGCGGTCAACCGCATCAATGAGGATGAAATCCTTGCCGAATTGGGCGGAAAAAACCTGTTCCACCTGCTGCCGTTCACCCTGGCGCAGCAGGCCGTTATCCACAAACACGGCGGTCAACTGGCTGCCGACAGCGCGGTGCACCAGCGCGGCAGCCACGGTTGAATCCACACCGCCCGAAACAGCCACCAGTACGCGCTGACTGCCCACTACCGTCTGTACGCGCTGAATGGATTGCTGAATGATCGATTCAGGGGTCCAGTTGGGGCGGGCGCCGCATACGTCAACCACAAAGCGGCGCAGCATTTCACGTCCGCCGGGGGTGTGATGCACTTCAGGGTGGAACTGCACGCCGTAATAGCGCCGCTGATCATCCCCAAAGGCAGCCACAGGGCTGTTTGCCGAACTTGCCAGTGGGATGAACCCGGGTGGGGGACATTCGATGCGGTCTCCGTGCGACATCCACACTGGATACTGCCCAACCGGGAAGAGCGCGCAAGCCTGGCTGACCTGCACGGTGGCGGGGCCGTACTCGCGGTGGGTGGAAGCCGCCACCTGCCCGCCCAGCGCCAGGGTGAGCAACTGCATGCCGTAGCAAATCCCCAGCACAGGTAAGCCACTGTCCAGTACATAGCCGGGCAGGGTGGGGGCGCCTGCTTCATAAGCAGAGAGCGGCCCGCCGGAGAGGATGTAGCCTTTGGGAGCCAGCGCCTGTACTTCTGTAGCGGGGGCGTCCCACGGGAAGATCTCGCAGTAAACCTGTGCCTCGCGCACGCGGCGGGCGATCAACTGGGTGTATTGCGAACCAAAATCAAGGATGACGATGGAATCGGGCATGGGGGTCTATTCCGCAAAAGTGATGAAACCGTTATCCAGCGAGGTGATCTGGACCAGCGCTTCAATGGGGATATTCAGGCTGGAGAGCGATTCGCGTCCGCCTTCAAAGGTCTTTTCAATCAATGCGCCGATGCCCACCACCTCGGCGCCGGCGGCTTTTGCCAGCCGCACCAGCCCCAGAATGGTGGCGCCCGATGCAAGGAAGTCATCGATGATCAGCACCTTCTCGCCGCCTTTGAGATACTCAGGCGAGACGATCAGGTCAACCATGCGGCCTTTGGTGTGCGAAGGCGCCACGGTGAGGTACACCGTGTCAGGCATGGTGATGGGCTTGGTCTTGCGCGCGTATACCACCGGCAGGCGCAGGCACAGCGCGGTCATGATTGCCGGGGCAATGCCGGAAATTTCAGCGGTGAGCACGCGTGTGGCTCCAACATGTTCAAACCGGCGCGCCAGCTCTTCACCGCATGCGCTCATCAAAACCGGATCCACCTGGTGGTTGATAAAGCCGTCCACCTTAAGAATGCCGCCGCCCAAATTCCTGCCTTCGCGCAGGATTCGCTCCTGTAATAGCTGCATGATGACCTCCGACCGGGGATTGATTTGTATAGACAATTTTATCGCATTCCAGGCGCAAACGGGCTGTCCTTTTGTGAAAATTTTTGGTTCAAAATGTAGTTGTCTCCGGGCAACCGGCTTTCGCTCTTGACAGGCGGGTGTGGACGCTTTTGTGTGTTAGAATTTATGATCATGGCAGTCATCCAATTGAGATTGGCCTCCAATTCTCCGCGGCGGCGTGAGCTGCTGGCCCTGACCGGGTGGCAATTTGATGTGCTTCCGGCTGACATTGACGAAACCCCCCGCCCGGCTGAACATCCGTATGAATATGTATTGCGTCTGGCACGCAGCAAGGCGCAGGCTTGTGCCGCACTGCGGCCCATTGACCCGGTGCACGGCTTGATCCTGGCTGCCGATACCACCGTGGCTGACGGCGATGACCTGTTGGGCAAACCCGCCTCACACGATGAGGCCGTGTCCATGTTGACCCGCCTGCGCGGGCGCACTCATCAGGTGTATACTGCCGTTGCCGTGCTGGATGGCTCCGGGCGCATGGAGAGCGCTGTCTGTCGTTCAGATGTGCCCATGCGCACTTATACTGCCGATGAAATGGAAACCTATATCGCCACGGGTGACCCGTTTGACAAAGCCGGTGGGTATGCCATTCAAAACCGGCAATTTCACCCGGTGGAAAACTTTCAGGGCTGTTTCTGCAACGTGATGGGCCTGCCCCTGTGCACCCTGAAACAACTGATGCAAGCCTTTGGCCATGAGACCCCATTGCGCGTACCGCCTGAGCCTTCTCAGAGAAATGCGCTGGGGTGTGCTGCCTGCGAAAGCTTTGAACACAGAGAGTAAATCATGAAAATTCGCCACATCCTTCTCTTGCTGGTATTTGTACTGGTAACCTCCTGCCGGCCTGCTCCGGTCGAAAGCACCCAGACCCCCACTGCGCCGCCCGCGGCTGAATTACCCACCCCGCTGGTCAACAGCACGCATGTGCCCGAAGTGAAGGACACCGCTACGCGTTTTCTGGATGCGTGGAAAGCCGGGAGCTTCGAGGAAATGTACTCCATGCTGACCAACGTCACCAAAGAGTCCATTTCACAGGAAGACTTTACAGCCAGGTACAAGGACGCTGCCATTAATTTGACCATGACCAGCGTGGAGTACGAGGTGCTGTCATCGCTGACCAACCCCACCCAGGCGCAGGTGGCATACCGCCTGATCTTCCAGACTGCACTGGTGGGGGAGATCAGCCGTGACACGCTGATGAACCTGTCGCTTGAAAATGGCCAGTGGCAGATCATGTGGGAGGACGGCATGATCCTGCCGGACCTGCGTGGCGGCAACCGCCTGGTGATGGACATAAAAGTTCCGGCGCGTGCCAATATTTACGACCGCGAGGGTGTGGCGCTGGTGGCGCAATCCGATGCGGTTGCGCTTGGCCTGGTGCCCGATCAGATCGAAGATGGGCGCGAGGGTCGGCTGGTTGAGGAACTGGCCCGCCTGACGGGCAAGTCCACCGGCGAGGTGAAAGCCATTTACGAATACGCCCGCGATACCAACTGGTACGTTGCGATTGGTGAAGCCCCACTGCAGGATGTTCAGGCGCGTTATGATGTGCTTTCCAGCATGGGTGGCATGGTGATGAACAACTTCACCTCGCGCTATTACTTTGAAGGCGGGCTGGCGGCGCACGTCACCGGTTATGTTCAACCCATTTATGCTGAAGAACTGGAACGTTATCGCCAGCTGGGCTATCGCGGTGATGAAAAAGTGGGCCAGCAGGGGCTGGAAAAATGGGGCGAGGATTGGCTGTCGGGCAAACACGGCGCCTCGCTGTATGTCACCGACCCGCAGGGTCAGATTGTTACGCGCATTTCGCAGACCGATCCCCAGCCGGCTTCGGCCATTTACACCACCATTGATGCCGACCTGCAGCGCGGTGTGGAAAAGTCGATCGCCGGATTCAACGGCGCAGCGATTGTGATGGAACGCGACACCGGGCGTATTCTGGCCATGGCGTCTTATCCGGATTTCAACCCCAATCTGTTTGAGCCCACCAACTACAACAGCGGTTACCAGCTCGGCGAGTTGATGAGCGCAGAAGACCGCCCGTTGTTGAACCGCGCCACGCAGGGCGGATACCCGCTGGGCAGCGTTTTCAAGATCATCACCATGGCCACTGCTCTGGAAAGCGGGTTGTATACGCCTGAGAGCATCTACGAATGTGGTTATGAATTTACCGAACTGCCGGGCCAGACCTTTTATGACTGGACCTATGAGAAGGAAGTGGCTGCATCGGGAACACTCAACCTGGTGGAAGGCCTGATGCGCTCCTGCAACCCGTGGTTCTATCACATCGGGCTGGATCTCTATCGCCAGAATCGTCCCACCGATCTCGCCAACATGGCGCGTTCGTTTGGCCTGGGTGAAGCCACTGGCATTGAACAGCTCGCCGAGGATGCCGGTCAAATCGTTGACCCGGCAAATGAAGGTGCAGCCATGCAGATGGGTATTGGCCAGGGTGACATGCTGGTGACCCCGCTGCAGGTGGTGGACTTTATCGCCGCGGTGGGCAACGGCGGCACGCTGTACCGCCCGCAGGTGGTGGAAAAAGTGGTCACCTCTAACGGAGAGACCACCTACTCATTTGCGCCGGAAGAACGCGGCACACTGCCCATCAAACCAGAGACACTGGCTGCCATTCGTGAAGGCATGCGCATGGTGGTGTCAGACAAGCGCGGTACGGCTTATCGCACCTTTAGCGGCATCACCGTAAATATTTACGGCAAGACCGGCACCGCCACCACTTCACTCAGTGGTGTTGGCGCTGGCAAGCCGCACGCCTGGTTTGCCGGTTACACCGATTCGCCGCGTGAGGATTTGCCCAACATTGCCATCGTGGTGATCGCAGAGGAAGCCGGAGAAGGTTCCGAAATCGCTGCGCCCATCTTCCGCCGCATCATCGAGTATTATTATGAAGGCAAACCGGGACGCCTGTACCCGTGGGAGTCCACGTACTTTGTCACTGAAACCACCACACCCGAGGTCACCGATACACCGGTGATCCCGCCCACCGAAACCCCGTCGCCCGAACAGACCGCGCCTGAGTCTGACGCGACCGCCACACCCATCGGGCAGCAATAAGAGGAAGGTCAACCTGTTTCCCTTGCGCCGTCTTGGATGGCGCAGGGGAAACCAATTATGGAACTTTTGCCTGGCGTCATCATTCGTTCGCAATCCGGTTTCTACACGGTGGAAACCGGCGATGGTCAGGTTGTGTGCCGGCTGCGCGGGCGCTTGAAGTTGCCTTCCAACTGGCTGGTTGAGTCTCCTGGCGACATCATTGCCGTGGGAGATCGGGTGAAGATCTCGGTTCAACCGGACGGCTCCGGCATGGTGGAGGAAATTGAACCACGCGTGCGTGAACTGGTGCGCCTGGCCCCCACCCCGCGTGGTGAGTACCGCCAATTATTGCTTGCCAATCCAGATCAGGTTGCCATGGTGTTTGCCTGCGCCCAGCCGTTTCCGCGCCAGCGCATGTTGGACCGTTTTTTGGTGATCTGCGAACGACAGAATATTCCGGCGATCATCGTCGCCAACAAGGTTGACCTTATTGGCCTGGAGGCAGCTCACGCGCTGTTCTCCATTTATCCCCCACTGGGTTATACGGTAATTTATACATCGGTAAAGACAGGGTTGGGTGTGGACGAGTTGCACCAGCACTTGAAGGGCCATCTGACCGGTTTTGCGGGGCCTTCAGGTGTGGGCAAAACCAGTTTGCTGAATGCCATTCAGCCAGACCTGGGGTTGGCGGTGCGGGAAGTGAGCCAGGCAAATGAAAAGGGGCGGCACACCACCAATGTGCGCCAGATGTTCCCCCTGCCGGACGGTGGGTATGTGGCCGACCTGCCTGGCCTGCGCATCCTCTCGCTGTGGGATATTGAACCTGAAGAGTTGGACGGTTATTTCCCCGAGATCAGCCCGCTGGTCAGCGAGTGCCAGTTCAGTGACTGTACCCACCGCGATGAGCCAGGCTGTGCTGTGCGTGCCGCCGCTCGTGATGGTTTGATCCACCCTGACCGCTACGAATCTTACCTGCGCCTGCGGTTTGGCGAGGAAGAATCGTAATACATGGCATCCACGGTCCACACCCGTCAGGATGGGACCGCATTGTTTTCCCGGGCGGCTGCCTGAACAGCCAGCCTGCGGCGCGTATTGAATCGCAGCAGTGAGTGAGGATCCATGAACCGGCTTTCCTACCAAAAATTCACACTTAAACTGAAAAACCCGTTTCGCCTGTCTTACGGCACATCGGAAACCCGCGAAGCCTTCTGGTTAAGGCTGGAGAATGATGAGGGCTGGGGCGAGGGAACCATTCCCCCCTATTACCGGGTGGACCCCGGCGCCATGCTGGCCTGCTGGGACGCCGCCGCGCGGTGCAGCGCGCCCTTCCCGGATGACCCGCAGGAAATAGCCGCGTGGCTGCCCGAAGGACCCGCACCGGCCCGCTCGGCGCTGGATATTGCCCTGCACGACCGCATAGCCCGTCAGCAAGGGTTGCCGATGTGGAAGTTCCTTGGTCTGCCGCAGCCGCGCCCAATGGCCACCTCCTTCACCATTGCCATTGACACCCCCGATGAGATGGCGCGCATGGCGCGCGACATCGATGATTATCCGATCATCAAAATCAAGCTGGGCAGTGATGATGATGTCAGCCGCGTGGCAGCCATTCGCGCCGCGCGACCGGACGCCGCGCTGCGAATTGACGCCAACGCCGGCTGGAGCCGTGAGAATGCCCTGGAAAACATTGACGCCATGCGGCCATTCAACCTGGAGATGATCGAGCAGCCGCTGCCAAGGGAAGACATTGACGGCATGGGCTGGTTGCAGCAGCATACCGATATTCCCCTGGTGGCAGATGAATCCGTTCAGAGCATGGATGATGTGGTGCACCTGGCGGCTGTTGGTGTAAAGGGCATCAATTTGAAGCTGATGAAAGTGGGCGGACTGGGCCCGGCGGTGGAGATCCTTCGCTATGCGCGGCAAGCCGGGTTGAAGATCATGCTCGGCTGCATGATTGAGACCTCGGTGGGAGCCACAACCATGGCACACCTGATGGGAGCCGCCGACTGGATTGACCTCGACTCACCCATCCTGATATCCAACGACCCCTTCAACGGCATCCAGTTTGACCGTCACGCCGTGGTCAGTCTGCCTGACCGGCCTGGCATCGGCGTGGTGCGGGTTGAAGACGCCGGTTGATATTTGCATATCTTGTTTTCCATACCGTAACGGGAGGATTTGACCATGCTTCAGGAGCTTGAAGAACGCATCCAGGTTTATGCCACACAGTATCCTGATCAACGCGTTTCCATTTTTGATGTGCGCGTCAAGAATTTCACCGACAGTGTGATCGAACTCGAAGGCCGTGTGCTGGAAAGTGAAAGCCTGGAAGGCCTGCTGACCATGTTGCACATTGCTTATCCTGAACACGAGGTGAACAGTAACTGGGTGGCGGTGCTGCGCAAACCCACCCCGTTGAACCTGAGCGTTGCCACCAACCTGACCAGTATGCATGCCGAAACGTCATTTCTTTCTGAAATGACCACCCAACTATCTTTTGGCATGCATGTTGAAGTGCTGGCCGAACAGGGTTCGTGGGTGTACGTGCGTCAGGATGATGGCTACCTGGGCTGGATGTACCGGCCTTACCTGACCGACCGGCTTGCGCCTGAAGCCACTCATCTGGTGATCGCGCCGGTGGTGGAAGTGCGCCGCACACCCGAGGCAACCGGCGTGGTCCTTACCCGCGCCATGAGCGGCATGGGGGTGCGCATCACCGAACTGCGCGGTGATTGGGCCAGGGTGGAAGCCAACATGGAAGGCTGGGTTCCGCAAACCAGCCTGCGTGCAATGACCAAGTTGCCCCAGTCGCCAGAGCAGCGCCGGCAAACCATGTTGAGTGACATGGCGCGCATGGTGGGGGTTCCGTATTTGTGGGGTGGGTGCACCGCCAACGGCATTGACTGCTCGGGTCTGGCGCAACTGCTGCACCGCTGGGTGGGGTTGACCCTGCCGCGCGACGCCGACATGCAGTTTGCGGCCGGTACACCGGTGGAACCACCCTATCTGCCGGGGGACCTGTTGTTCTTTGGCGAGAAAGGCGAAAAGCGCCGCATCACCCACGTCGGCATCAGTACCGGTGGTTGGGATATCTTGCACTCATCACGTTCGCGCAATGGCGTATATGCGGATAATGTTCAAGCGGTGGAGCATTTGAACAACAGCCACCTGTGCGCTTGCAGATATATTTGATTTCAAAGGGAAGCCAAAGATCACCGGTTGTCACTTTCCGGCGGGAAATTTCAACGGACGGCACGGAAAATAACAATCTGCTTTGATTTCAGAAGATCCGGGGTTTGGACGAACGTCTGAACCCCGGTGTTTTTTGCAAGTGTTCATCATTGCAGAAGGATTTTTTTGATTCTGGCGGTTCAGGGTTTTCCCTACCCATGCCCGGTGGGATTTCCCGTATTGAGCAGGGCAAGACGAAACCCTATATTGGAGTTGGAGATTCTCGGAAGGTTTTGGAAAGTCAGGGAGTTTTACTCCTGCAGTACGAACAGTAAGTGGATGTGGTTCGTGGAGAAAATATCTCACCCCTTCCTGTCTCCGCGTGAGATCTTACGGCTGAAGGGCGAAAAAGCCCACAGGTGATTGGTAACACCGCCAACCGGCAGGGAGATCACCCCCGACCGGAACGAGAAAAGGAGGCAAACCGTACCTGACTCTCTTCTCGCTTCACAATACAACTGAAAATACGCAAGTGAATATGTACCAAAAACAGGGGGCAATGCTGTACATGCGGTCACGCGCCGTATAAACAGGGCAAAGCGGAGAACGACCCGACAGATGTGGTGTCCAGCTCCGCTTTGCCGCTTTTTAATCAGTTTGCATCAACCGACCAAGGGCGCCAAACACAGGAAAGACCTCATTCTCATCGCTGATATTCTGGGTCAACAGAAAGATCTGGCAGTTGCGGGTGTAACCCCAGTCGTGGAGTACATGCGGGATGGAGCCGGTTTTGTGATGGAAAATGACCGTGTCTCGCGGGATATCACGTTTTAGCAGGAAGTCGTCCTGATTGACTTCCAGGATTGACTCAGTAAAAGCGCGTTGCTCATCTGGAAGTTTCTCGATCAGCTCGTAAAATCGAATGCAATCTGTGGCAGAAACCCAGTTATCCAATCCGCGGTCGCGAGCCTCATAATCCATCAGCTTGCGCTGCAGTGCCGTCCCCTTGAAGCCCAGTTCGTCAAATACCGCGCCAATGACCGGCAAACCGATGTGGCGGATGATCAGGTTGGTGCACAGGTTGTCAGAGAGCGAAATCATCATCAACAACACGTCTGCCCAGGGAATGGAGCGGGCGCGCAGCAGCCACGAAAAGCCGGCTCCCTGCACCTGGGGCTCGGCATCCAGGTCGCACATACCGCCGCGATCCAACAAGCCCTGGCGTTCGAGATGCAGCCATGTGAGCAGAAGCGGCACCTTGATGATGGATGCCGATGAAAACCGCTCACAATTTGCCTGAAAAAAGGGTTGAGTTTCCCGCTGTTTGTAATAAAAAGCATACTCAACCGCACGATTCTCAAGATGCTGTAATGTTGTTTTAATGTTCATGGTTATCATTATAATAGGTTAAGAGATAAGCGGTTTCTCGCTTGGCTGATTAAGACTCACTTAATCGTATGGATGTTTGACACATCTGTTTTTTAAGTGTAAAATGGTTCTCAGCCAGTTCTTAAGAACATGAATAAAATCTTAGTGACACCGGCTCTGCGAGGATACCCTTGTCAGATAATCCCCAAATTCTCATCACACAGAGGGCATAGTTGAATGGCCGAACTATTAAATGTGCAAGGCCTTGAGACGCAATTCCGAACCCGTGAGGGTAAAGTGCATGCGGTCAACGGCGTGTCTTTCCATTTGAAAGAAGGGGAGACGCTGGGGATCGTGGGCGAAAGTGGATGCGGCAAGAGCGTGTCAGTGATGTCCATGCTGCGTCTGATCCCTTCTCCTCCGGGAAAAGTGGTGGCAGGCAGCGCCATCTACCAGGGCAAAGACCTGCTCAAGATGTCCGATGAGGAAATCCGCCACATACGCGGCTCCCAGATAAGCATGGTTTTTCAGGACCCCATGACGTCGTTCAACCCGGTGCTCACCATTGGCCGGCAGGTTGCCGAGCCGCTGGAGATCCACAACGGTATGAGTCGCCACTCAGCTTACGACCGTGCCGCCGAGATGCTCTCCATGGTGGGCATTCCGCATGCCAAAGAGCGCCTCAATGATTACCCGCATCAGTTCTCAGGTGGCATGCGCCAGCGTGTGATGATTGCCATGTCGCTGATCTGCACCCCGCAGGTTTTAATTGCCGATGAGCCCACCACCGCCCTGGATGTGACCATTCAGGCGCAGATTGTGGAACTGGTCAAGCGGCTGCGCGATGAACTGGGTATGGCCATTATCTGGATCACGCACGACCTTGGCATTATCGCCGGTTTGGCCGACCGTGTTAATGTAATGTACGGTGGCTATATCATCGAAGAAGCCCCGGTAAAGGAATTGTACGGCAATCCACAACATCCGTATACCATCGGTTTGCTCGGCAGCCTGCCCCGCATGGATGAAACCGGGTATCGCCGGCTGACCTCCATTGAAGGTCTTCCCCCCGTTTTGATGGAAAAACCAAGCTACTGCCCCTTTGCCCCGCGCTGCCGGTTTGCTTTGGAGCACTGCTGGAAAGAAAACCCGCCTCTGCTGGGTGTTGGTCCGGAACATAACGCTGCCTGCTGGGTGAACCCTGAAACGGGGAGAGAACGAGCATGACGACACCGACACACGAAACTCTGGTACAGGTCAATAAACTGGTCAAACATTTCCCCATCATGCGCGGCATCATCATTCAGCGCAAGGTGGGTGCTGTTCACGCTGTGGATGGCGTTTCCTTTGACATCATCAAGGGTGAAACGCTTGGTCTGGTGGGTGAATCAGGTTGTGGCAAGTCCACCACCGGGCGCACCCTGTTGCAGCTTCACCGCCCAACCTCAGGGTCAGTGCTGTTCGAAGGGCGCGACCTGGTGAACTTAAAGGGTGAAGACCTGCGCAAGACCCGCCAGCGTATGCAAATGATCTTCCAGGATCCGTATGCCTCGCTCAACCCGCGCATGACGGTGGGGGAGATCATCGGTGAGCCGATGGTGATCCACAAAACGCACGAAGGCAAGGCCGTTCAGGAACGGGTTGAGCATTTGCTCAATCTGGTGGGCTTGAACCCGGCTTATTCCAACCGTTATCCGCACGAATTTTCGGGCGGCCAGCGCCAGCGTATTGGCGTGGCGCGCGCCCTGGCGCTTGAACCGTCGTTGATCGTTTGCGACGAGCCCATCTCTGCCCTGGATGTGTCCATTCAGGCGCAGGTGGTGAACCTGCTGGAAGATTTGCAGCGCGAGATGAACTTGACTTATCTGTTCATCGCCCACGATCTCTCCATGGTGCGCCATATTTCCAATCGTATCGCTGTGATGTACCTTGGCATTATTGTTGAACTGGCTGAGCGTAACGAGTTGTACCTGCACCCATTGCACCCGTACACTCAGGCGCTGCTGTCCGCCGTGCCCATTCCGGATCCGGTGGCTGAAGAAAAACGCCAGCGCATCATTTTGCAAGGGGACGTGCCGTCCCCGGTCAACCCTCCCTCGGGCTGCCGGTTCCGTACCCGCTGCCCACTGGCCACCTCAATTTGCTCCGAAGTCCAGCCGGAATTCAGGGAGGTTTCTCCTGGTCACTTTGTGGCGTGCCACTTGGTGTAAAAGAACCTGAGAGGAGGTGGTTTTCGGTAACCGAACAAGTATTTGCTCGATACCATGAACCAATTGTTGATCCAGATGTACCATTTTGTAAGGAGGAGACAGTAAAATGCGTTCGAAGACTTTCTTGTTTGTAGCACTGGTTGTTGTGCTGAGCATGGTGTTGGCCGCCTGCCAGCCCACCGCCGCCACTCCTGAGACGATCATTCAGACCGTCATGGTGGAAGGCGAGTCCGTTGAAGTTGTGGTCACCGCCACCCCCGCCCCCGAGGCTGAGGTTGTGGAAGCCAAGACCCTGCGCCTGAACATGGGCCCTGGCGACATCCCGACCATTGACCCTGCTCTGTCCACCGATACGTCGTCGGTGCAGATTGCATGGGAACTGTATGTTGGCCTGAGCCGCCAGGACGAAGTGACCAACGAAGTGTTCCCCGGTATGGCCTCGAGCTGGGACATCAGCGAAGATGGCAAGACCTACACCTTCCACCTGCGCGAAGATGTGCCGTGGGTAAAGTATGACGCCGCCACCGATTCTGTGGTGCAGGTGACCGATTGCGAAGGCAATCCCCGCATGGTTACCGCTGACGATTTCGTCTATGGCATCCTGCGCACCCTGAACCCCGCCACCGCTTCACAGTACGCCTACGTTCTGGCTTTCGTGGTTGAAGGCGCTGCCGACTACAACACCGGCGCGACCGATGACCCCGCCACCGTTGGCGTTACCGCTGTTGACCCCGCCACCCTCGAGATCAAGTTCATTGAGCCCGCCGCCTTCAACTCGGCCATCGCCGGTATGTGGGTTGCCTACGCTCAGCCGTCCTGGATCATTGATGGCGACGACTGCACCGAAGCTCGCGGTGACCGCTGGACCGAGACCGGTTTCAACCAGTCCTACGGCCCCTATGCCCTGAAAGAATGGGTACATGACTCAGAGATCACCCTGGTCGCCAACCCCTTCTGGGTAACCGACATGGAATCCGTGCCGACCCCCAAGATTCAGGAAGTCACCTGGACCATGCTGGATGAGGTCCCCGCCTTCGCTGAATACGAGACCGGCAATCTGGACGCCGCTGCTGTTCCTTTGGCTGAGATCGACCGCGTAAAGGCCGACCCCGTACTGTCCGAAGAACTGCTGATTGGCCCCAATCTGTGCACCTACTACTACGGCTTCAATACCACCGCCCCGGTGGTGGATGATGTCCGCGTCCGCCTGGCCCTGTCCATGGCTGTGGATCGCCAGAGCCTGATCGACAACGTCACCAAAGGCGAGCAGATCCCCGCTCAGTGGTTCTCCCGCCCCGGTCTGGCTGCCGCCCCCCCCCTGGAAGAGTTCCCCGATCTGGGTGTGAAGTACGACCCCGAAGGCGCCAAAGCCCTCCTGCAGGAATACCTGGATGAGAAGGGTACCACCGCCGACGCGCTCGAAATGACCCTCATGTTCAACACCTCCTCCGGCCACCAGAAGATTGCTGAAGCCATTCAGCAGATGTGGGCTGACACCCTGGGTGTGAACGTGCAGTTGGTGAACCAGGAATGGCAGGTCTATCTGGACACCATCAAGTCCACCGACACCCCGCAGATCTGGCGCCTGGGCTGGTGCCCTGACTACGCCGATGCCAACAACTTCATCCGCGAGGTCTTCATGACCGGCGGTTCGGCCAACCCCGACAACAACGACGACGGTGTTGCTGATGGCGGTATCTCCTGGACCGATGCTGACTTCGATGCTGCCCTGCTCGAAGCTGCCAAGGAACAGGATCCTGCCACCCGTCTGCAGATGTACGCAGACCTGGAGCAGCAGCTGGTTGTTGACGAAGCCGCGATTATCCCCATCTACTGGTACACTCGCGTGACCACCACCAAACCGTACGTGACCCGCACGTTTGGTTCCGCTGGTCAGGAGTCCATCGAGAAGTGGGATGTCGACATGGCGGCCAAGCCGTAAGTCAATCACCATGATCAATTGCCTGAGGGGGGGATTTCCCCCCTCAGGCCACCTTTTTGAGCCTGGAGGAATTGAATGGGTCGGTATATTGCCCGTCGTTTGATTTATCTCGTCGCTGTGCTGCTGGTTGTGTCTGCCATCACCTTTGGTCTGATGCATGCAGTGCCGGGCGGTCCGTTTGACCGCGAAAAAGCGCTGCCAAAGGAAATCATCGAGAATCTTGAAAAACGGTATCACCTCGATGAGCCGTTGATAAAACAGTACGGTCTTTACCTCCAGGAAGTCATGCTGCCGCATTTCACCACGGAAGCGGCCACTGGTAGTCTTGATCAAGATTACTTGATCAATATAAAGATCGGTTCGTTAAGCATCCGTTGGATGAATTTTGGGCCGTCGTATATTTCCCGCAGTCGTACAGTTAATGATATTTTCCGCCAACAGTTGCCCATCTCCATGCAACTGGGTCTCATGGCACTCACGGTGGCGCTTGTCATCGGTTTGCCCATGGGTAT
Source organism: Levilinea sp. (assembly GCA_034429695.1). Lineage (GTDB taxonomy): Bacteria > Chloroflexota > Anaerolineae > Anaerolineales > Anaerolineaceae > DAOUGC01. The sequence continues at coordinate 17,284 of DAOUGC010000157.1, forward strand.
TCTGTCGGCGCTGAAGCAAAACACCATCTTTGACTATCTCGGAATGTCGGTGGCCATCTTCGGCATTTCCGTTCCTGTGATTGTGCTTGGCCCCATTCTGGTGTGGATTTTTGGTGTGCAGCTAAAATGGCTGCCGCCCACCGGATGGGGTGCCAAACCGCCTTACCTGCTGGGCTTTTTACCCCAGACTTTTGGTTGGGATTTCTTCAAGTACGCCATCATGCCGGCGGTTGCGCTGGGTCTGGGTAGTTCAGCCATCATCGCCCGCCTGACCCGCGCCAGCCTGCTGCAGGTTATCCGTGAGGATTACATCCGCACGGCGCGCGCCAAAGGCCTGGTGGAACGCATGGTGATCATTCGCCACGCGTTGAAAAATTCGCTCATTCCTGTGGTCACTGTTCTGGGCCCCATGTTTGCCGCCCTGGTGACAGGTACTTTTGTCACCGAGCTGGTATTTGGCATCCCGGGCATGGGCCGCTATTTTGTGACCAGCATCACCAATCGCGATTATCCGGTGATTATGGGTACCATTTTGTTGTACGCCATCTTCCTGGTGATAGCGAACCTGGTGGTGGATATCGTCTATGCGTACCTGGATCCGCGCATTCGCTACGACTAGTGTGTACTGATATGTTTGAACAACAGCACATCTTCAATTTTTCGGAGGAAAAATGGTTGCTCAATTAAAAGTGGATGCTGGCAAGGCGAGTGCAGCCGGGGCGCCCCTGACACAAAAAAGGGAAAGCCTGTGGGCGGATGCTTTCCGGCGTCTGATTCGCAACCGCGCAGCCGTTGTCGGCGGGGTCATCATCATCATTCTCTACCTGGTGGCTGCCCTCGCACCAGTGATCGCTCCCTATTCGTTTGAAGAACAGACCCTGCTGGACCAGAATATGGTTCCTGAGTGGGTGACGAATATTTTCCCCAATATGAAAGGCTATGTTCAGATTGGCGACAAGTATCCCCTGGGTGCTGATTATGTCGGTCGCGATCTGTTCAGCCGCATTGTGTACGGCGCGCGGGTTTCGTTGGTGGTGGCCCTCATTGGCCCAGCCATCAGCCTGATCATTGGCGTGACGTACGGCAGTATTTCCGGCTTTTTCGGCGGACATATTGACAACCTGATGATGCGTATTGTGGATGTCCTGTATGCGTTCCCGGGTCTGCTGTTCATCATCCTGCTGCTGGCCTTTTTCAGGTCAACCTTTGCGGAGCCAGACCCAGGATCCTTCTCATATGTGCTGGCAACGCTGGATAGAAGCATGGGCGGCTTGCTGTTCATCTTCATCGGCATTGGCCTGACGGCGTGGGAAACCATGGCGCGCCTCACCCGCGGTCAGGTGCTGTCAGTGCGTGAGAAGGAATTCATTGAGGCTGCCCGCACCATCGGCGCGACCAACGGACGCATCATGTTCCGCCACATCCTGCCCAACATCGTTGGCCCGTTGCTGGTGGCGGAAACCCTGGCCATCCCCAGCTACATCAACACTGAAACCTTCCTGTCCTTCATTGGTCTGGGTGTCAATCCGCCCACGCCTTCATGGGGTGCGATGATCTCGGACGGCGCCACTGTGGTGCGCAGCTATCCCAATCAGACCATCTTCCCGGCGCTGGCGCTTGCCATTACCATGTTCGCCTTCAACTTCCTTGGCGACGGCCTGCGCGATGCGCTGGACCCCCGCCTCAGAGGAACCCAGTAATCTTCTCATTGCGTGTGAACATGCGCCCCGGCCTCATTACCCGGGGCGTTTTTCTTGTCCATCCACGTCTTGCCGGTTACAATGGGGAACAGTCTTGGCTTTCAGGAGAATGTATGCAACCATTACTTACAAAATCACCAGTGGTAAAAATGCTGGTCCTGGTGACCGCCATTTTAACCCTGCTCGCCGCCTGCCAGCCCAATGCTGTGCTTACGCCAACTGCGGTCGCCACTGGGAACCCCACGCAAACACCGATTCCGCCCACAGCCACCCCCGAGCCGCGTTCGCTGGTGATCTGTCTGGGTCAGGAGCCTTCCACGCTGTATATGTACGGCAGTTCTTCAAAAGCCATGTGGAGCGTGCTTGAGGCGGTTTATGACGGCCCCATTGATACACGCCAGTTTGGTGCGCAACCGGTAATTCTTTCCACCCTGCCCGATTTCTCCAATGGTGATGCAGTTTTCCAACCAGTTGACGTAAAACCGGGCGACATTATCGTGAATGCGCGCGGTGAACTGGCTGCCCTTTCTGTTGGTGAACGTGTATTTCCGGCGGGCTGTCATGGTGAGGATTGTGCTGTGGATTATGACGGCGCATCACTCCTGCAGATGGACCAACTTTCGCTGACTTACCGGCTGCTGCCCAACCTGAAATGGTCAGACGGTTCGCCGTTGACGGCGGGCGACTCGGTTTTCTCGTTTAATGTTTCCAATTCGCCTGATACCCCGGTGACGCGCGGCAACCTTGACCGCACCAGCGGTTACACCGCTCTGGACGATGTCACCGTGCAATGGGTGGGTTTGCCAGGGTTTGTACCCGCCCGGCTGGAGGCAATGTTCTGGTCACCCCTGCCTGCACATGCGCTGCAAGGCATTGCTCCTGCTGATTTGCTCACCACGGATGCAGCGGCAGTAAAGCCGCTGGGGTGGGGACCCTATCAGATATCAGAATGGGCAAAGGGTGATCATATCACCCTGGCCAAAAACCCCAATTACTTCCGCGCTGCTGAGGGCTTGCCGGTGTTTGACACGCTGGTTTACCGTTTCCTGGGTGAGCCTGCCGATAAAAACATTCAGGCGCTGATCAACAATGAATGTGACGTGGTTGATCAGACCTCGCTGCTGGATGAACAGCTTGAAGAGATTCTCGATCTGCAGAATGACGGCAAATTAAAGGCGGTGATCGTCGAGGGTGCTGAATGGGAGCATCTTGATTTTG
>DAOUGC010000158.1:0-13603 GCA_034429695.1 Levilinea sp.
TTCGGGCTGGATCGCTTCGGCAAAATGCGCCAACACTCCCGCGTCAATTTTGTCTGACTTGGCCAGCTTTCCGATCGATTTGGCAAAATGACGCGCCTGGCGCGGGTTGATCCGCACTGTCTTCAGCCCGGCTAGATTCAAGGCCACATACACCTCGCGCTCGTACCCTCCCGTGGCTTCCAGCACGATCAGTTTCACCCGATACTGGCGCAGACACGCAATCAGCTTCTGGATCCCCTCTTCATCGTTCGTCACCATAAAACTCTCTTCGATTGGCCGGATGTGCACATCCAACCCTGCCTTGCTCACATCAATGCCAACGTAATTCGCACCCTGCATTTCGTGGCTCATGCTGTCCTCGCAAAGATGATCTGGTCCCTACCTTGCCTGATGCGGGCTCTTCTGGCCCTGGCAACTGTCCGGGCTATTGTTTGAAAGACATGGCGACCCTTGCTACGAAACGGCTTTCTTTAACCTTAGGGCGGACGGTCTGCCATGCCCAGTTCCAATACCTACATCTTACAACTATTGTTAATATACAAGGGCGGGATGGTGTACTTCCATCCCGCCGTTTTGACCGTCAACGAAGAATCGAATGGGCAGCAATACAGTGGTAGAGTGGGGCACCAGCTTCGCTGGTGTGATACTTTCTCAGCCCACCGAATGTGTGCGGTAAATAACATTATCCACATTGATTGGCGAAAATCGGTGGGTCGGAAGACGCCGCGCCAGCTTCGCTGGCGACTCACCCTGCCTTGCTTTTTGGTGTTACTTCACTTCTGTAAGCTCAACCCCCTGCTGGCACAATGGACATTCATCCGGCAGGTACAGGCGGTTGGGATGGCTGGAGATGCTCAACAGCGGCAGACCGCGGGCAGCCACGGCCTCAACGCCGGTATCACCAAGGGTCACCAGCGCGCCCACAGCGATCACCTCTGCCCCGTGGGCGGCAAGCTCATCGCAGGTGGCCAGCACCGCCGACCCGGCATTGATGACATCGTCCACCACGATCACGCGCTTGCCGCTGACGTGCCCGTGCAAATCTGCGGGCAGATGGTATTGCACCGCATACATGCCCTCGCCAGGGTCTGCCTGACGCAGCGTGTGGAAGAACTCAATTCCCATCTCCATGGCGGTCATGCTGGCGAGCAACATTCCGCCGATGTAAGGACCGCACAATGCGTCCGGCTGGAGCGGCGCAAGCAACCCGGCCAATTGGGTGATGAACGGGCGCAAGTGGGATGGGTTCATAAACAGCGTGTTGAACTCCATCCACACCTGGCTGTGATGACCTGACTCCATGCGGTAATGGCCGGTGCGCGCGGAGAGCAGGAATTGCAACCCTTCAGGAATGTTCGAGCCGGGTAGATCAACAGGCGTCATGTGGGTTTCTCCGTTGGTTGAAAAAAGTCGTTCAGCGGCGGCTCGGCGCAGGCGCAGGTGAAGAAATGGCGGCTTTCCTCATACGCCAGGCTGGCGTACATTTCCACCCTGCCCACAAAACGAACTGAGTCAATTTCCCCATCCTGCGGGGTCAGGTCGCTGCCATTGCCAGTATAGCGGCACAGGAACATGTGTGTATGCTGGCTGGTAAAACCAAGCGCGGCAGCGTCTTGAGGGGAAAAATCAAAACACACCGGTTGGGGATACGTGTACAGCAGTTCATATGGAGTTGAACCGGTCTCTTCCAGCAGTTCGCGCATCAAAGCAGCGGTGAGGGATTCATCGGAGGGTTTGACGCCGCCTTTTGGAAAATCCCACATGCCGGCCACAGGTTGAATGCCAGCCATGCCGTCCATCCTCAACACCTTGTGCACCTGCAGGAAGCCAAAAGGAATCTGGCGGTAAACCAGCGCGCCCACGGCCTGGCGAACGGCTGTCTGCCCCAGGCTCATTGCGGATGCAAAATCTCCTGTTGGGCGCGGTCAATGTCAGCGAAGAGTTGCTCCACCTCGGCTTTGGTCTCAGGGGATGTGCTGGGTGCATAGGGAATAAACTTGATCAGGTCCCGCGCGTCCTGCATGATGGTCTTGACTTCGGCGATGTAGGAGAAGTTGTAGCGCCCGCCTTCCTCTGGCAGGGGCAGCTTGCGGGCTTTTTCAATCAACGCCCGCGCTTTTTTAATGCGTAGTGCGGCGGGGATCATTCTTGCCATGCGTTCTCCTTAATCGCCCGCAGATGTGTTTTTCATGGCTTTTGATTTGATCTTGAGCGCTTCATTGATGTGCACCAGATTGTGACGGGTGGGCGGCATGAGCAGCAGGCCGGCCACGTCCAGCCCGCCCCAGTAGTCAATCACAGCATCCACCGTCACCGAGCCGTCTGCCACGATCTGCGCCAGTCCGTCAGCGTGCGGCTTGTGCTCAAACGCGCCTTGCGGCAGGGCGGAGATCACGGCGCGGGTGTTGCGCCCCACCACCGAGCGGTAAGCGCGCAGGGCTTGCACGTTTATGTCAGCGGTCAGGCGGGTGATCTCGTCAGGCGACATGCCGTTGCCGGTTTCCACCTGGTGAACGCCCATGCGTTCCTGCCAGCCCTGGGTGTGGAACAACTGCGGGCAACCGGCCACCAGCACATTCATGGTGATGTCTTCAATACGTGTCAGATGCCAGAACATCCACGCGATTGAATGTCCGCTGGCGGGGTCGATATATTTTGCGGCAGGGTTGCCCAGCCCCTGCCAGACTTCATCCTCCAACGAGTAGACCTCGCCGTCTGAGACCTGGGCGGTGTGCACCATGCCGTGCACTCGAAGGAAAAGCTCCAGGGCTTTACTGTGGGCGGTGGTGTTGTGGGGGGCGGCTGCCTGTTTCATGGCGACGCGCAGAGCTTTGTGCCAATTGTTCCATTGCTGGCGATTGACATCCATTTCAAACTCCTCCTGGTTTATGCGGTCAGGTGTTTGATATAGCAGCGTCGGCGTTTGTGTTGGCGGCGTTCGAAATGCTTCCACTGCGCCTGCACTGCATCATTGTTTTCCAGCTCAGGGTTCGATTCAACACATCTAATGCCCAGTTTGTTAAAGGCGATAATCATCTGATTCATCAAAACGGCGTTGATGCCCTTGCCCTGATACTCGTGGCGGATCGCCACCAGGTACAGGTCGGCGCGGCGTTCGTAACCGTTCCAGAAATTGAGTGCGCTCAACAGGTGCACAAACCCAAATGGGAACAACCTGCCCTGCGAGCGCTGCAGCGCTTTGGATAGTGAGGGCATGGCAATGCCGAAAGCAATTACCCGGTCGTTGCTGTCCAGCACCATGGGGGCCATCTCAGGCCGGATAAAGTCGAAATATTGCTTGACGTACACATCCACCTGGCGTTCGGTCAATGGAACCACGCCGTACAGATGCCCGTAAGCCTCATTGAGTACGTCAAAGAGCTGATGCGCGTATGGCAGCAGATCCTTGCGCGTGCGGGCGGGCAACAGATGCAGGTCGTAACGCCGCAGCACGGTTTCTGCCAGTTGCGCCACCTTCTCAGGCGATTGGCCCGGCACGTTGATCTCGTACTCCACCCAGTCAATGTCTTTGGCGTAGCCGTGCAGTTCGAGATGGCGTGGATAGTATGGATGATTGTAGATGGTGGCCATGGTTCCCAGGCGGTCAAAACCTTCCACCAGCATACCCTCGTGATCCATGTCAGTAAAGCCAAGCGGGCCGTGTACGGCGCTCATGCCGTTGTTGCGCGCCCAGGTTTCGAGGGTGTTGAGCAGCGCGCCTGAAACCGCCGGGTCATCCACAAAGTCGATCCAACCAAAGCGCGCATAGGGTTGGTTCCACTTTTGGGCATGCAAATCATTGATGATGCCGGCAATGCGGCCCACCGCATGACCATTTTGGTAAGCCATCCAATAGGATGCCTTGCTATGGTCAAAAGCCGGGTTGCGTCTTGGGTCGAGCGTGTTCAGGTCGTCCTCGAACAGGCTGGGAACCCAGTAAGGGTTGTCCCTGTACAGGCTGAACGGGTAGTTGATGAAGTCGCGCAGGTCGCCCCGGCTGGTTATTTCAGATATCTGGATATTCATAAATGGTCCCCACAATTCCGCTGAAAGATGCTTCTTCCGGCGGCATTACCGGTAAAAGTCTGGCTGCCTGACCCGGAAGGCGCTGATGAACAGGGAACTCCGGGCATCAGCCATTCGCCCATTATAACCTTTTGCGGTCTGCGAAAAAAGCCGGAAAGGGTGGGCAATGTGCAGTCCTGGCTGCTTTTCCTTCTGCTTTACAGGGAGATGGTGTCGGATTGAGCATGAAGCGGGCAATCGGACGGATAGGGGGTATGAGAGGGATTCTGATCGCCCCTCTCCCAGCCTCTCCCCGTGGGGGAGAGGAGAAATGCACCGCTTCCCGGCCATTGAATCAATCATTCACAATGGCGATGGCACGGGAAGGGGCACCGCTTCCCGGCCATTGAATCAATCATTCACCAGGGCGATCACACGGGAAGGGGCACCGCTTCCCGGTCTCTTATTTGTTATCCAAAATGGCGATCACACGGGAAGGGGCACCGCTTCCCGGCCTCTTATTTGTCATTCACAATGGCGATGGCACGGGAAGGGGCACCGCTTCCCGGTCTCTTATTTGTCATTCACCAGGGCGATGGCACGGGAAGGGGCACCGTCCGCATCCCCAATCGCCAGGGGCAGGCTGGCCATTTCAAACACCGCGGGAGTCAGATGCAGATCCTTCAGGTTCTCAATTACAAACAACCCGGCTTCAAACAGGATGTGATGCACCGGAAAATGATGGTCACTCATGCGGTCAATGGAGATGGCGTCAATGCCCACTCCACGCACGCCCAGCTCCACCACGCGCCGGGCAGCGTCGGGCGAGAGCGCCGGGAAACCTCTAAAATAATCCGGTTGGCCCCATTTCTCTGCCCAGCCGGTATGCAGGATTAAAAACTGCGCTCCGCGCAGGTTCTCCTCCACGGTTGCCAGCCGGTCCAGACCGATCAAATCATCGGGGGCAATGCCGGTTTCAGGACGAACATCCAGGCGCACCGCCGTACCGTAAAAATCGGCGGCGCTGAAGGCGTCCAGTGTTTTCGCGCCCGGCAGCATGTGAGCAGGGGCGTCCATGTGCGTGCCGGTGTGGCTGTACAGGCTGATCAGCTTTTCAGCGAAACCGTGCTGTTCGACCGTGTTGGCCTGTTGAATGACGGGCGGCTGCGTGCCAGGGAAAACCGGCATGTTCGCCCGAACGGGGTGGGTCAGATCGATGATACGCATGTGTCTCTCCGTTTTGATGGTCAATCAATTCTAATTCATCAGGCTGACCGGCGCACGTTAAGATTTGCCGCCATTTTTCCATGCAGATTTATAATTACCTGTACGGCAAGCCGGTTATGCCAACCTCCTGTCGAAATCCGTTCTTGCCCCACACGTCGCCGCCATGACCCGTCTGCGACCATCACAACGAAAAAGCCTTGAACAACGCTTCCCACCATCGCCCGAATGTCAGTGCGCGGTGTGCGTGGGGTATTGCGCCCGCCCTGGCTGGTGGACGGTGGCCCAGGCGGCTGATGCGCTTGAAGCCGGTTACGGTGCGCGCATGATGCTGGAAATCGCGCCGGAAGGAACGTTTGGGGTGCTATCGCCTGCTTTTCGCGGGTGCGAAGGTGGCTTTGCCCTGCAGGAATTTGCCCACGCCGGATGCACTTTTCTGGTCGACGGGCTGTGCCAGTTGCACGCCACGGGCCATGTCCCGCTGGAATGTCGGTACTGCCACCATGAGCGACCCGGCATGGGGGTGGTGTGTCACGCAGGGCTGGAGAAGGATTGGCGCAGCCTGGCTGGCGTTCACCTGGTGGAACGCTGGAGCAGGGCGAGGGGGTTGTGGCAAACCGTACACCGCATGAAGCTGGACTGCCCCACAGGAATCATTCGATGACCATGCCATTGCTCGCCACCAAACTGCATACCCCGCTGCCCACCACGGACACGGTCCGGCGAGGGCGTCTTAATGACCGCCTGCAAAATGGGTTGCACACCCGGCTGATGCTGCTATCCGCTCCGGCCGGTTTTGGCAAAACCACACTGCTGGCTGAATGGCTGGCGGGGCAGGCGGTACCGGCGGCGTGGATCTCGCTGGATGAAACCGATAACAGCCCGGCACAGTTCTGGGCGTACTTCATCACTGCGCTGCAAAAGCTCCAGCAGGGGGTGGGCGCATCTGCACTGGCTGCCTTTCATGCGCCGCAACCACCTCCCATCGAAAGCGTGCTGGTTTCGCTGATTAACGATCTTGCCCAGGCCGGGATGCCCTCAGCCCTGCTGGTGCTGGATGACTATCATGCCATCACCAATCCCGAGATCCACGCCGGGTTGGATTTTTTCATCGAACACCTCCCCGCCAGCCTGCGCCTGGTGATCGCCACCCGCGAAGACCCGCCCCTGGCGCTTGCGCGCCTGCGCGCACGCGGGCAACTGGCCGAGCTGCGCGCCGCTGATCTGCGCTTCTCGCAGCAGGAAGCGCAGGATTTTCTCAATGCCGGCATGGCGCTCGACCTGCCGGAGGCCGAGGTGCGTGCGCTTGCAGATCGCACCGAAGGCTGGGTGGCAGGTCTGCGTCTGGCGGCCATTTCATTACAATCCGACCCAGACCACGCCCGCTTCATACGCGACTTCACCGCCAGTCACCGCTTCCTTACCGATTATCTGGTGGATGAGGTGCTCTCGCGTCAATCCAGCGGGCAGCGTCAATTTTTGTTGCGTACATCGGTGCTGCGCCGCTTCAATGCTGCCCTGTGCGACCACGTATTGCAGTCAACCGACGGCCAGGCGCACCTGCGCCGTCTCGAAGCCGCCAACCTGTTCCTGTCCCCGCTCGACCACGAACGGCGCTGGTACCGCTATCATCATCTCTTCGCCCAGTTCCTGCGCATGCACCTGCAGGAGGAATATCCCGATGAAGTGCCTGGGTTGTATACCCGTGCCATGACCTGGTGTGCAGAAAATGACCTGCTGCCAGAGGCGATTGGGTATGCGCTGGAAGCCAAAGACTTTGACCGCGCCGCCGGGTGGATCGAGCAGATCGCGCCTGAGGCCATCAGCCGCCAGGGAGCCGGGCCGTTGTTGCGCTGGATCGCTGCCATTCCAGAGGAAATCATCATCACCCGCCCCATGCTGTGCCTGATGCACGCCTGGGCACTGGTGTTCAACGGTGTGATGGATCGTTCCATTCAACGGGTTGAACAGGCGTTGCAGGCTGCCGCCGGACAACCGGATGAGCTGCGCCAGGTGGCGCAGGCGCACGCTTTTGCTCACAGGGCGTATCTGGATTTCTTCAGCGGTAAATGGGCTGATGCGCTCGTGCACGCTGAGGCAGCCATGCGCACCCTGCCCGCCAGTGATGATGTGCTGCTGGCGCGCACCGCAGCTTTGCAAGCCAACAGCCTGCGTTACGCCGGACGGCTGGATGAGGCGCTCGAGGCTCACCGCGTGGCCGGTGCTGCCAGCGAACGAACCGGCAATCTGTACACTTATTGTTTCAATGCCGGCAGCCAGGGTGAGTTGTACTGGGAGCTGGGCGATCTGTACCAGGCAGAACGCCAGCACCGCCAGACACTGGCTTTCGCAGCGCAGATCACCGGCCAGGTGGATAATCCGTTTACCGGTTACACCTGGTGCGGACTGGGCGCTGTATTGCGCGAATGGAACCGTCTGGATGAAGCCGGAGAGATGATTCAGAAAGGGCTGGATCTGTGCCGCGAATGGCGTCAGGCGGACGCGCTGGTGCTCGGTCTGATGAACCAGTCTTTCCTCTTTACTGATCTGGGTCAATACGACCGCGCGAGGGAAGCGCTGGCCGAGGCGCGCACCATCGTTGAGCCGTTTGGTTCCGAGTGGGGCGTTGCCATGGTCAGGTCCTTTCTGGCCAGGGTGGATTATTATCAGGGCAACCTTTCTGCCGCGCTGCACTGGGCTGATGGCAGCGGGTTGTCTGCACAGGATGAACCATCCTTTGAACGTGGACAGGATTACATCGTCCTGGCGCAGGTGCTCAATGCCGCAGATCGCCATGCTGAGGCGTTGCAAATACTAAACGGGCTGAAAAACAAATATATCGCGGAAAACCGGCGCGGGCGACTGGTGGCGATCCATGCATGGCGGACGCGCGTTCTGGTTGATTCAGGTGAGCGTGCAGCGGCACTGGAATCCTTGCTGGCTGCAATGGATCTGGGCAGGCAGGGTGGTTACACGCGCATCTTTCTGGATGCCGGTGCTCCTCTGGCCGCTTTGTTAAAGGACGCGCCAGCCAGTGAATACCGCGATCACCTGCTGGCTGCTTTTGGCAAAAGTCTCGAACCGGTTCAACCAGTACCGTCTCCTGCGCCTTCGCAAGCCGCGAATCAGGAAGGGTTGTTGGAACCGCTTAATGAACGCGAGCTGGATGTGCTGCGTCTGATGGCAGCCGGGTTGTCCAACCGCGAGATCGGCGCAGAGCTTTATTTGAGTGAGAACACCATCCGCTGGTATGCCAGCCAGATCTTCTCCAAGATGGGCGTCAGGGGCCGCGGTCAGGCTGTGGCTCTGGCGCGCCAGATGAATCTGCTCAAAAGATAATGCCGGTGATTTAAATCCATCCAGGCGCCATCCATTTGGATGGTGCTTTTCCATTTCCGCTGGTGCTATGCTAACCATGATGTAATCTTAAAAAACAGGTGCAACCATGCAAGAAAAACCAGAGATCATTTCCCGTCGAACCTTTCTAAAACGCTCCTGCCTGACCATTGCAGCCGTGGGCGTTTTGCTGGCCGGTGGCACCGCCCTCGCCGCGACATATACACCCCCGCAGGATTTGCCATCATCAGATGACCCGGAAACAGGAGAAGGAACCATGGAAAACCGTATTTTGATCACCTATGCCACCAAAGCTGGCTCCACCGCCGATATCGCCATGCGCATGGCTGAAACCCTGCGCGCCGGACAGTACCTTGTGGATGTAAAACCGGTCAAGGAAGTCACCGATCTGTCACCTTACAGCACCGTGATCGCCGGTAGCGCCATCCGCGTTGGCAATATTCTGCCGGAGATGACACAGTTTATCCAGGACAACCTCACCGCGTTGCAAAGCAAACGTTTTGATATTTTCATTGCCTGCATGACGCTGGAGAAGGACACCGCCGAAAATCGCGCCACGGTCTCGGCTTATCTCGACCCCGTGCGCGCCATGATCCAGCCGGCCAGTGAGGGTCTGTTTGCGGGTGTGATGGATTTGCGCCGCCTGAACCTGTTGGAAAAATTAATGATGAAAGCCATGAAGACGCCGGTGGGCGACTTCCGCAACTGGGAGCAAATTAACGGATGGATTCAGGGTATTTCGACTGGCTTGGTTCAATAAAACGCCATATTGAGCCGCTTATGTATCATCGCATCTGTCTTAAAGGACATTTGGACCCACGCTGGCAGGCCATGCTGGAAGGTTTTACCATCGAACACACCATTCGGGATGGTCAGCCGGTGACGGAGTTGACCGGTTGGTTGCCCGACCAATCGGCGCTGTACGGGCTGCTGGCGAAGTTGAGGGATATTGGCGCTGAATTGATCTCTTTGGTACCGGGTATGCCTGACGGGGAAGGTTAATCGCAGGCAGCGCTGGGCGCTGAATTGATTTCGCTGGTACCCTGCATGCCTGACGGGCAAGGTTAATCGCAGGCAGCGCTGGGCGCTGAACTGATTTCGCTGGTACCCGGCATGCCTGACGGGGAAGGTTAATCGCAGGCAGCGCTGGGCGCAGAACTGATTTCGCTGGTACCCGGCATGCCTGACGGGGAAGCGTAATTTGTAGGGCAGGTCGCCAGCTTTCTGGCGCGGCGCTCTTCCATCCTGCCATTTTTATATGTAAAAACATACAGCTTGAACACGAATGACACGAAATGACGAACTGCACGATAGGTGGAAATTGCTTTTTATGGCGGGATGGCGCCCTCCTGTGTTCCGGCGGATTGGAAGAGCGCCGATTGAACCACGACATATGGATATGCAGGGGGAATCATGCAGGCATCGCTGTCTGGCTAAAATTCCACCACCCCGCCGTCCTCAGCAATGCATGTATCTGGAAAAATTGCCCGCGCCGCGGCCAGGTCTTCCTCCAGGCGCATACTGGCAAACGGGTTTTCATGGATCAGCAACAATTGCCGGACTCCGGCCTCCGCAGCCAGGCGCACCACCGGCGTGGTATGGCTGTGACCAACCCGGTCCATTAACGTTCCCACCCGGTCGGGTCCATTGCAGTCGTGTACCAGCAGGTCAACCCCCCGAATTTCCTCACGATAAACGCAATGAGCCGAAGCCACGGTGTCGGTGACATACGCCATGCTGTGACCGGGCCAATTCAGCCGGAAGCCGGTCTCCTCGCGGTCCGGGTCCAGCGGGAAGGCGCGCAGGTGTCCGCCGCAGGGCAGCGATGTCTCACCATCCAGGGCAACCCAGTCCACCGGAAAGCGGTACAACGGCGTGACGGTGTCCAGCACGCGCGGAGTGGCGTAAACGTGAATATCCACCGCACGGGCATTGGCGCGCGTATGGATCTCATTCAGCGTGTCATGGGTCAGCCCTTCTGGCCGCCGGTTGGATTCGTCCATCAACAGGCATGCAAACAGCCACATCAGCCCACTGGTGTGATCGCCGTGCGAATGGGACAGAAAGATGTGCAATTCAGTGGTTTGCAGCAGGGGAACGCAACGATACAATCCGCTGCCTGCGTCAAGCATCACGCCGGTTTCGGGCAAAAAATAGCATGCCGTCTGGCGGTGTTCGGTGGGGATAAATCCACCGCTCCCCAGGATGTGCAGTTTCACAGCCTGCCCCCTGGGTTATTTTCCAAACCGGATGTGGACAATGCTGGTGTTGTTACCGGCATCACTGCGGTCCATGTGTTCCTGAACCGCAGGCGGCCAGAAGGAGCGATCCGGCTGGCGGGAAAATGTGGGATATGCGTCCAGTATTTCAATGCGCGCATCCCATTCACACAAGTGGGCGGGTGTTTCCAGACCCCACTGCAGCATGGCGCTTTGCATACCCGCCATGGACAGGCCCTTGTTGACCATGGGCATGGCGGCAACCGAGACGGCGTCAAAGATCAGTTCAGCGCCGGGGAAGGTGTCTGCCATTTGATTGAACCACGGGCGCAACTGGCTCTCCGGGAAGTAAAACAGCACACCGCCTGCCATTAGCAACACATGCGGGTGGCGCTCTGCAACGGTGCGCATCCAGCCGGCGTCAAACAGCGATGCGGGCAGGCAGCGGTTGCGCGGACCCTCGGGCAGAAACCGTTTTCGCAGCGCGATCACTTCAGGCAGATCCAGGTCATACCAGGTGAGCGCGCCGTTATCCACGCGGAAAAAGCCGGTATCCAGCCCTGCGCCGATGTTGACAATTGCGGCGTCGGGGTGGCGGGCGGTGAAGGCGCGCACGGTGTCATCAAAGGCAGCCGCGCGGATCACCCAGCCGACGTTGAAGATGTCAATGAAGATTTTTTCCTGTACGGTGAAGTCGAGATCGGGGAACTGTTCGACTAGTTCAACTGCCTTGGGGTCGTTCAGCACCGGGTTGCCGGCGCTCGTCAGCTTGGCGCGGCCCCACAACGGCAGAAACAACGTTTTGTTGATATCCTGCAGCAGGTGGCTCATGCTTGATTCCTTTCCCAACAGAGGGGTCTGGTGTTGTGACTGGGGATATATTGATCATAGCACCAATGCTGAATAAAAAATGCAAAAAGCCCGCCAAAAGGCAGGCTTCTTCTTAAGAAATTTTGGACAGCCCGTTCTGGCTGATCAGGGTTGGAGCAGTGTAAAGCGGAACGAGCACGGTTTGGCGCCGCCGCTGCTGAGCACAGACGAGCGCACCTGCACCTTGAGTTCACGCCCCAGCGCAATTTGCAGGTGATGTTTGACGTGCCCGGCGCAGCAGTAGCAGTAAGTAACCGGCATGCGTTCCGTTGGCATGGGCAGGCATGAACAACGCTGATCGGCGTCGTCGGGTGCAAAACGCACAATGATCTGACCGTTTTCCTCCAGTGTCACGCTGTGACCAAACACCAGGCGTGCTTCGTTTGCCGCCGCGATGCGCTCCTCCAGCGTGCCGCCTTTTTTGGCGATGGCTTTGGAGATGTCCAGGCGTTTACCGCCCAGGCAGCAGGCGCACGCCTGGCGTATGGTATGGCGAGTTTCAGGGTCCAGCACCTGGTCCATGCGGATCATTGCATTGCGCAGCCATTCAGCTTTGCGCGCCGGCGGGTTGCTGGAAAGGATCTCGTCACCGCCCTGCATGATGAAGGCGATTTGGTCGGGAGCAATGTTTGCCTGTTGCAGGCATTCGCCCAGCCGGTAGACTTTGCCGTCCTGTTTCATGGGTCACCTGGGAGAGGGGAAGGGTAAGTGAAAATATTATAGAACATTAATTCTTTTAATGCAAGAGAAATTGGAACGTCCTGGAGATCACAATGGGTTGAGAATTTTGGATTTTAATCGCGAATGGCACGAAAGGGGAGGGTTTTTATGGGGCGGCGTGTCCTTCCAGACCGCGATCTCTCATGGGATACAAGAGATTTATCACGAATGACACGAAGGGACGAAGTACACGAATAAGATATTGTGGATGAAACGTTTTTCGTGGATCTTATCGGCGTTAAAAAGGAACATGGTTTTTGTTACGTATAGGGGCGCATTTTTCCAGAACACTTTTTGGTCGCCGTCAACGAATAAAAACAACGAATGAGCGAATGTGCCGCAATCCATTTCCGTTTATTCGTTCCGCCCGCATTTGTCATTAACCCTCATCTGGTTTACCAATGGGCGTGTGCCGCACGCCCCTACGAAAAACATATCATCTCTCATTCGTGCAGTTCGTCTCTTCGTGTCATTCGTGTTAAATTCCCTCCTTCATTAATCTATTTCCATGCGTAAATGGTTGCCTGCATATGCCATTACTACCCCACCTTCTCCCTGATAGGGCGAAGGAAAAATGTGCTGCCTGCATCGACATAAAACAGGCGTTTTGCTGATAATTGAAAGGGCAAGCCTGTAAACCCAACCTCAATATCACAAAAAGTGATATTATTATCTCAATTCGTGATAGTGAGGTGCCTGATGCTTGAATCACTCATATCCTCAAAAGTCAGAGCCCGCCTGCTGGTGGAGTTCTTTCTCTCCCCCGGTGTTGAACATAGCGCATGGGCGTTATCCGCTTCACTCAAAGAAACCTATAGCGCGGTGTGGAAGGAATTGCGCCGGTTGGAAAAGCTGGGTGTGTTGAGCAGCCGCATGCTTGGTAATGCCAGGGTTTTTCAGGTGAATTCAACCTGTCCGATCGCCCCTGAATTGCGTTCCATTGTGTTAAAAACCGCTGGGGTGGGCGGGATGATACAGCAGCGCTTGCATGCCATCGGGGAAGTGAGATCAGCATTCATATACGGCTCATTTGCCTCCGGCAAGGCGGATGAGCGTTCTGATATAGACCTGATGCTGATCGGCGATGTGAACCTGGATGAACTTTCAGAAATGGTGACGCAAATCGAGCGCGAACTAAACAGACCGATCAATTACACCACTTACACCACCACTGAATGGCAGGAAAAATTGGAGCGGCAGGACCCGTT